>JACPZS010000225.1 GCA_016195385.1 Verrucomicrobiota bacterium
CCAAACACAAACCGCTGCTGGACGCGGTCTTGGGCTGGCGAAACTCGATCTCGCCGAAGTTGGTCCCGCCCGAAGACCAAGTCGCCTGTGCCCCATGCAGAATCTAATCACTCCCACTGCCCCAACTTAGCTTTTCGGGTTCAACACGTACGGCCCGTAATTGAGCCATTGCAATTCCTTCACGCCGCCCAACTCCTCGCCCTTGAGCACCTGCCGCGCGTTGTCGAACGCCGCGCGCGTCAGCAAAATTTGATCGCCGTCCGCGAGCGACATCACGCGCGCCGCGATATCGACTTGCACGCCGTAAAGATCGCGTGGTTTGGCCGCGCCTTCGCGTTCCTCGATCACCACCTCGCCGATGTGGATGCCGATGCGATCCAGAATCGTCGCCGCCGTTTGCGGCAGCGTCCGCAGCCGCGCCTGCAGCTGCAACGCAAACCGCGCGGCATCGGACGGCTTCACGAAGACGATGAAGAACGAATCGCCCGCAGTGCTGATCTCCTGCGCTTCCGTGAACTGCCCGAGAATTTCGCGCACCAACGCGTGGTGATGCTGGATGAGCGCCACGCCTTCGCGATCACCGAGCAACTGCTTGAGTCGCGTCGAGCCGACAAGGTCGGTGAAGACCAGCGTCACCAAACCCGTGCGATGCCGGCGGCGGAATTCCTCCACCTGCGCGCGGTGCTGCAATGCGATCTCGGCATCCATGTCAGCGCAGGCTAACACGCCGCCGCCGAAGGAAAAGCGCAATCCTTGCGCACGGGTTGACTCAGATTAAACGTTACCGGAGCGGGGAGCTTGGACGCGGTGTCCGGTCGCTCAAAGTCGCTGGTTGTGCCGGGGGGGGGGAGGAAGTTTTGCCTGCGCAGCATGAGCCTGGGCCAGGCATTCGCGCAGGCGTTGGGCGAGGACACGGACTCGTGGCTCGCGAACGATCGAGCCGTGGTGACCTGGAATAGTGTGGATGTCGATGCCGCCCAACGCCAAATTTTTCCATCCGTTGGTGGAATCCTCGTAAATGTTGGGCGGCTGCGTCGCGGCGCGGAACAGCGTCACCCGTCCCAGGTACGGTTTGGGCTGGAATTCCGCCTGCGCGGCCCAGCCGGAATTCTGAACCGCCAAAATCTCTTTGGGGAGGTAGGCGCGTTGCGTGATTTTGCTGATTCTCCCGGCCCATCTATTTTTCCAGTGTTTGTAATGTTTTTTGAGCCGGCGGAGTTTTGTCCGCAGGTATTCAATGCGCTCCGGGCCTTGGACGGATTTGAAGTTGCTCCAGTGCAAATCAATCCGGAAGAGTTGTTCGTCGAACCACCGGCGCAACGCCGTGGTGGTCGGCAGGTATTGCGGATAATTCGGCGAGCACGAGTCAAACAGCACGAGCAGCCCCACCGGGATGCCTTCGGCGTGAAGCAAACGCGCCATCTCGAAGGCAACCAGGCCGCCGAAGGACGAGCCGGCCAGATAGTACGGGCCGTTCGGCTGGAATTCGCGGATTTCCTTGATGTAATGCGCGGCCATTTCTTCGACCGAATTGTGACGCGGATTTTTTCCGTCCAGCCCCTGCGCTTGCAGCCCGTAGAACGGTTGATCGGTGCCAATGTGGTCGGCCAGATGCATGAACTCCAGGATGTTCCCGCCGATGCCATGCACGACGTAAAGCGGCGGCTTGGAGCCGCTGGGTTGGATCGGAACCAGCGAGGTCCAACGAGGTTGCCAGCCTTCGTTTCGCAAAATGCCGGCCAGCAGTTCGATGGTGGGCGCTTGAAAGAGCGTCACCAGCGGCAGCCGCTTGCCGGTGATTCTCTCAATGTCCGCAAAGAGCCGGACGGCGAGCAAGGAGTGCCCGCCCAGTTCAAAAAAATTATCCCGGATGCTGACGAGCGGAATGCCAAGCGTTTTTTCCCAGATGTTTGCCAACTGCTGTTCGAGCATGTCGCGCGGCGCGGCGAAGCTGTCGCGATTCACGGCCGCCTCGCGAACAGGTGCGGGCAGAGCCTTACGATCGATCTTGCCGTTGGGCGTGAGCGGCAGGGAAGCGAGCACGACAAACGCAGACGGCACCATGTAATAAGGCAACGCGTCGCTCGCGAGCGTGCGGAGTTCATCCGCTGGAGGCGAAGCTCCGGCCACCGGCAACAGGTAGGCGATGATTCGTTTGTCGCCGGGTGTGTCTTCCCGCACGGTCACCACCGCCTGCCTGACCGCCGCGTGCCGGCTCAAGACGGATTCGATCTCGCCCAATTCGATCCGGAATCCGCGGACTTTGACCTGAAAATCAATCCGCCCCAGATATTCGATGCCACCGTCAGCCAGAAAACGACAGAGGTCTCCGGTTTTGTAGAGACGCGCGTTCGTCCCTGAACTGAATGGCGACGGGACGAATTTTTCGGAAGTAAGCTCGGAGCGATTCAAGTACCCGCGCGCCAGCCCTTCGCCACCAATGTGCAATTCGCCGGGCATGCCGATGGGCACCGGCTGCATTTGCGCGTCGAGGATGTAGATCTGCGTGTTCGCAATGGGCCGGCCGATGCGGATGGGCTGACGCGGCTCAATTTTGGCGATCAAGCTCCAGACGGTGGTTTCCGTCGGGCCGTACATGTTCCAGACTTCGCCGGTTCGCTCAAGGAGGTTCGCCGCGAGGTCTTCCGTCAAGGCTTCGCCGCCGCACAATATCTTGCGCAGCGTCCCCCGCTTCCAGCCGGCTTCGAGCATCATTCGCCAGGTCGCCGGGGTTGCCTGCATGATCGTCGCGTGGCTCCGCCGAAGTAATTCCAGCAACAGCTTGCCGTCCGCCGCCACTTGCCGGCTCGCGATTACGATGCGTGCTCCGGCCACGAGCGGCAGAAACAATTCCAGCCCCGCGATGTCGAATGACAACGTGGTCACTGCCAGGATGGTGTCCTGCGAGGAGAATCCCGGTGATTGGCCCACTGAAGTGACGAAATTGGAAATCGCGCGATGCGAAATCATCACGCCCTTGGGCCGGCCCGTGGAACCGGAAGTGTAGATGACGTAAGCCAGACTCTGGCCGTTGCCCGCTGGTTCAAGGTTGTCCCCCGCCTCCGTGGCCAACTTAGGCCAGTCTCGATCCAGGCAAAAGACGCGCGCAGTCGTGCGCGGCAGTTCGGCCAGCAGCCGTTCCTGTGTCAACAGCACCGGCACTTGCGAATCGGCCAGCATGAACTCGAGGCGTTCGGTGGGAAAACTCGGATCGAGCGGCACATAAGCGCCGCCGGCTTTGAGAATGCCCAGCAACCCGACGAGCATGTCGAGGGATCGTTCGAGGCAGATGCCCACGAGCACGTCCGGCCCGACGCCCAGTTTGCGCAGATGGCGCGCCAACTGGTTCGCGCGCGCGTTCAACTGCCCATACGTCAGCGTTTGGCCTTGGTGTTCCTGCGCGACGGTGTCGGGTGTTCGCGCCACTTGCGCTTCAAACAATCGGTGCAGAAATTTCTCGGGCAGCGGAGTGGGGGCAGCTCCGCTCCAATCTTCGACAATTTGCCGCCGCTCCAGTTCAGGCAGAATTTTTAATTCCGAAACGCGCCGTTGCGGATATGCCAGCATGTCCTCCAGCAAAGTTTCAAAATGACGGCTCCAGCGGGCGAGGGTGGCGGGGCTGAACAAATCCGTGCTGAATTCCCAGGTGCCCCGCAATCCGGCGGGCGTTTCCTCCAGCACCAGACTGAGATCAAATTTCGCCGTCGTGTTTTCCGTCTCCACCGTTTCGGCGGTAAGGCCGGGGAGTTGGAGGCCGTCTGTGGCGGTGTTTTGCAGCGCGAAAAACACCTGAAAAACCGGGTGGTGACTGAGCACGCGTTCGGGCTGCAACGCTTCGACAATCTGCTCGAACGGTAAATCCTGATGGTCGTAGGCGGCCAGGGCAGTTTCGCGAGTCCGCTTCAGGAGCTTGCCCACAGTGGGGTCGTCGCTGAAATCGCCGCGCATGACCAGCGTGTTCACGAAGCAACCGATCACATTCTCCGTCTCGGCGCGCGTGCGTCCGGCAATCGGCGTGCCGACGGCCAGTTGTTCCTGGCGGCTGTGGCGGTGAAGCAGCGCCTGAAATCCCGCGAGCAGCACCATGAAGAGCGTGGACTGTTCCGTGCTCGCCAACTGTTTCAGTCGCCCGGTCAATCTGGCATCGAGTTCAAACGCTTGAACAGCTCCGCGCTTGCTTTGGGCCACCGGACGCGGCCAGTCGGTTGGAAGTTCCAGAACCGCCGGCAAATTGGCGAGTTGCTGCCTCCAATAGCTCAATTGTTTTTCCAACTCCGCGCCACTCAGCCGCTGCCGCTGCCATAAGGCATAATCCGCATATTGAATGGGCAATGGCTCCAGCCCGGACGGCGTCCCCTCCACGGCCGCACGATAAAATGCTTCGAGTTCCCGATGAAACAATCCAGACGACCATTCATCCGAAGCGATGTGGTGGATGTTGAGCAGCCAGACGTGCTCCGCCTCGGCCAGTTTGAGCAAAACACTTCGGATAACCGGGCCGCTGCCCAGGTCGAACCGCCAGTTTTGATTGTCGGCCACGTGTTTGCGCATCTGGACGCAGCGCTCGGTTTCCGACATGCCGCTCAAATCCAGAACTAAAAAATCGACCGACTCCGGCGGATGGATGACCTGAACCGCTGTGCCGTCCACGACCGGGAAGCTCGTCCGCAACGCTTCGTGCCGGCGCACGATGGCTTGCAAGCTTTGCTCAAAGGCATTGACATCCAAACGTCCTCGCAACAGCCAGCTTTCCGGGAGGTTGTATGTGGCTCCACCGTTCTCAAATTGGTCCAGAAACCAGAGCCGTTGCTGCGCGAAGGATAACGGCAGCGCTTCAGGCCGGGGTTCAGGGTGAATCCGGCTTTCGTGGGCAACTCTCACCCCTTCTTCGGCTAAAAGCTGCGCCAGCAATTCCTCATCGGAATCTACCAGGTGGGCCATTGCCGTGCTTCGCATACTTTTTGCTGAAAGACCAGTTCTCTTTCTTTCCGTCAAGGCTTCGTTTGTAAACGCTTTTGTTTTTCTTCGGCCGACATGGATTCCATGCGTTGTATTACTTGAGCGATCTTATCGGTGATTCCTGGCCTTGACTCAAGCTTTTGTAAAGCGACGGTCAGTTGAGCCACCGTGGGATTTTCAAACAAAGTCCGAATAGTCAAAGCGGCTTGAAAAAGTTTGTTAATGCGCGCAACCACCCGCGTTGCCAGCAACGAATGTCCACCCAATTCAAAAAACCCCGATTCGACGCTGAGGGGTGTTGTCTCCAGAATTTCCGACCAGATTTTTGCCAGCGCGGTTTCAACAGCATTGCGCGGGGCGACAAATTCCTGGCTCAGGGCGGTGGCCGCGTCGGCCGGGGGCTGGAGCGCCTGGCGATCCACTTTGCCGTTCGGCGTCAGCGGGAATTTTTCCAGCCGCGCGTACACCACCGGCACCATGTGCTCGGGCAGGTGTGCTTTCACGTGCGCCCGCAAATCACTCGCGCTTGCTTCTTCAGCACCCACGCCTGCCGCGCTCACGTAGTACGCCACGAGCCGTTTCTCCCCGCCCGGCCCGTCTTCCGCTTTGACCACGCATTGTCCGACCGCCGGATGTTGCGCCAGCACGGTTTCGATTTCGCCCAGTTCAATCCGGAATCCGCGCACTTTCACTTGAAAATCCAGCCGCCCCAGAAATTCGATCCGCCCATCGCCGCGCCACCGCGCCAGGTCGCCCGTCCGATACACCCGCGCGCCCGCCGCCGCGCAAAACGGATCCGCCACGAATTTTTCCGCCGTCAATTCCGGCCGGTGCCGATAGCCCCGCGCCACGCCCGCGCCGCCAATTAACAATTCGCCAGGCACGCCAATCGGCGCCGGCTGCCCCGCCGCATCCACGATGTAAATCGTCGTGTTCGCAATCGGCCGCCCAATCGTCAGCGGCCCCGTGCCCGCCGTCACCCGCTCGAGCGTGCTCCAGATCGTCGTCTCCGTCGGTCCGTACACGTTCCACAATTCGCCGCAGCGCTTTAACAATTCGTCCGCCAGCGCGCGCGGCAACGCTTCGCCGCCGCACAGAATTTTCAAGCGCGCATCGCCCGCCCAGCCCGCTTCGAGCAACAACCGCCACGTTGCCGGCGTCGCCTGCATCACGCTCGCGCCGCTTGTCGCCAGCAATTCTTTGAGCGCCCGCCCGTCCGCCGCTTGCGCGCGACTGGCCAGCACGACCTTTGCGCCGCTCGTCAGCGGCAGGTGCAACTCCAGCCCCGCGATGTCAAACGACAGCGTCGTCACCGCCAGCAACGTGTCGTCTTCCTTCAACCCCGGCTCGCGCCGCATCGACTCGAGAAAATTCACCACCGCCGAGTGCGGGATCTCCACGCCCTTGGGCTGGCCCGTCGAACCCGACGTGTAAATCACATACGCCAAATCGTCAGGCCGCGCGCCCGTCGGCAAATCCGCCGCCGACCCGCGCGCGATCAAATCCGCATCCGCATCCACACACACCACGCGCGCCGGCGAACCAGAAAAATTCTTCGCCAGGCCCGCCTGCGTCACCAGCACCGGCGCCTGCGCGTCGGCCAGCATGAAATCCAGCCGCTCCGGCGGATACGCCGGGTCCAGCGGCACATACGCGCCGCCGGCCTTCCAGACGCCCAGCACGCCCGCGACCATGTCGAGCGAACGCTCCACGCACAATCCCACGAGCGCGCCCGGCCCCACGCCCAGCGCCTGCAAATGCCGCGCGAGCTGATTCGCGCGCGCATTCAGTTCCGCGTAAGTCCAGCGCGTTCCCTCAAACTCCAACGCCACGGCGTCGGGCACCCGCGCCGCCTGCGCCGCAAAAAGTTCCTGCACGCACCGCTCCCGCGCATACGCCCGCCCCGTCGCGTTCCATTCCACCAGCAACCGCCGCCGCTCGGAAGGAGGAAGCAGCGGGAGCCGCGAAACTGGCGCTTCGGGGTTTTCGACGATGGACTCGAGCAACGTTCGATAATGATCCACCAGGCGGTCGATGGTGTTCTCGGAAAAAAGATCCGTGTTGTATTCCAGCGTTCCCTGCAAGCCGTCGGCGCCATCACTGAGGAACAAAGTTAAATCGAGCCGGGCAGTTTGAGTTCTGATTGGCAAAGAGCGGACGCGGAGGCCCGGCAATTCCACCAGCTCGTCCCCGGGATTTTGCATGGCGAACATGACCTGAAACACCGGGTTAAAACTCGGATCGCGGTGCGGCTTTAGTTCCTGCACCACCATTTCAAAAGGAAGCTCTTGATGTGAATAAGCGTCCAGCGCGGTTTTTTGGACACGCCGCAGCATTTCCTTGAATGAAGGGTCGCCTTCAAAACTGGCGCGCATGACCACGACGTTGACGAAATACCCGATCAAATTTTCGAGTTCGACGCGGTTGCGGTTCGCGATCGGCGAACCGAGTACGATGTCCGTGTGTTGTGTGTAGCGGTGCAGCAACGTCATGAACGACGCGAGCAGCGTGATGGCGGGCGTCACTTTTTCCCGTTTGCTCAAGGCGGACAAAGCGGCCGAAAGTTGTGGCGGAAACGCAAATGTCCGCACGTCGCCGCGGAAGTTTTGCACTGACGGGCGGACGTGATCGGCGGGCACTTCAAGCAGGGGATCAAGTCCGGCGAGTTGCTGCTTCCAATAGGACCGCTCGCGTTCCAACGAGCCGTGCTCCTGTGCTTGGCGCTGCCAGACGGCGAAGTCAGCGTATTGAATGGGTAATTCAGGGAGCGCCGCCGCGTTGCCACTGGAAAACTGGCGGTAAAGCGCGAGCAGTTCGCGCGCAAAAATTCCCGCCGACCAGCCGTCGGAAACGATGTGGTGCAGATTGAGCAGGAGGAAGTGGAGTTGTTCGCCCAAGCGCCACAAATGCACCCGCAACAACGGGCCTTCGGCGAGATTGAATGGCCGGCGCGCCTGCTCCTCCACCAGGCGTCGGGCCTCCGGTTCGCGCTCCTCCAAAGGCCGCACTTCGAGATTGGTGACCCCGAGCGGCATCGATGCCGGCGGCTGGATGATTTGCGCGGCCGTTTCTGCTTCCGCCCGGAAGACCGTTCGCAGCGATTCGTGACGGCGAACGATTTCATCCAGTGATTTCTGAAGCGCGGCTAGGTCAAGCGTCCCTTCGAGCCGGAGATTTTCGACGATGTTGTAAGTCGCGGTGCCCGGATGCAATTGATCCAGCAACCAGAGTTGCTCCTGGGAAAACGACAGCGGACAAGGAGATGAAATCTGGCGCCGCGGGATCGATTCAGGCCTTGCCGGAGACTGCGCGGCCAAAGCCTTAAGCCGGGCTTCCAGGATGGCGCGTTTGTCGGCCGGCAGATTGGCCAGTCGTGCGGTCAGGTCGCTCATTTCAGTGCTTCGCGGCCCCGCTCGGGTCGAGATTTTTAGTGTCCGCTTCCACTTCGCGCAGCAAGGCTTCCAATTGCTCGGAGCCTACCAGCTCGAGTTGCGAGTGTGTGATGAAGAGAGCCAGCGCCGCGACCGTCGGGTGCTCGAACAGCGCGAGCATGGGCAGTTGGAGGTTCAGCGCGCGATTGGCCCGCGAGATGACCTGCATGGCCAGGAGTGAGTGGCCGCCGAGTTCAAAAAAATCGCTCTCTACGCCAACGCGCTCGATCTTCAACACCTCCGCCCAAATGTCTGCCAGCGTGGTTTCCATCGCGGTGCGTGGCGCCACGAAATTCTTTTCCTCGACGCCCGATTGATCCGGCGGCGGGAGAGCGCGCGCATCCACTTTGCCATTCGGCGTGGTGGGAAATTTCTCCAGCCAAACCAAAGCTGCCGGCAGCATGTGATCTGGAAGATGCTGTTTGAGAAAAGCACGGACTTCGCCGGCCGGCGGCATCTCCGGCCGCGCCGCGATTGCGTAGGCCACGAGCATGTTTTCGCCATGCGCATCCTCGCGGACGATGACCAGCGCGTCACGCACGGCCGGATGCTCGCGGAGGGCGCTCTCAATCTCGCCCAACTCGATGCGGTAACCGCGAATTTTTACTTGATGATCCAGCCGACCGAGGAATTCCAGATTGCCGTCGGACCGGTAACGGACGCGATCTCCGGTGCGATAAAGTCGTGCCGCTGGATCATTGACAAACGGATTGGCCACGAATTTTTCACCCGTAAGATCCGGGCGGCGCAAATAACCACGGGCCACGCCCGCGCCACCCAAGTACAGTTCACCGGGCACACCGATGGGCACCGGCTGTCCATGCAAATCCAGGACGTAAGCCAGCGTGTTTCCCAGTGGGCGACCAATCGGCACGACGGCGCTGGCGAGCGGAAGCTGTCCAGCGGCAGAAGGCTCGAAGACAGTCGCTGTCACCGTTGTCTCCGTCGGTCCGTAGCCGTTCAACCAGCGTACGCGGGGATTCACCCGCTTCGTCCAAGCTTGATAAGCCGCCGTCGGAATTTTTTCACCGCCCACGATCACCAGTCGCACCGATTCGGGCAATTGTTCGGCACCGGCCGACAGCGCCTGCACCAGGAGTTGCCAAAACGCGGTCGGCAAATTCAAAACGGTGACGCGGGCAGCCGCGACCTCGCGCAGGAAGTCCGCCTGGGAAGCCACGTATCGATCCGTTCGCAGCACCACGCACGCACCCGCGAGGAGGGTCGGGAAAATTTCTTCCGCAGCCACATCGAAGCTCAACGAAGCAAACTGGAGCACGCGATCGTCGGGATGAAGCGCATACGTATGGATTACCGCTGCATTATGGTTCGCGAGGGCGCGGTGCGGCACCAGCACGCCTTTCGGTTTGCCCGTGGAGCCGGACGTGTAGATTACGTAAGCCACATTGTCGGGCCGGGCGCGGCGCGCAGGGTTTTCGCCGCTCGCGCGAGCAATCGTGTCCCAGTCGGAGTCCAAAAGTACGACCGGAACTGAAGAAGCCGGCAAAAAATTTCTCAGTTTCGCGGAGGTCAACAACACGGACACGCGCGCATCTTCCTGCAGGTAACGCAGGCGCTGCTCGGGGTAATCCGGATCCAACGGCACGTAGGCGCCGCCGGCTTTGAGCACGCCGAGCAGAGCCACGAGCAGCTCCAGCGAACGATCCAAACCGATGCCGACGAGCGTTTCCGGGCCGACACCGCGCTGGATGAGATGGTGCGCCAGGTGATTGGCGCGCGTGTTAAGTTCGCCGTAAGTCAGCCTCTGGTTTTCAAATTGCGCCGCGATGGCATCCGGATTTTTCGCGGCTTGCGCTTCAAATAATTCGTGGACGCATTGGTCCGCCCGTGCCGCGAGTCTGGTCTCGTTCCATTCCACGAGCAAACGCTCACGCTCGGCCGGCGGCAGGAGCGGCAGTTCACTCAATCGCCGCGTCGAATCTTCGACGATGCCGCCGAGCAGAACGAGAAAGTGCTCCGCCATCCGCGTGATTGTGGCGGCATCAAACAAATCGGTGCGGTATTCGATCAAGCCTTGAAAACCGTCCCCGGCATCCACGAGGTCGAGAGTCAAATCGAGCTTGGCGGTTTTGACTTCGACCTCAAAAGGAATCACTTCCAAGCCGGCCAACGTGCGCGGCGACGCGAGCGCGTTTTGGAGCGCGAACATCACTTGCGTCAGCGGACTGCGGCCGGGATCGCGATCAGGTTGGAGCGCCTGCACGAGTTTTTCAAAGGGCAGATCCTGATGCGCGTGGGCCGCCAATGAAACCTCGCGCACGCGTTTGAGCAAATCCCGGAACGTCGGATCGCCGCCCAGGTTTACGCGCAACACGAGCGTGTTGATGAAACAACCAATCAGTTCTTCGATCTCGCGGCGGTTGCGGTTGGCCATCGGCGAACTGACCACGATGTCTTCCTGGCCGGTGTAACGATGGAGCAAAGTTTGAAACGCCGCCAGGAGCAGCATGAAGGGGGTGACTTTTTCCTGCTGGCACAACGTTTTGAGCGCGGCGGTGAGCGCCGGGGAAATGTGGAGAGATTGCGCGCCGCCGGCTTCGCTCGACTGACGGGGACGAGGCAGGTCGGAGGGCAGATCCAGCACGGGCAGCGGGCCGGCGAGCTGGCGTGTCCAATAGGCGAGTTGCTTCTCCAGAAATTCGCCTTGCAACCATTCACGCTGCCAGGCAGCAAAGTCCGCGTATTGAACCGGTGGTTCGGCCAGCGGGGAAGCCTCGCCTCGGATGTTGGCCGCGTAAAGCTGCCTCAACTCATCAAAGAAAAGGCCGATGGATGCGCCATCTGCCACGATGTGATGCAGGTTTACAAGCAGGACATGCTCGCTCTCGTCCAAGCGCAATAATTTTACGCGAAAGAGCGGTCCTTGCGCCAAATCAAATGGCCGGCTTGATTCTTCGGCCGCCAGCCGTCGAGCTTCCGCCGCCCGGGCGGCACCGGGAAGAGCAGATAGATCCAGAATTTCAAGCTGAACTTCCCCCGCCGGATGGATGACGGAGATTGGATTCCCTTCGTCCTCGGTGATCGTCAGGCGCAGCACTTCGTTGCGGCGAACGATTTCGTTCAAACTCCATTTTAACGCCGGCAAATCGAGCGCGCCGCATAGACGCACCGCATCGAACATGTTGTAGGCGGCACTCGCCGGCATGAGTTGATGCAACAGCCAAAGTTGCTGCTGGGCATGGGACAGCGGCCGCTCGGCGCCGGAAGCGCCAGGGCGGATTTGCGTAAAGGAAAGGTTCGCGGCTTGCGGCCCGTCCGCAGTGATGCACGCCGCCAGATCGGCCAGCCCGGGTTTCTCGAACAGCGTCCGCATGGGCAATTCGACTGCAAATGTGGTGCGGATGCGCGAGATGATTTGGGCGGCCAGCAGCGAATGCCCGCCTAATTCAAAAAAGGTGTCGTGCCGGCCCACGGGCTTGACTTTCAATACTTCCGACCAGATGCCGGCGAGCAATTCTTCGACGGGTGTGCGCGGCGGGATGAATTCTTTCGCGATGTCGTCCCCGGCGGATGGCGGCGCTGGTAAGGCGCGCCGATCCACTTTGCCATTCGGCGTCAAAGGCATGGCGGCAAGAAACACGAAAGTTGCGGGCACCATGTAAGCAGGCAGCTTTCCTTCCACGAGGCGGCGCAACTCCTGGCTGGATGGGGTGGGGTCGTTGCGTGCCACGAGATAGGCAATGAGCTTGTTGTCACCCGGCGTGTCCTCCCGCGCGATCACGACTGCTTCCTGCACCGCCGGATGTTGCACGAGGACTGATTCGATTTCGCCGAGTTCGATACGGAACCCCCGGATTTTCACTTGATGATCCAGGCGGCCGATACACTCGATGGTTTGATCCATTCGATAACGTGCCAGATCCCCGGTTCGATAAATTCGCGCTCCTGGTTCGTGGCCAAATGGGTTCGGAAGAAATTTCTCCGCCGTGAGCGCGGCGCGGCGGAGATAGCCACGCGCCAACCCGTTGCCACCAATGCAAAGCTCGCCCGCCACGCCCGGCGGCACCGGCCCGCCGTGACGGTCGAGAATGTAGATCTGCGTGTTGCCGATGGGCCGGCCAATGCAGATCGGTTCGTCCGTCGAGATTTTTGCGAGCGTGGACCAGATGGTCGTTTCGGTCGGGCCGTACATGTTCCAGACTTCCTCGCTCCGTTCGCCAAGGCGCGCCGCCAATTCCACGCTCAGAGCTTCACCGCCACAAAGGATTTTGCGCAACGAACCACGTTCCCAGCCGGCTTCGATCAACATGCGCCAGGTCGCCGGCGTCGCCTGCATCATCGTGGGGCGGCTCGCTTTCAACAGGGCCAGCAACCCCCGGCCATCGGTTGCCTGTTCGCGGCTGGCCAGAATCACTTTCGCTCCGGATACCAGCGGCAGAAAAATCTCCAGAGCCGCGATGTCGAACGACAGCGAGGTCACCGCCAGCAAAGAATCGTCCGCGGAAATCCCGGGGGTCTGGATCATCGAAACAAGGAAGTTCACCACGGCGCGATGCGAAATCATCACGCCCTTGGGCTGGCCCGTCGATCCGGACGTGTAAATCACGTAGGCCAGGGATTCGCTGCCACGTGCGAAGCCGGGTTTCGTGTCCGGCACACCACGCGCAGGAGGAAAATCTTGATCGAGGCACATGAGATAAGCCGAGGTGGGCGGCAGATCCTTGACGAGTTCGGTCTGCGTCAACACGACGGGAACGTTTCCATCGGCGAGCATGAACGCCTGGCGCTCCCGCGGATAATCCGGATCGATCGGCACGTAGGCGCCGCCGGCCTTCAACACGCCGAGCAGCCCGACGACGAGTTCCAAAGATCGCTTCGCGCACACGGCCACCAGCACATCCGGCCCGACGCCTTGCTGGCGCAAACGATGCGCGAACTGATTGGATCGTTTCTCCAACTCCGCATAAGTCAGCGTCTGGCCGGCAAACTCGACCGCCACCGCGCCAGGCGAGCGCGCCGCTTGCGCTTCAAACAGTGTGTCCAAGAACTGATCGCGTGGCACCGCCTGATCAGTCGCGTTCCATTCAACGAGGATTTGCCTTCGTTCGCGCTCGTTCAACATCGGCAAGGACCAGATCGATTGGTGAACATTGGCGGCGATGCCTTCGCACAAAATTCTTTCATATTCGAGCCATCGCCGGATCGTCGCTTCGTCGAACAAGTCCGCGTTGAAGTTGCAGTCGAATTGCAACTCGCCGTCCTTTTCCGCGACGTTGATGCCGAGATCAAATTTTGCCGTGTCCGGCGGGCTGCCGAAAGGCACACCGTCCAAAGCCAGCTCCACGTTCAGGCCGCCGATCTGTTTCTGAAATTTGCCGCTCTCATAATTGAATGACGCCGAAAACACCGGTGGCCGGCTGAGGTCATGTCTCAGGTTTAGTTTCTCGATCAGGCGCCCGAAGAAAAAGTTTTGATGCTCGTTGGCTTCGAGCACGGCGGACTTCGTGGCCGCGACCAGTTCGGCGAATGTCGTCCGTTCGCCGATGCGGCTGCGCAGCGGCATCATGTTCGTCGTGTTCGCGAAGAGGGAACTGCCGCCGGGCAGCGAACGCACCGGCCCTTCAAACGGCACGCCTACCACAAGATCGTCCTGACCGGAAAGCCGGTGAAGCCAGACGTTGTGCGCCGCGAACAACGTCATGAACATCGAGCTGCGCAGTCCCGCTCCCGCCTTGCGCACGCGGCCCGTCAACTCGCGATCCAATTTCATCGAGAGCCGGCCGCCGCGATACGTGGTCAGCGGCGGTCGCGGCCGATCCGTTGGCAAGTCGAGGCCGGCCGGGATGCCTGTGAGGTGTTTTACCCAGAAGGCCTCGTCGGTCGCCGTCGCGCCACTTTGCGATTGCTCGCCCTGCCAGCGGACGTAGTCGCTCAATTGCATCGCCGGGCCGAGTTCAAGCGATCCGCCAGCCGTGATTGCCGCGTAAAGCGAACAGAGTTCGCCAAACGCCGCGACGAACGACGGGCCATTGCCAAAGAGATGGTGGAACGACAAAAGCAACAAGTGCTGTTCGCCAGCGAGCCGGATGACCAGCGCGCGCATTGCGGAGCCACGCTGAAAATCAAAAGCAAAGTTTTCGACCTGCGCAAATTCCGCGCGCAAGCGCGCCGCTTGCTCCGTTTCGTCCAGGCCGGACAAATCCACCTGCGCCAATTCCAGCTTCCAGCGGGGATGCACGGTTTGGAACTCGCCGTCCTTGTCGATGGTCGTGCGGAGCGCTTCATGACGGTCCATCAAAGTTTGCAACGAACGTTCCAGCGCATCCAAATCAACCGGCCCGCGCAAGCGCAGCGTCGTCACTTCGTTGTAGGCGCGGTTGGCTGCGGGCGTCATCAGTATCATCGCCCAAAGGCCCTGCTGCGATTCGGTCAACGGAAGGTTGCGTGGCTCATTCGCCTTGTCTTCCGACCGGTGAAGGCTCTCACCGTTGCGGCCTGGCTCCAACGAAGGCGCCGCCGGCGTTTTCTCGAAACGCTGCTTGAGCGCGCACAGATGCGGCAAACTCTCAAGGACTTTCCCGGGTTCAACACCGAAGTCGATGAAGCAACCGATCTCGTCCACGCCAATTTCGCGGAATTTTTCGACGACACGCGCGCATGACTCCGGCGTGCCGATCAACGCTTTGCCTTTCACGTAATCGTCGAACGACCGGTTCAACAGATAATCCATGTCTTCCTTGGCCACGGTGAGCGGGCCGCCTTTGGACTCGTGCCGCTTCTGGCTGTTGTCGAGATAGGAGCGGAGGTAATCGCACATCGGGCCACGCGCTTGCGCGAGTGTCCGTTCAAAATCATCTCCCACGTAAGTGTGGAGCAGCAGCGTCACTTGCGCACGCTCCGGCGCGTGCCCATGTTGCGCGAACGATTCGCGATACGCGGCGATCTTGCCGGCGATTTCCTCGATCGTTTGGTTCGTCGCCATCGCCAGCACGCCCGTGCCCAGTTCGCCAGCCGTCACGTAGGACGATTTTTGCACACATGTAAGCCACGTCGGCAATTCGCGCTGCACCGGCATCGGGTAAAGTGAAACTTCGAGCGGATTGTTCGCGCCGCCGCGCACTGGGATCGCTTGACCGCGCCAAAGCTTCCGAATCAACTCCAACCCCTCGGTGCAAAGCTCGCGGCGCTTCTCGTAGGCTTCGGGCGCGAACACGAAATCGTTCGGATGCCAGCCTGACGCGATGGCAATACCGACGCGACCGTTCGACAAATTATCGACCAGCGACCATTCCTCCGCGACGCGGATGGGGTTGTGCAATGGCAGCACGACGCTGCCGCCGCGTAGTTGAAGGCGCTTCGTCTCGCGCGCAATCGCCGCCGCGACAACGGACGGATTTGGCGAAAAGCCGCCGACAGGATGGAAGTGGCGCTCCGGAATCCAGATCCCGGTGAAGCCGTGTTCATCGGCAAACCGGGCGCCTTCGATGAGCAACTTGTATTTATCCGGCGAGTAGGCCGACGGATAGTTGCCAAAAAAGTAGAGGCTGAATTTGATCTCGCGACACGCGGCGGCAACGAACATCGGCGCGCGTGGCGCGGCGAGCGGTTGTGCGGGAGTAGTTTCGCGGCGCGTTGGCGGCAGCGGCCCGGTTTGAACCAGCGGCGCAGCAGGAGCGGCGACGGCGATCTCCCGTTGAACGATATCCGTCGGTGTTTCCGGCAGGAATCCCGCCACCTGCATTTCCAGGATGCTTTCCTTGAATGCGCGAATCAAAAACTCCACGTCGGCTTCAGTGTGCGCCGTCGAGAGGAAAAACAATCTTCCTTCAAAAATATGGACGCCGCGATCCCGCAGCAGGAAGAACAGCAGGCTGCTGTGTTTGATCTTGCTGTCGAAGCGAACCCAGAACAGCGAACTGAACTGCTCGATCTGCACGGGCACCTGGCGTTCGCGCAGGAAGTGGTTCAACTCCCGTGCCACTGCCGCCATGCGCTCGTTCAATTTCCGCTGCAGCTCCGGGCCTTCGCGTTTGAGGTGGCTCAACATCGCGTGCGAGGCTGCGATCGTGAGCGGATGCCGCACGTAGGTGCCGGCGAAGAACGTGACACCAGCTTCGGGAATCGAATTGTCGCCGTAGCTCCAATGGCCGCCGTCGAGCGCGTCCATGAATTTCGCGCTGCCGCAGACTGCCCCAATCGGCAGACCGCCGCCGATCAATTTTCCATACGTCGCGATGTCCGCCCGAATGCCAAACAACGCCTGCACGCCACCGGGATGAGAGCGGAAGCCCGTGATGACTTCATCGAAGACCAGCGCACTGCCCGTTTCGTGCGTCACGCGGCGCAACTCGCGCAAAAATTCCGCCGGCTGCAAATCCGGATGCCGGCTTTGCACCGGCTCGACGATCACCGCCGCGATTTCGCTTCCGTGCCGGCGGATGTATTCGAGCGAAGCCGGATTTTCGTATTCGAGGATCGCGACATTGCCTGCCTGCTGTGGCGGAATTCCTGGCGCAATGGAAAATGTCTGCTCAACGCCGCCCGTCCCGCCGGGCCGTTGCAGCACTTCGTCAAAAATGCCGTGATAGTCGCCGGTGAAATAAACGATGCGATTTCGCCCGGTCACGGTGCGCGCGATCCGCAACGCCGCCAGCACCGCTTCGGAACCGGTGTTGCTGAACGCACAGCGTTCCATGCCCGTCAACTCGCACATCAACTCCGCGACCTCGCCCGCGAGTGGCGTCTGCGGCCCGACCTCCAGTCCTTTTTTGAGTTGCCCGGCGATGGTGTCGTTGATGAATTGCGGCGAGTGGCCGAGCAGATTCGTGCCGAAGCCCATCGTGAAATCGACATACTCGTTGCCGTCGATGTCCCACATCCGCGCCCCCAGCGAGCGCTCCATCACCAGCGGATAAACCATCTCCTTCCAGAACGGTCGGAACCCCGCGACCGTGCGGGGGTCGGCCAGACGACGGCGATATTTCTGCGTGTGCTGTTTGGATTTCTGGGTGCGCGCGGTGTAACGCGCGATCAGCGCGTCGAGATAATCGCGTTGACGTTGCGTCAGTCCGCCGCCGGGCGCGGTCTCAATGGGTTTGTACGGCCCGAACGCCTTGACGTCGCTCTTCGGTTGCGCGGGCGGCATTGATGAACCCGGCGGTACCGAAACGGCCGTCGCCGGACTCGCCAGTGTTTTGGCCGCTGCTGGATTCTGTTGAACCAGATTCAGCAGTTGACCGCTCAATTCTAGTTGCTGCTTGAGCAACTGCTCAAACGAGGCGAGCGACGAACCTGCTTGAATCACCGTCACATCGTTCGCAGCGGACGAAATTGCCGTCACCGCCGCAGGCGTCGCAACTGGCTGTGCCATCACGGGCGAAAATTGATCCGGTGCCAGCGCTTGATCCAGATAGTCCGCGAGGGCTTCGAGACTCGAAAGTTCCTCGAGCATCTGGCGGAAGGTGATGCGCACGCCGAATTTATTTTGCAGCGAAAGGCTGGCCTGCGTGAGAAACAGCGAATCGAAACCGAGTTCCAGGAAATTCGTGGCGGGCGCGACCTCCGCCAAGTTCATGCCCGACAGTTCGTGCAGATGACCGCGCAGCAGCGTGATGAGATGCTCTTTGCGGCTCACGTTGGCTGCGGGCGCTGCCGGCGCGGCGGCTGGCAAAGAAGTTGAGTTGCCTGAAATTGGCGCCGCGATTTCCAATGCACATGCTGCGCCAGAAATGACCGACGCGGCTGCGGGAGCCGCTGCCGGCTCGGCCCAGAATCGCTGCCGTTCGAAGGGGTATGTCGGCAGCGAAACACGGTGGCGTTTTTCCTGCGCGTAAAAACCGTTCCAATCCACCGCGCCGCCCGCGAGCCATAATTTGCCGAGCGCCTGGAGCATCGCTTTGGTTTCCGACGGCTCCTCCTGCGAAACGCCGAGCGTGGCCAGCACGACCTGTTCACGCGCGCGGGCCGGGTGTTGTCGCACCATTGTGCTCAAACTCTGCCCCGGCCCGATCTCCAGCAAAATTCGGTCTGGCTCCTTCACCAACTCGCCGACGCCGTCGGCGAAGCGCACGGTCTGGCGCAAGTGACTCGCCCAATAATTTGGATCGGTCGTCTGCGCAGTGGTGACCCATTGGGCCGTGACGTTCGAGACAAATGGAATTTGCGGCGGGTTCAACTTCACGCCATCGAAGAGCGCGGTGAACGGTGCGAGCACCGGTTCCATCATTGCGGAATGAAACGCGTGCGACGTGCAGAGATGCCGCACGGTGACTTTCTTTTCCGCGAGTTGTTTTTCGAAACGCTCGACCGCTTCGTCCGGCCCCGACACGACGCAGAGCGTCGGCGAATTCACGGCGGCAATCGACAAGTCGTCTGGAAGCTGCGGCTGTAGTTCGGCCAGCGGCAGTTTTACCGCGAGCATCGAGCCGCGCGGCTGCGCCTGCACGAGCGCCGCGCGTTTGGCGACGAGCCGGAGCGCGTCTTCAAGTGAAAAAACTCCTGCCAGGCAGCCGGCGACGTATTCGCCAACGCTGTGGCCGATCATTGCCTGCGGCTGAATGCCCCACGACATCCACAACTTCGCCAGCGCGTATTCGATCACGAACAGCGACGGTTGCGTGAAACGCGTTTCGCCCAATTGCCTCTTCGCATCTTCGAGCGCTGACTCTGCTGGAAAAATAATTTCGCGTAGATCCATTCCGAGGTGCGGCCGCAAAATCTCGGCGCAACGATCTACCTCGGCGCGGAACACTTCCTCGCTCGCGTACAGTTCGCGGCCCATGTTCACATACTGCGCGCCCTGGCCGGGAAAAATGAAAACTACTGGCGCGTCATTGCTCTCGACGTGTTGCGTGGCGATCTGTTTATTCGTCGGTGTCGCGAGCAACTTGGCCGCTTCCGTGACGTCACGGCAAACCAGCATCCGACGATGAGCAAATTCTGCCCGGCCAGTTTGCAGTGTGAACGCGGCGTCGGACAAATTCAGATCGGCGTGAGCCGCAAAATGTTGATGCAGATTCGCGGTGGCCCGGTCGAGTGCCGCCGGCGTGCGCGCCGAAAGCAGCAGCAACTGCCACGCGCGCGACGGTCCCGAAACCGCGACCGCCGGTGCTTCTTCGACGATCGCGTGCGCATTCGTGCCGCCGACGCCAAACGAACTGACGCCCGCGCGCCGCGGACCGTTTCCAGCGGGCCATTCGCGCAGCTTCGCGTTCACGAAAAACGGACTGTCGCCGAGATTGAGCTTCGGGTTTGGTTCGGTAAAATGCAGGCTTGGCGGGAGCTGTTTGTGTTTCAGCGCGAGCGTCGTCTTGATCAAACCCGCCACGCCCGCCGCCGCGTCCAAGTGGCCGATGTTGGTTTTCACCGAGCCGATGGCGCAGAAATTTTTCTTCGTCGTGCCCCCGCGAAACGCCGTCGTCAGCCCGGCGATTTCAATCGGATCGCCCAGCGGCGTGCCCGTGCCGTGCGTCTCGACATACGAAATGCTTTCCGGCTCCACGCCCGCGACGGCTTGCGCCAGCGCGATCACTTCCGTGTGCCCGTTCACGCTCGGCGCGGTGAAACTCACCTTCGACGAACCATCGTTGTTCAATGCCGCGCCGCGAATGACAGCGTGAATTTGATCGCCGTCTGCCAGCGCATCCTTCAATCGCTTCAACACGACAACGCCCAGCCCGCTGCTGAAGACGGTTCCCTGCGCGCGCGCGTCGAATGCGCGGCAGTGTCCGTCGGGTGAAGTGATGCCGCCTTCCTGATATTGGTAACCACGCGCTTGCGGAAACGTAATCGAGACAC
>JACPZS010000022.1 GCA_016195385.1 Verrucomicrobiota bacterium
ACCGGCGCCGTCGTGTCATGCACCGTGATCGTCTGGCTGACGGTGCCGGAGGAGTTGCCGCTCGCGTCCTTCGCCTTCCAAGTGATGGTGCGGGAGTAAGCGCCCGCGCAACTGCCGGGTGTGGTCACATCGCTCACTTGGATGATGCTGGGATTCAGATCGCAATTGTCGGTCGCGCTCGGAGGCGTGAAGGTCGGCGTGGCCGGGCAGCTAATCGTCGCGTTCGCTCCGGGTACGCCTATGACCGGTGCCGTGACGTCATTGACCGTGAAGCTCACCACGCACGGGGTGCTGTTGTTCGATGTGTCGGTCACGGTCACTGTGATGGGGTGCGATCCAGCGCCATTCACCGTGCCGCCTTGCGCCGGGCTTTGTGTCACGGTCAACGAAACGTTGGCCGTGCAATTGTCCGAGGACTGCGCCCGCACCAACGAGCGCACGTCGGGCACTGTCGCGTTGCAACTCGCGTCCGCATTCGCCGCCTGCGCCGCTACGCTGCCGCAAGTGATCGAGGGGGCCTGTGTGTCGTTGACCGTCACCGTGAAGCTGCAGATGGCGGAGTCTCCGGCAGGATCCGTGACCGTGACGTCCACGGTCGTTGTGCCGACCGGGAAGGTATGCGGCGAGGTAATCGGGGTGCCCCCAACCGCGTAAGTCGCAGTCAAGCTGCCACAACCGCCGCTGGGCGTGGCAGCGAAACTAACCGAAGCGTTGCATTGATTGGCATCGTTCGCTTGCGAAATGTTCGCCGGGCAGCCGGGCAGAATGAGCGGGCATGGTTCACCAACCGCGAAATCGCTGAACGAAGCAACGCCGTTGGCCTGCGTGCTGGTCGTGGTGCGCGTCCCCGTTGTCGTGCTGGACCAATTGGGTGAGTTAAAGCGCCGCACGATGAAGGCGGTGGTATCCGCGCCGGCGTCAAGGTCGCCGGCAACGAAATGGAATGTGGCGCTGTAGGTGGTGAACACCACGCCGCTATTGCTCATCGTCCAATAGCGATTCACATCCTTCGCGC
Organism: Verrucomicrobiota bacterium; assembly: GCA_016195385.1. Lineage (GTDB taxonomy): Bacteria > Verrucomicrobiota > Verrucomicrobiia > Limisphaerales > JACPZS01 > JACPZS01. The sequence continues at coordinate 1,016 of JACPZS010000022.1, forward strand.
TGTTGATGCCCGAGGTGGCGATGCTTGTATGATCTCCGCTGGTAGTCTTGGCCGTGATGTTTCCGCCGGTGGTCACCGAGGCGAACGCCAAATCAATCTGTGCGTAAGTCGTGCTGTCGCCGACCTCGAACGTGAAGGAAGGAGTTCCAGCAAGAAAAACCTTCCGCTCGTTCCCAAAAATGTATTTGCCGGTCCCGGCACCACTTACGGCGCCACCTGACCCGATGATCAGATTATTCGCTCCGGTAGTAATCTTGCCGGTGGTGAAGGTGAGCGTGCCATTGACAGTTTCATCGTTGAACAGGTTTGCTCCGTTGCCATTGTTGAGCGTCAGGTTATTAAAGATCGTCGCTCCCGTCAGAGCCTGAGCACTTGATGATCCATTTAAGTTCACTGTGCCGCTGTTGTGAGTGAACGTGCCGTTGTTTGTCCAATCACCAGCCACATTGATCGTGCCACTGATCGAGGTGAGAGTGCCGCTTATCGTCAGGCTCGAAAAATTAAAAGAGCCGGTCCCGGTCAACGCAGTCGTTCCATTGAACGTCGTCGTCTTCGTAGTTACTCCACTGAAGGTATAGGTTCCATTGTTAACAAAGTTATGTGCGACTGTGACGTTTCCAGACGAAAGCGTGGTAGTGACGGTATTGTTGATCTGGATGTCATAAAAGTTCTTGCCGACACCGCCCGCCAGGTTTCCTGAACCACTGAAAACAAAGCTTGATGTGCCCGCTGACATCGTCCCCGCCGTAACGGTCAGATTGTTCGCGATGGTGATCGAACTTGTCCCAAAACTCTTCGTGGCACCCGAATCGTTAATCGTCAGATTATTAAACGTCGTGGTGCCGGAGATTGTCTGCGTAAGTGAGCCAGCGCCTGCGAGTGTGACCGTGCCGGTTGCAGGGGTAAATGTTCCACTGTTGCTCCAATTGCCAGCAACCGACAGACTGGCTGAACCGCTAATAGTTAGCGTTGCACCGCTGTTGATCGTGAGATTGCGGCATGTGCCACCTGCAGCACCAATCGTCGGTTGATTTGGAGCCGTTGATGGAATGATGACGTCCGTCGTGGACGTTGGTACTCCGCCGCACCAGTTTGCAGCTGTGTTCCAGTCGGTGCTCGTGGTTCCGAGCCAGGTGCCTGGAGCTAGCAACGTTTGCGTGCCGCTCACAGTACTAGGGCCCCCCGATGGGGCAGTACCAGAAGAAGTAGTAATATTTGCCGTGGTAGTTCCATTAACCGCTATGGTGTGGCCACCAACAACCGATGAAGCAACATTCATGACTAACCAATAATAATGTGTGCCATTCCCAGAAAAAGCGTCAGAAAGCCCCGTAAATGTCTGTAAACCGGCCGCAGTTGGAGAAATCGTAGCCAGCAGATTTACTGTTGAGAAAGTAGCAGTGGTGGTAAAATATAATCTGAAATTGACAAGGTCAGCAGCAGCGTATGTTCCAGTGGTCGTGAAACTGACGCCGCTAACAGTAGTAGAAGGGTTCCCGCTGCCAGCAAGCCCAAAACTATGTAAAGGAACTGATGTTGATCCGGCGCAGACATTGGCCGCCGATACTGCATTATTGCTGATTGTTAAGCTCGCAGCATCCGTAAATCTTGCCTGTGCCTTCAAACCAGATGCCAGACCTTGCGCGGTGACTTCGAGCAACGCCCCGACGCAGTCGTCGGTGCAGACAAACCAGGCGGTTTGCACGTTGCCGTTCGCATCAGCAGCTACTTGCCACGGCAAATGCTCCGCGCCGGTGCTCGGCGTGCCGTCCGCGTGCAAGACGATGAACTCGACCGTTTCGCCCGGCAGAAATCCGGCGGCGGTAATATTGGCATTCGCGCCCGGAGGATAATCATCCGCGTCCGTGCTGATGGTGGCCGGGTTGAAAAGCGCGGCGGGCGCGATGAGTTGGCTGCTCGCATCCGCGCCACCGGCGACGAGCACGCGCTGGTTGTCGGCGGCGAGCGAAGTGGCGGTCGCGCCGGAGCGTTGCAGCACGCCGCTGCCGGGAATCGAGGTGAAGATGTTCGCGCCCGGCGTGAAGATGCCGGCGTCACCGGGCCAGAGCACGAGGCTCTTGCCGTTGGCGAGCGCGACGGCGGTGGATTGCGGCGAGTTGAGCGTAAGCACGAGGCTCGGTGTCATGATGTTGTTCGGATCGACGGAGACAACTTCCGGCGCGCCGCCGCCGACGAGATAGATCTTGCTGTCCAGCCCGACGATGGCGGTATGCGCGCCGCGCGCGACGAGCAGGCCGTAGCGGGTGTTGCCAAAGTCCAGGCTCGCGGGATCGAAAACTTCCGCGGTGTTGTCGCCGCCCGCCGCGAGGAAGACAGTGTTGTTGCTGAAGAGCGTGGCCGTCTGGCCGGAGCGGGGGAAGCTCATCGGGTTGGGCAACGCGACGGAGGTGCCCGAGGAAACGTCGAGCAATTCAGCCGAGCCGGCGGAGTCGCCGCCCGCGAGCAGGACGCGGCCATCGGCAAGAACGCTGGCGGTGTGGTCTGCGCGGGCAACCTGCATGAAGCCGAGCGGGGCAAAGGTCTGCGTGGCGGGATCGTAAATTTCGATGGAAGTCTGCGCGCCGTTGCCGTTCAAGCCGCCGGTGATGAGCACGCGGCCATCGCCGAGCAGCGTGGCGGTGTGGCCGGTACGCGCGACGACCAGCGCGCCCACGCTCGAGAAAGTTTGCGCGGCGGGATCGTAAAGCTCGGCGGAGGCGAGCGCGGCGTTGCTGGCATCGAGACCGCCGGCGATCAGTACACGGCCATCCGCAAGCTGCGTGGCGGTGTGATCACGGCGCGGCACGGCGAGCGGCGCGACGGATTGGATCTGGGTGGACGTTGCGGTGTCCGCCGGCGTGGTGAAGAGGTGAAGCAACAGCACGGGCGCGAGCGCGAGCAAGAGCGTGCGCACGAGGCTGGATCGATTCCCTGGAAGATGATTTGAATTTCTCATACAACTTTTTCCTTATCGCTTTGTTAACTGCTTCACACGGCCAACTGCGAACCGACACGTTCTGTAAAAGAACAGCATGTGTAGTACGTACGGACCCATCGCATGCTGCTCCAGCCCTGTGAACGGGTGTGTTTATGCAGGAGGAAAATAATTTGGTCAATCGGGGTAAGCCTGTTTTTTAGGTCGGGGAAACCCTGAGAGCATTTTTCTTAGTGCCGGTGGGAGAAAATTAAAACGGCGAAAGCATGAGGTTGTGAGAGTGGACGCAGAGGCGGAGGTAACCCGCATGAAAAAAGGGCCGGAGCGAGTTCTTCACACGAAGGAAAAGCCAGAGCTGGACACGGATTTCACGGATTATCACGGAGGCGAAGCGGACGAGGCGAGGGACTACGGCATGAAAGATTTTTGCGAAGAAGAGTTTCAACCACGGATTTCGCGGATAACACGGATGGGAATTTGCAGGCGGAAGTTTGGGCACAGAAGGGAACGGAGGGAGCGAAGAAACACGTCAGCCGGGCTGCACGGCTGGAGCCGCAGATGTGCGCGGATGGACGCAGATTGGAGGACACGGATTTTCATGGAGGCGTCGCGGGTAAGAGAAAGAACCGCGAGCGGAAAAATGTTTTCAGAAGATTGTTAACCACGGATGACACGGAGATGAAATGCTGACGGAAGCTCGAAGTTCAATTCCGCAAAAGAACTCAGCGAACTCACGCCCCAGCCGAATCAGGGCAACCACGGATTTCACGAATCGGCGCGGATTGCCTTTTCTCTATGCGTGTTCTCCCCGCGATCCGGGGTTCAATTCCGGTTCTCCGCGCACCACTCGCTTCCAAGTCAACCTTGCTTCTTTGAAGTTGAGGAGCAGGGCGACCTCCAGGCCGGTGATATTCAGTTAACCGAGCATCTGCGCCAGGTGCGTGTCGTTGAATGCGGTCACTACCTTGGGGTCAGTGATGACTTGGCCGTCCACGATGAGATCCGGCACCAGTTTGCCGATGAAGCGGCTGCGGTAGTGGACTGGAAACTCCCTCTGTTGCTCCACCGTGTGGCCACGCTGCTGCAACTCAATGACCAGGGCGTTCTCGTAAAGCTTTTCGTCCAGACCGGGCTTGAGTTCGTTCAACACGGCCATCGCAGCGCCGATGATGTCTTTGGTAAGTTCTTCGTGCTTCATGCGGGAATCGTTACCACGGATGTCACGGAATTCACAGATGTCTTCTACCGGGCTTGTTCTAATTCGTGCCGATCCGTGAAATCCGCGGTTAACTCTTGCCCCTTTGTTAACCAGTCCCTGTCGCTTTGCGCTTTCTGCGCTTCTTTGCGGCTTTCTCGACTGATCTTCCCAGAATCAGTCTTCGCGCGCGCGATAAAAACGGTCCGCCAGATTTGTGCCACCCGGGTCGCGGAATACCACACCGTCCGGGACGCGGTTCGAATTACACTTCAGTCGCGTATCGCCCAGCATTCGTCCCGCCAAATCGAGGCAAGGCCATCCCAACGCGGCCACTTATCTTTGCTGCAATCTGGCTGCTTCAATCATGCTGTCGGCCAATTCTTTGGGCGTCCACTGGTTTCCGACAAATTGGTGATGGATGCGGCCAAGTGGATCCAAGACGACGGTGCGCAGGTTGTGCGAGAAACTGCCGCCAGCCCGGTTCACCAGAAGATCCAAATTACGTGACAATTCGGGCAGTACGTTGGTGGGCGCTGCAGCGAACAGCCAGCGGTTGGTGTGGTCGCCGCGATAGGAACGCGCATAGCGGGTCAACACCGCCGGTTTGTCAAACTCCGGGTCGAAAGAAATAGATAAGAAATGCCAGTTGGTCGGAGCTGTAGGTTCGTTTTCCAACAGCGCACGCGCATCTTCAAAGTGCCTCGACATTCGCGGACAGTAATCGGGCAAAGGGCATCGGCTAAATATGAAGGTAAAGGCAAGCGCTTGGCCGTGAAAATCGGAGAAACGCACCGGCTGGCCGTGTTCCCCCAGCAGGGTTTTATCCGGCATCGGATCGCCCGGTTTCAAAGTCGCCGGCATTTCCAAATTGGCTATCGACCTGATTGCGGGGGAACTCGGGCCAGAGCCTTGTCTGCGGCGAATGGACTCAATCCAGTGCGACTCTTCGCCTACAACCAAGCGGAAAGAAACCCCGTCGCCGGGCGCAATTCCATCGAGCTCACGCGGATCAACCACGGTAAATTCCATCATCATTCGCGGCATATAATCAGGAATTGCTTCATGCCAAATGACGGCTGTGCGCCGATCCAATGCCAGTTCCTGGACAACACCCTGCACTTCGTAGGCGCGTATTCCTTTTGTCGCAGCAGACGGCAAAAGAGGCGTCCGATGCACGCATCCTCCGAGAAGAACCGTGAGAACTGGCAAGAGTAATAATCCAATCCGGGCCAAAAGATTTCTGGAAGGCATGGCGACAACCACGGGCTATTTAATCGAGGTCTGTTCGTGTGAATGATCTTTGAACACGCCCTTCTTAAACTTAAACGTCGGTAGGTTCCACAACTTTGCTTCAAGATCTCCTTCACGGACGCGGTAGAATTTATCCAGCGTGAGATTGGCGAGCACTTGAGTCTGGCCCGTGATCGGCCAAAAGATTTCCACGCGCTTTATGCTTTTAGCCTGGCCCAGACCAATTTCCTGGCGTAATGGGTTAGCCCCAAAACTGCCTCCCGTGCTGACGGTCTTATAGATGACTCGCTCTCCCTCCTTATTTTCGACAATGACCTTAATCCTCGCGCCGATGGCCACGCGGTTTGATTTTACACCTTCCAATTTCAACGTGATCCAGTGATTGCCGTGCCCGGGGTTTTCAAACAATACATTCCGATAAGCGTCTCCCTCATACGCTCCGCCGACCGAGTGGTAGATGTCCTGGTCACCGTCGTTGTCGAGGTCGCCGAACGAAACTCCGTGCCCTTTCTGCAAATGTCCGAATCCACCCGAAGTGGTTACGTCTTGAAAGTAAGCACCGCCGGCATTCCGGAAAGCACGATTAGGAATCAAAGTGGCCAAATTTGGATCCCCCGTTCCAAAGTACATATCCAGCCAGCCGTCGTTATCGAGATCACCAAAATTGCATCCCATCGCGTGAATGACGTGGTAGAGGTGCGTTTCTTTAGTGACATCAGTGAAGGTTCCGTCGTGATTGTTATGATACAGCCGCGGTCGTTCCGCATTAGTCGGCAAGCCCAGGTAATCGGCCGCCACATCGCCAACGTCCTTGATGGAGTAACCGCCTACAAAAATGTCCTGCCAGCCATCATTGTCGTAATCGAAGAACCAGGTTGCAAAGCTGGCAATCGGTTCGGTGACGCCGGCCTCAACACTCACGTCGGTAAACTTCCAGTCGGCCTCGGAACTGGTGTTTGTGCCTCGAGGACCGTCGTTGCGAAAGAGGATGTTGGGTTGCCCCCGGCGGGACAAGTAGAGATCCGGGCGGCCATCATTATTGAAATCTCCGGCCACCACTGCTTTCACGTAACCTATGGCAGCCACTCCTGCCGCTGCGGCGCATTCCGTGAAGGTGCCGTCACGATTATTACGGTAGAGTTTGCACGGATGAATATCTTCGCCGTACGATTCATAGCCAAAAAACAGATCCAGCCAGCCATCGCCATTGTAATCAAGCCACACAGCCGTTTGGTTTGGGTGAAACGCGATCAAGCCGGCCTCTTCGGTCACGTCGGTGAAATGGCCGTTGCCATCGTTGCGCAATAGCGAATCAGGATGATGACCCTGCTCAAAGAGCCAGGCGCCACGCAGCACGAGCACGTCCGGCAATCCATCGTTGTTATAGTCTCCTTGAATGATGTTTAGACCGCCTACCAACCCGGAAAGCCCGGCTTCCATCGTGCGGTCGGTAAAAGTGCCATCCCCATTGTTGTGAAAGAAGTGCATGGGGCCACGCAGTGACCAATCCGAAGTCATAATATCGAGATTTCCGTCGCCGTCGAAATCTTCGATGATAGTCCCGCCCGCGTAATCATTCACATCCAATCCGAGATCGCCGGCGATGTCGGGAAATCGCTTGATGTCGTAGTCTGACTTGAACGCTTCGGGAGGTATGCGCCAAGCCGCTGGCACTTTGTCCGGATATTCTCCAACCGTCATGTAGGCGATGTTCAGGAGCCAGGCGCCTTTGCGGTCTTTGGGAAGCCGGCTCAATTGCTCTTCGAGAATTTCAATTGCTTTGCGAGCACCCCGTTGCAGCTTATGGATCCCGCCGCTTTCGATCGGCATAATACACGATTGCGGATTATGATTGGTCAGGCAGTTTTCCTGCTCTCCCAGCCGCAGATAAGCGAGCGCTTGGTACTGCTGTAATTCAGCTCGAAATCGGGCTCCACGGGGCGTGGGGTCTTGAAAGCCGATTTTTTCAATCTCTTGAAATTCATCAATTGACTGCTGCGTTTCTCCTGCGTTGAGCAATTCCAGCGCGATCTGCGCTCGCGCCATTACCATGTCGGTGGTGTTGGTTATGGAGCGAAGTTGGTTGCGCCGCAACTCGACTCGTTGGCGGGGTAGGAAGGCAATTTCTTTTGGGTTGGCGCTTTGGGCAATTTTTTCAAGTAACGACGCCATTTTTCTTGTGTCCGGCGACATGTATTTGAGCGCCTCGCCAGTCACCGTGCAGTAAGGATCTTGAGTGATGGCAGAGGTTGCCAAGGCTGGCGGCTGGGCAATTTGCCCCTGCAAGTAGACGGCGGCATAACTGAGCCAGCCAGCCAGCCACATTTTCCAACTCACCACCACCATTGAGCGCATTGATTTTAACGAATTCATTTTCTGCGATTTGTATTCCATTCTCCAACCCACCGGGTGGAGCTGACAGTGAAGTAATATACCACGAACCTCATCACACGTATTGAATTTTGGGGCGAAGCGCCTTCTTATATTGGCAGACTGCCATAAATTGGTGGCGGACTGTCACGCTGGCGGCACATTTACCTCCTTGACTTGGCATTTCCATTTGCAACACTGCGGCTACTAGCCATGCAATTCAAGCGATTGTTAATTCTACTATGCTTCTCCGGCTGCATTTTTGCTGTCAGTGCGTTCCTGAAGCACAATATAAACGCGGCTGCATCTCGCGAAAATCTGCTGAGTTCGCCGCGTCCGCCTCAAGTCAGATTCACGGATATTACAACAGCCTCCGGCCTTACTTTTGTGCATGTGAACGGTGCCACCGGCGAGAAGCTACTTCCCGAAACAATGGGCGGCGGCTGTGCCTTCCTGGATTTTGACGGAGACGGAGACCAGGATGTACTGTTGATCAATTCCTCGTTTTGGACCAATCGGCCACCGGGGAATGTTCCGCCGCCGACAATGAAATTGTTCGAGAATGATGGAGCTGGTCGGTTCAGAGATGTCACGCGTGGTTCCGGGCTGGATGTTAGCTTTTACGGGATGGGCGTGGCTGTCGGCGACTATGACAATGACGGCCTGCCGGATGTTTTCATCAGCGCCGTCGGAGGGAATCACCTCTTCCACAATGAAGGTGCAGGACATTTCAAGGATGTCACTGCGGCGGCCGGCATGGGTTCCGCCGGCTATCAATGGAGCACAAGCTGCGGGTGGATTGATTTCAACAACGACGGTCTGTTGGATCTCTTCGTCTGCAATTATGTCAAATGGTCACGTGACATTGATCTCGCCATGAACCCCGGTGTTGAGGGCAAGGGGCGAGCTTATGGTCCACCTTTCAAATTCGAGGGAACTTATCCGCTCCTCTATCGCAATGACGGCAACGGCCGCTTTACGGAAGTCTCCGCTGGAGCTGGACTGCGCGTCAACGATCCGCGAACCGGGAGACCGGCGGCGAAATCGCTGGGTGTGGCCCCGATCGACTTGGATGATGACGGTTGGATTGATCTAATCGTCGCAAATGACACCACTCCCAACTTGGTTTTTCACAATGAACGCGACGGGACTTTCAAGGAAATAGGCGCGGCTTCGGGCCTGGCTTACGATGGTTTTGGCAACGTCCGAGGCGCAATGGGTATCGATACCGCCTGGTTTCGCGACGATGCCTCTCTCGGGGTAGCGATCGCTAACTTTGCCAACGAAATGAACGGCTTCTATGTGGCGAAGCCCAAAAGCCTGCAATTCACGGACGAAGCTCCGATGGAATCCATCGGGCCGGCCAGCCGGCCTCTCCTTAAGTTCGGGCTTTTCTTTTTTGATTATGATTTGGATGGCTGGCCCGACCTCCTGACTGCTAACGGACATCTTGATGCTCAAGTAGGCAACACCGCGAAGCAGCAGACCTATGCACAGCCGGCACAACTTTTCTGGAATGGCGGGCCGCACCAGAGTTCGGCCTTTACGCCTGTTACTGTTGAACACAGCGGGCCGGATATTTTTAAGCCCATAGTCGGGCGTGGTGCGGCTTATGCGGACATTGACGGAGATGGGGACTTGGATGTCTTGCTGACCCAGATCGCTGGACCGCCGCGCCTCCTGCGCAATGACCAACACACCGGCCATCGGTGGCTGCGGATTAAACTAATCGGCACCCAGAGCAATCGCGATGCGATTGGTGCCCGAGTCACGCTGCGAGGCCCCTCGCGCATTTGGCAGGCTCAGGTCATGCCGACCCGCAGCTATTTATCGCAATGCGAGTTGCCAGTTACCTTCGGTTTCGGCACTGATAGAATTCCCGTCGAGATGGAAATCCGCTGGCCGCGAGGTCTGGTGCAAAAATTGAACGTGCCGACTGATCGGCACCTTTTGACCGTCCGAGAGCCCAACTGACAACTTGCTTTGCGGACTCGTCCATCGAGTTTCCAGATTCGGAAAGTGGTTTTATAGAGTCACAGTGACGATCCGCGGTTTCGGCGGATGAAAGTTCCCATCTGCACAATGCAGGTTTCCGGCCGCGCTGACTGACTTTCTCAAGCCTCAGTGAGTCGAGGAAAAGCGCGTTCCCAGCGGAAATAATATTCCCGTCAGTTCTCCTTCGCGCGATAAAACTGCTGCGCCTGCGTGGGCGGACGTGCATCGCGAATCAGAGAGCCACCAACTACAACCTGATTGGTCGCGATGCTCTGCCAGGTCCGCAAGTCGGTCGAGACTTCCAGCACACAGGTCTGGCCAATATGCCCATGCACCCGCACCAGCGGCGTGCCATCTTGGAATCCTTCCAAGCGGACCAGCGGCAGCCGGTCGTTCGGCAGGAGAAAATTGGCGCTCACATAGTCGCCGATTTTTTTCCCCGTGGCCTTGCCTTGCACGTTGTCGAACATGAAGTGAAAACCGCCGTAGATGCGGCTCATGCCGATTTCATCCGCGCAAACCGCCAGACTGTTGAAGCTGCGGAAAACTCCCTGCACCGTGTCGGACGAGGTCGTGAAGGTGATAGCGTCCGTGCCGTAAAAGTGTGTGAGCACCTGCGCGCTGGCCTTGCTGAACGTGCTGTGGCCGCTCGTGTAGCTGGGAAACGGCGGTGATGGAAGGAACTGGCCCCAGTTTTTATCCGCCTCGGTGAGTGGATTATTGTCTTCGTCGGCCCGCTGAATGGCCGTCACGGGCCGCCAGAAATTATAGCGAAACTTGACCTCCCAGCAAAGAATTGCGCCATCCGCCTGCGCCAGGCTGATCAACGCAAAGAGCCGGGCGTTGTCGGCCAGAGTGTTGTTGCGGTCGCGTGCAATTGTCTCCGCAATCAAATGCCAGTGGCCGGGCGGCATGGACGTGTAACTGAAGTCCGACCAGTAGCGGGCGATCAGACTTTGCTCGGCTGTGCGCACCGTGCTGTTGGCGCTGCCGATAGCTTTGACTTCGTTAAGCGCCGTGGCGTATTCCGGACTATCCAGCGCCGGCGGCGGTGGTGGCATGAACGACTCCAAACCTGGTAAACAAAACGGAGTGACGTAACGCCACTGCGGTGTGAGCGGCGGACGGAAGAACGGCGGCGTGCGACGCCACTGGCCGGGCGCGGCGCTCGGAATGTAAGGCACGTCCGTGCTGGAACCATCCGCCGTGCGATCTTGCAGAACCAGTTGAGCGATCTGTTCACCCAACGCGAGTCCGTTGGTCAACGAAGCACCGGGAGGCGCGGCGGCCAGCCAGTTTTGGTAGAGATCATCGGCTTGCGCTTGCAAGGGCTGGTAAAGAGTCTTCATCACTTCGTAGGCCGCGCCCACCGCCGCAGCTTCGGCCGAAGTCCCGGTCGGTACCGTGAGTTGAAATTTGTACGGTTGATGAGTGCGCAGCACTGAGTTGACGGCGTCGTAGATCGCCGTGTGAAGAATTGCGAGATTACGGCTGCTGAGAGTGGGACCGCTGTTGTCGATGTGAATCGCACCGATCATCAGCGCGTTCCAATCAAGAATGACATCAGCGCGAGAAATTGCGGCCGAGGAAATCAGCGTGGCCGCGATGGCCAGTGGAACAAGGACATAAGGCCGAAATTTCATAGCACGTCAAAATCTCTTCATGACACTGCAAGTCACGATGAAGTCCGCAAACCCGGCGGCGATCGGGTCGATGCCAGCGGCTTTTTCCGAGATGCTTTGTTCACGAGTTCGGTAAAGCGCCACCGGCGTGTTCACGGAAAACGACCACTCTTTGTAGGCGAGGCTGACGCCCGGTTCGATGGACACCGAATAACCCGGCCGGCGAAATCCATCGCTTCCCCCGACCAGATCATTCACCGGCACTCCGTCAATGCGGCCTGCCAGGCTGAACGAAAGCGAATACCTAGGCCAAAGCAAATACTCAAAGCCGCCGCGGCCTTGATAGCTGTCGGCAATGGAATAATCCCCGAACAGGCTGGCCGTCGGTGAATACCTTTCTTCGGGAGTAATGGTATAGGAGCCATTCAAGAAGGCGCTGAGACGGGGAACAATTTCACGATACGCGTAGAGGTCGAGAACGACGCCCCATCCGCCGTTGCCGAGTTGAATTGATTGATCCACCGCGTGTCGCTGGGCGACCGGCGTGGAGCTGCCGAAGGCGGGGACCAGAAACGTGTCTTGGGCGTCCCGATCGCCCGTGGGTGCGGAAAAGCCGACGCCCAGCAGGACGTTCCCCTTCATGTGGGTGGCTGGATTCAGAAGCCAGGCGTTGCCTTCGAGGCGAAGGTCGGCGAGGCCGGCCGCGCCGGTATGAAAACGTCCGAGAATCGTTCGCTGGACATCGAAGGCGCGCACGACTTGTGAACGATCATTCACGGCAAACGGGATCGTCAAAGTCGCGCTGAATCGGGGGTTGAAGGCGTAGGTGATGCCGAGGTCGATAAAATTGGAATCATTGATTTCCTGGCTGCTTTCCACTTCGCGTTGAGTCTGCTCCACGTCGTGGCTGAACATTCGATCCGAATGGAGCCAGCGATACGCAATCGTGGCTTGAAACCCCGAAGTTGGCGGCAAGACTGCCCCATCTCCAGTGTGAATGCCGGCATGCCCCGACATCGTGCATGTTCCGCGCGAGGCAATGCATCCCTGACCAAAGGCGTTCGGCGCAATCCCAAGCGCAAGCAAGGTCAAGAGCGCGAGGAACGAGGCGGAAACTCTTCGGCCACTAAACAATGGTTCTGACTGGTGTTTCATGCTGCACGCAATGCGCGCGAACAATACATGCCGGATTTTGCGGCCTTTCGCCAACGCTATTTTCAAACCGAGGCGGTGATTGGGTGCGACTGTATTTCTTCCGAACTTCGCAAGAGCCAGAACCTGGTCATGCTGCGAAGAATCTTTTTGCAAGCACGCGAGCCGGCTCAAGGCGTTTGCGAGGTGGTCACGCGGTAAAACTTTTGCGCGCCAGTCAGACTGTTGGTGCTTGCCACCGGCACCACGTCAAACGGCTGGTTGACTTTCAGCGGTTCATTCGCGAACGGCTGATTGAGGTCCGGTGTGGATTGCAGTTGGTAGTAAAATCCGCGCCGCGTGCTGAAACTCAATTCACCCTGGCTGGCATCCAGTCGTCGGATGGCAAGTGTTGTATTCGTCACCGAGCCATCCCAGTAACTGCGCGCCAGTTCCCAAACAGCTTTCCCCACTTGCGCGCCAACCCGGCGTCCCATGAGGTTGTCGATCGGCGGATGAATGCCGCCCCAGATGCGCGAGATGCCAGCTTGATCGGCGGCGTCGTAGTAAGTCGCCCACTGCAAGGTCATGGGCTGAGATGGGCCGTTCTCAAAACCCAGCACGTAGTTCGTATAAGTGCCCAGGCCGCCGGGAAAGAAAGGCGAGCCGGTGATGGCGGAGAGCACCTCGGCCGCTGAACGGCTGAAAGTACTGTGCCCGGAAAAATAGCCAGGGAAAGCGGGCGTGACAAAATTCGTGCGTTGATACGTGCTCCAATAGTCGCCATGAATCCAGCGCACGCCGCTGTGCTGAACCGCCGCATTCGTCGGTGGACCAGGCCAGGCCAGCAACGCGATTTTTCCCGGGGTTAAACCCGCGTGGCGACCGGACGCAACCGAGGATGCGGTCACCAGTTCAATTACATTGGTGATGAGTGGCAGGCCGAGCGGATTGTAGGATGCCTGATTTGGGTCAGAGGACTGCCCCAGTGTCGCCAAGTAGCGAACGGCGCTTATGGGACGCCAGCCGTTATATGCCCGCTTGGCCGCCCAACAAGCACACGCGGCTTCGTGGACAGCGGCATTAAGCGCGAAGTACGTTTTCACGTCCCATTCCAAATCATCCACGATCGGACCCACGCCGGCGATTTTTTTCACGGTTGCCGGATGGTCTGCGATGTAATTTGCCAGCACATTCCAGTGCCCAGGTGGGGTTTCGGAACTCGGTCCATCCGCCCAGAACTCGGCCAGCACACGAGCGAAATCGCCGCGTTTGACTATGTTGGGTTCATAAGGGAGTCCGGTGACCGGGTTATTTGCATAGCCGTGTCCATCGTAGAGATTGAAATTGCCGTCGCCGTAGTCACCCACAAAATCAAGGCTGTTGTTGCCGTATGCTCCCGGCGAAATGTCGATGGTGACTCCATCATCGGGGCTTAACTGGCTGTCAGCCGTGATCACCGCCACGACCTCCTTCACAAACTGTGCATGGGTCGCGCCGCCAAAAAACGGCGGCGGTCCTGGATCAACCCAGGGTTTCGTGGCATCGGTCCGCCCCAACGCAAATGGCCGCACGCCGAGCCATTGTGCGCCCAGATACGGTTGGATGGGGCCCTGGGGAAAACCGTTTTGATCAATGGAGTTGATGATCTGGAGGCGTTGCCAATGGTTGACATCAGTCACCACGATGCCTTCGAACGCGGGTTGAAGTGGAGGATTCACGTACAGGTAACCACCTGAACCGGCAGGGAAGGACGGGTAGTCCGGGTAAGCGGTAGGGGGGTTCGTGCCGGAAAGTGGATAGGGGATGCCGTTGGTCTGCCGGGCCCCGTCGTTGATGAACCAGACCGAAACAGCGTCATAGACCGAGTTGCCTACGCCGGCGGGAGTTGACACGTCGCGAGAGACGTTATTGGTATCGTAACCCAACGAAACCATCAAAGCATCGTCGGCGGCGAGCGTCGTAGCCGCGGTTCTTGAATACACATGGCGCTCCTTCAGCAGTCGCCAGGCTGCGTAACTGATGGCTTCGCGCCGGGCGGCCACCGCGTTCGTGGTGGCGTGTTTGCCGCGATAGACGTAGCCCACCGTCCCGTTGGTGTCGTAGGCCGCCCAGGCATCGTACATGCAAACCGAGAGGCTGAAATAGTTTCGCGCCTGTGCCGGTGGATGCGGCGTGTCCACGCGAATGGCTGCAATGGCTCGTTCGTCCCATACGCGCGCGATGCTCTGCGCCGCCGAAGCTCGCTGCGAAAAAATCGCGGCCGCCACAAGACAAAGCAGAACACGTATCGTGCGCAAGCGCGCAACTGCGCTGCGCGACGCGGCTGGACGAAATTCCGGGAGTTGAGGAAGGCAGACAGTTGTCGTATCGATGTTGGCTTTCATTGAGGCGCGAAGCTATATGGATGGCCGCACGATAGACAAAACAAGTGGGGCAGCAAGTCCCAATTCAGGGGCCAACGCTCAAGATACCGGGGTGAAAGTTTTTTACGCCAATTAGAAGCGCAGTAAAAGTTGCGTGTAAAACCAATCGGCGTCCTGGGAACCGGCGACTGAAAAAGTGTCTTTCACGTAGTCGCCGCGGAAGAAATGGCCGTGGCCGCATTCCAGATTATGCTTATCAGGTTTACTCAGTGACCCACTACCGCTTGATTTCGCGGGTCACGTCATCGGCCCGACGTGGTTGGCATAAACTACAGTTGTATGTCACTGACTGAAACTGATAGGCATATGATTGGATGAGTGCATTCAAGCTCTCGCATAAAACCGATTCTCGTAAATGCCGACGCGGCGAGCAACTCTCCTGATTTGCTCAATGTTCAAACAGCTTTTTCCTTTGCCATGCGCGGGTGTTTGGTAGCGTCACCGCGATGGATACACGCGCGTTGTTGGATGGGTTGATGGCGTACTGCGGTTTTATTCCGCTGCTGACGTTGCACGAGTTCGGTCATGCCTGGATGGCGTGGAAATGCGGCGATGACACGGCGCGGTTGCTCGGCCGCATCACCGTGAATCCGCTCGCGCACATGGAATTCATCGGCACCGTGGTGCTGCCGCTGGTGGCCATTTTTCTGAGCGCGAGCAGTCCGGAGCTGGCGGGCCTAATCATCGGCTGGGGCAAACCGGTGCCGGTGAATCCAAACAATCTGCGCAATCCCCGGCTCGACGGCACGCTCGTCGCGCTCGCCGGCCCGGCGATGAACGTGTTACTGGCTATCGGCATCATCGCGCTGGCCAAAGTCGGGGATCTGGCTTCAAGCGCGGCGATGGTGTCGATTTGCCGGACGCTGGCGTTGCAAAGCCTGTTTCTTTGCTTCTTCAACTTGCTGCCGGTTCCGCCGCTCGACGGTTCGCACGTCGTGAAAAATCTGATCGGCATGAGCTACGAGACTTATTGGAAGATCAGCCAGTTCGGACTCTTCATCGTCATCGCGTTGATGCAGATTCCCCAAGTGCGCGGAGCGATTACGTTTGTGACCGTCCTGACGTGGGTCTTGATTCGGACAGCATTCCGAGTCTAACGGAACACGCGCTCGACCAGAGTTCTTCGGTCCGCAGATCTGAGTTTCAGCGCAATTTGTTTCTGACTCTGCGGAGACAAATCTGTGTTCGGTTTGCTGCCGGCGGAAATTGGGGTTTGCCTAATTCGGAGTTGCTTGCTACTCCACACACCAGAAAACCACCTTTTGCCGGAATGATCGGTTGCTCTCAATCAATGGCGTTCAGCATTTCAGAGATGGCTGCGGATGGCCGCGCAGCTTCGCCAAAGTGGGGAGATTGCGCGCGCCACCGAATTTGCGGCAAGGAAGTCGCCCGGAGGATTCGTGGCGCGCGAGCCATGATTCGAGCACAAAATGGGACTTAACCTTCCAGCCCAGCCCACGACGAACAGCGGCGCGTTTGATCGATCCGAGACAAAACGCTCCGAAGCGGCGGAGTTGTTGCAGCAGGCGCACGACGAGTTGGAGCAGCGCGTGATCGAGCGCACGATGAAACTGGAGGCCGCGAATCGTGAGTTGCAGGCGGAGGTGCGTGAACGGCAGCGCACGGCGGAAGCTTTGCAGGCGGCGGAGGCGCGCTATCACGGGATCTTCATGAACGCGGTCGAGGGGATTTTTCAATCGACGCCCGACGGCCGTTATCTCAGCGCGAATCCCGCGTTGGCGAAGATGCTCGGCTATGATTCGCCCGAGGAACTGATGGCGACGGTGACGGACATTGATCGGCAGCTCTTCGTTTCCCCTTCGGATCGCGCAGAATTCAAGCGGCTGCTCCAGGAGCAAGGCTTTGTGCGCGGATTTGAAACACGCTTTTGCCGGAAGGACGGCGGCGTGATTTGGGTCAACGCCAACGCCCACCTGGTACGGGACGCGCGCGGCGCTCCGCTCTATTACGAAGGCAGCAACGAAGACATCACCGAACGGAAACGCTCGCTCGTGGTGCTGCGCGAGAGCGAGGAACGCTTCCGCACTTTGTTCGAATCGGCGCCCATTGGGATTGCTCTGCACGGACCGGACGGGAAGTACCTCCAGACGAATCAAGCCTATCAACAGATGGTGGGTTACGCCGACCCCGAGTTGCGCGTGCTGGGAGTCAAAGGCATCACGCACCCGGACGACATCGCGCAGGGGCAGGAGTTTTTTTGCGAAATGGTGGCCGGCAAGCGGGATTCGTATCGCCGCGAGAAGCGCTATTGCCACAAGGATGGCCGGCTGGTCTGGGCACAGTCCGCCGCGATGGCGATTCGCAAGACGCGCGGCGAGCTGCGCTACATCCTTTCGATGGTGGAAGACATCACCGCGCGCAAACACGCGGAGGAAGTCATCCGTCTGCGTGAGAACAACAACCGGGCGCTGCTGGATGCGATCCCGGATTTGATCATCCGTCTGCGCGGCGACGGGACGATCCTGGACTTCAAGGCGCCGGAGGAGCAGGGGTTTGGTTTTTCCCCGGCCATCGACGTCGGCCAGAATTTATCGTTGCTCGATCCCAATCCCCTCGGCCCCCTGGCCACACGCTACATCGAGCGAACCATTTCCTCGGGCGAAATTCAGACCTACGATTTTCAAAGCGTCGTCCACGGCGAGGTGTTTGATCTTGAAACCCGCGTGGTTACGTGCGGTCCGGGCGAAGTGCTGGCGATGGTGCGCAACATCACGCTCGTGAAGCGGCTCGAGAAGGAGATCCTGGAAATCAGCGAACGCGAGCAGCGGCGCATCGGCCTGGATTTGCACGACGGCCTCGGATCGCATCTCACGGGCGTCGCTTTTTTGAGCAAGGCGCTGGAAAAGAAACTGCAGGAACAGGGGCTTTCGGAAGGCGAATTGGCGGCGAGAATAAGCAATCTCATTGTGCAGGCGCTCGCGCAAACACGCAGCCTCGCGCGGGGATTGCTGCCCAGCGAATTGCAATCGAACGATCTTTTATATGGGCTGGGCGAACTGCGGGACACGCTGCAAAGTGTCTTCAACGTCGAGTGCTTTCTCGAGTGTGATCCCGCTTTTGCCGGAGTGCCGACGCCGGTCTCCGTGCAGCTTTATCGCATCGCCCAGGAGGCGGCCAACAACGCGATCCGGCACGGTCGGGCGCGGCGGATCTGGCTGCAACTGGCACCGCACGAACAGTCCTGGCACTTGAGCGTGGCGGACGATGGGATCGGGCTGCGAAATACCAGCCTCCAATCAAAAGGCATGGGCTTCCGTTCCATGCGTTACCGCGCCAAACGCATCGGCGGAGAAATCATTCTGGGCACGTCGTCGGTCGGCGGCGCGCTGGTCACCTGCCGCTTTCCCAAGCAGAACCACGAAGAGGGACATGAGCAACCTTAAGCCAAAATTTGAAGCCGGTTACTTTGCTGGCAAACGCAAAGTCCTGATCGTGGATGATCACGCGATCCTGCGTCAGGGCATCAAACAGTTGATCGATCAGGAACCCGACCTGGCCGTGTGCTGGGACGGCGAGGATCCAACCAAAGTGCTGGAAGCCATCGGCGCACAGCAGCCGGACATCGCCATCGTCGATCTCTCCCTGAAAAACAGCGACGGGCTTGAGTTGATAAAACACGTCCATGCGAAATTTCCTGAAGTGCGAATCCTTGTGCTTTCCATGTTCGATGAGTCGCTCTACGCCGCGCGGGTAATGCACGCCGGCGCCCACGGCTACGTGATGAAGGAAGAAGCGACGAACAATGTGCTGCTGGCGATTCGCACCGTGCTGCGGAGTGAAATTTATTTGAGCGCGAAAACCAAAGACAAATTGCTTCAGAATCTCTTCGTCGGGCTGCCGGGCAGCGGCAAGCCATCGGTCAACCGCTTGACGGACCGCGAACTCGAAGTGTTCCGCCTGCTGGGCCAGGGATTAGGCACGCGCCAGGTTGCCGATGCCATGCGCCTGAGCGTCAAGACGGTCGAAACCTACCGCGCGGGCATCATGAAAAAACTCGAATTCAAAAGCGCGACTGAACTGGTTCAACGTGCCTTCGATTGGGTTCACCACGAATCGAGCGGCCGGAGGAATCTCTGAGAGCAACAAGCTGCCGGTTCACTTCGGTCGCGTCATTTGAAACGTCCCGTGGTCGTACTTGCAGCGGTAGGTGGAAAAAAAATTCGTTGCCGTGGCCAGGCCGGCATATTCGTAAACTCCGCCGGCGATCCAGCCGAGATTCGCGCTGCCGTGGAACGCGGTGTTGGTCGGGGACGCTTCGGCTTGCAACTGCACGGCATAGCTGACGCGGATCACTTTGGCGTAGGTGGCGCGGAACCGTGCCCGATAATTGTGCCCGTCAATGGGCGTCAGCAAACAACGCAGACTGCCCGTGTGCTTGTTCACATCACTCAGCCACGCGCCTTGCCACGCGCCTTGCGGATTGTTCGCGGGCGATGGCGTGGCGATGGCGTTTTTCCAATCGCGTTCAAAAGTTGAACAGCCGCCGAGGACGCACGCCAGCCAGGCTCCAGCCATCAAGCGGAACGTGCGTTTGGAGAAAAGCGAACTTGATTTCATAAGCACCGTTCGGTGGTTGGAGCCGGAGCCTTTGGCAACTTCGGGACACCTGTCCTGAGCCGATTGCGACGCCGTTCCACTGGATGAATTGCTTCGGGCCACGCGATCATTTCTTGGATTTTTTTCCAACGCTCGACGGGATCGTACATGCGGTTGTGCCTGGCTCCTTCAAATTCCTTGAGGTTCATGGGCGTTCTGATCTTCCTGAACAATCACGCCCACCCGCCCATTTCGGCGGCTTGCGCAATTGGAAAAGCATCTCGCCCGCCTTCGGCACGAGCAGAACGTCATCGTGTTCACGGTTCGCGTAATCGTCCATCCGTATCGTTTTGGGATCGCGATAGCCGAGATTGATTTGCCGGCAAACGTCCGGCGGAATCGCGGTCGCCAGCGTCACGCGCGCGCGCGGCGTCTCGACGCCGTTTTCATACGTGCCCAGCCCGTAAACATGTGTCGAATGCGCAAGCACGCCCCACGGATAATGCCGAAAGCGCTCCCATTGTTTCAAAAAATAATCGCGGCAGTGATAACCGATCTCGTGCAGCACCTGGCCGTGTGCGACGCACACTTCCGAAATGTGCGGCGCGTAGATGATCAACTCGCCGCCGTCCGCGAGCACCGGTTCGAGTTTGTACATGCACTTGCCGCCGGTCCAAAGCTCATCGTACATCTTCGGCGCGCAGGAAAGGATCGTGTGAAACGCGCGCTCCTTGTAAGTGATGTGGCGTTCGCGGGACAGGTCGCTCGCGTGATCCCAGGCGGCCTCGGGCGAACCAGCGAACAAGCCGGCGAGTTGCGCGCCTTCGACCACCATGCAGAAACAAAGTTTGGGCACGGACACCATCGCGCCCGCGCGATCCACTACGCGCCGCACGGGCGTCCACTTGTTGCCGATGATCATTGGGTTTGTGACGACCGCGCCCAGCCAATGGAAAAAATTCAAGACCTCCGGCCCGGCGACGCCAGGGAATAAATACTTGTTCCCGCCGGAAAAACCGATGACTTCGTGCGGAAACACCGGGCCGACGATGATGATTTGATCGTAGTCGAACAGCATCCGGTTCACTTCGACCGGAACCTCCATGCTGAACAAACCGCCTGAAAGCGAATGGATCTCCGCAGCGGAAATAGCGCCAATCTTTTTCAAAGCGGCAGGATCGTTCCACGCATGATTGAAGAAGCGAACGCGTCCAAATTTTTCTCGACGCTCGGTGTTGGAAATCTCCAGCCGTTCGCAAATCGCCGTCTCGCTCATCGGCTGGTGTGTTCCCAGTGCGATGAGCACATCGAAGTCGCGTGTCACGGCCGCGATTTGCTGATGCAGTGTTTTGAACAGAAGACCGACCGGCGCGGTGCGCGTGCCGTCCGGCACGATCAATAAAATCCGTTGGCCGTGGTAATCTTTCGCCGGACACGCCTGCGCCACAACTTCGGCGACTTGTGATCCGGAGAGGCCGCCTCCTTTCGCCGCGATTTTAGAAATGGCGTTCATGAAATTTGGCTAAATTGTCTGCGACAAGAACCCGCCGTCCACACGAATGTCCGTGCCAGTGACGAAGCTGCTCGCGCGCGAACTGGCGAGAAAAACCGCCGCGCCGATTAGTTCGCGCGCCTCGCCAAAACGTCCGGCCGGCGTGTGCGCTAGAATGGATCTTGTGCGCGCCGTTGGTGAACCGTCTTCGTTGAAAAGCAGTTTGCGATTTTGCTCGGCGGGGAAAAAGCCCGGCGTGATCGAATTGACGCGCACGCCTTTCGGTGCCCATTCGCGCGCGAGAAATTGCGTGAGGCTCAACACCGCCGCCTTCGCCGCCGAGTACGTCACCACGCGCGAGAGCGGCACATGCGCCGAGACGCTGGCGATGTTGATGATGCTGCCTTGGCCGCGCGCGAGCATCGCCGGGCCGAATTCCTGGCAGGGCAGCAAAACGCCGCCAGCCAGGTTCAAATCAAAAGTGTGCCGCCAGTCGGCGAGCGCGATTTGCTCGAACGCGCGCTCGGCCGTCACCGTGACTTTGGGATCGTTGCCACCGGCGGCGTTCACGAGAATGGTGGGCGCGCCGCACGAGCGTTCGATCGCTTGATGCGTCGCGCGCAGTGCGATTGGTTCCATCGCGTCAGCGGCGAAAAATTCAGCCTTGGCTCCCAGTTCCCGGATCGACTTTGCGCGCGCCTGGCCGCGTTCCGAGTTGCGCCCGACAACGGCCACTGTCGCACCCGCTTGCGCCAATCCTTCCGCGATCGCACCACCGAGAACTCCGGTCGCGCCGATGACCACCGCGACTTCGCCCTTCAGATCGAACAAATTTATCATTGATGAGCGCGATTGTGAGCCAGGCGCACTCGCGCGCGAAAGCAAAAATTGCGGCTGCCGGGTGCGACGGGGTCAAACCGGATTTATCTCGAATTGCGAAAATGAAATTGCCACAAAGAACACAAAGCAGGCACAGAGAAGAAAGGAGGGCAATGACAACCGGAAAAAGCTGAACCCCATTTTACCTGCAAGTGATCAGTTAGTCGTTCTTTGTGATCTTTGTGTTCTCTCGTGGCCGGCTTCGGTGTTCGGATTTACTTTTCGAGGAACGCGTCGGCCGGCACCACGAAGATCGCGGTGCAGCCGTGTTTGCTGGTCAGTTCATCGTGATCACTGCCGCCTTCGGCGTGGTGAAAATCGCCCTGGCCGAGCTCGTGGCCTTCGACGCACAGGTCGCCCGTCAGCACGTAACATTCTTCACCGGCGGAATGATGATGCTGGGGGTAACGCACGCCCGCCTCCAATTCGGCGTAGATCATCGCGTAGTTGCGGGCAACATCGAGGGACAAAAGTTTGGCACGTACGCCGGGGATGAGGGGCGGCAGCCATTCGCCTTCGCCATGTCGAACGAAACGGAAAATCGAAGGCTTCGCGGCGTGAGGTTCCGTTTCGTGACCTGCGGGCTTTTTCGCGGCGGCGGCGTGAATTTTCTCCATCAACTTTGTTTTGACTGCGGGCGCGGGCCGGCAGGGACTCTGGCGGGCAGCCGCAATGAGCGCGGCGACGTTGTTGAAGGACGCCAATTCGGCTTTCGAGGCGTGATCAGCTTTGGCGAGGAATTGATTGAACTCGCTCAAATCCGTGCCATCGAGGGTGCCGATGGCGTTGAGCGCCGCGAGTTCCTGCAATCTTTCCGCGTTCATAAAATTCCTTCGAGACGTTCGCGCAATTGCAACATGCCGCGGCGAATGCGGGCTTTGACAGTGCCCAGCGGCTGCCGCAATTCGCTCGCAATTTCCGACTGCGTCAGGCCCGAGAAAAAGGCCAGTTCGATGGCCTGGCGTTGCTCGGCGGGCAATTCCTGGAGCGCCGCCCGGATGAAGCGCGCCGTTTCGTTCGTCATCACCGCCGGCTGATGGCTGTGCAAGTCGGGCGCGTCGGTTTCCCATTCGGCAGTCGCTTCATCGAGCAGCCGGTTCCTTCGTTGCGTGGCGCGGAGCCGGTCGATGGCTTTGTTGCGCGTGAGCGTGACGGCCCAGCTCAATGGTTTGCCCAAGGCCGCGTCATACACCGACGCGCGCTCCCAAATTTGCACGAAGACTTCCTGGAGCACGTCTTCGGCTTGCGAAGTGTCGCGGAGGATGTTGCCGGCGATGCTGAACAAGATTCCGGAGAATCGATCATAAAGCTCGCTCAGAGCCTCTGGATCGCGCGCAGCGACACGCCCCAGCAATTCGGCATCGTGCGTGGAACTGATTTCAACTTCTAAATTCATCCGGCTGAAGTCGTGACTGGATCGGAACACTCTCGGCTGCCACGGAGTCGGGGCGGCGAGGTGTTCATCGGCGCGTTGACTAACAAGCTTCATGCTGGCTGGCAAGTTCGATCATCCACTGTAACTACCCACGATTACGCGCGCGGGGCACGAATGGATGCCTTCAATTGGCAACCGAGAACACACCCATCGGGTGGGCTGAGCAATTGGAGCTTTGGCGACTTGGGGCTGAACTCTCGATCCAGGGTTTGTCCGGGAAAACGCGACATCGGCGATGGTTCATAATAGTTCCGTGGCCGTTGCGCGGCACAAGTTTCAGCGGCGAAAGAGATTGCGTTGAAGGCGGGCAGATTTAGTCTCGCGGGAGGCGTTCACGAATCGACGGGCGACAACATGGCGGAAAGCGCACCACAAATCACCGATCACCAGTTGCTACGTTGCATCGGCCGCGGCAGCTACGGCGAAGTCTGGCTGGCGCGGAGCGTGATCGGAACGTTTCGCGCCGCCAAAATCGTTTACCGGCGGACCTTCGACACCGACCAGCCTTACGAACGGGAGTTTCGCGGCATTCAAAAATTTGAGCCTGTCTCGCGCACGCACGAAGGTTTGGTGGACATTCTCCAGGTGGGCCGGAACGACGAGGCCGGTTATTTTTATTACATCATGGAACTGGCCGACGATTCGTTGAGCGGCCAGGACATCACCCCCAGCGAATACACTTCAAAAACCTTGGGGGACGAAGTAAGTCTGCGCGGGAAACTTCCCGCCAAAGAATGCCTCGAACTGAGCCTTTCGCTCACGTCCGCCCTCGCGCACTTGCATCGCCGCGGGTTGATTCACCGCGACATCAAACCGTCGAACATCATCTTCGTGAACGGGATCCCCAAAATCGCCGACATCGGGCTGGTCGCCGACGCCGGCGCGAGCGGTTCGTTCGTGGGCACGCCGGGGTTCATTCCGCCGGAAGGGCCTGGCTCGCCCCAAGCCGACATTTACAGCCTGGGCAAGGTGCTTTACGAAATCACGACCGGCAAAGATCGGCTGGAGTTTCCAGAGTTGCCCAGTTCGTTATGCGACACGCCCGAGAGTCGCGAACTGATGGAGTTGAACGAAATCGTCCTCAAAGCGAGCGAGAAGGACCACCGCCTCCGCTATCACTCCGCCGAAGAAATGCACGCCGACCTCGTGCTGCTTCAGGCCGGCAAATCCGTCCAGCGGCTGCGTTTGCTCGAGCGCCGGCTCAACCAACTAGCCCGCGTCAGCCTGTTTATCGTCGCCACCGCGGCCATCATCGCGGGCATGTTTTTTCTCGAACGCGCCCGGCGGAACGAAGTCCGTCAGCGCCTTGTCGGGCGCTATGTTTCCAGCGGCCTCAGCGCCATGAAAGAAGGCGATCTCATTGGCTCGTTGCCGCTGTTCACCGAGGCCCTGCGGCTGGATGTGGAAAATAAAAACTTCAAGAGCGAGGAGACGCATCGCATGAGGATCGCGTCCGTGTTGGAGCGCTGCCCGCGGCTGGTGCAAATGTGGCTGCGGCCGCAAGCGGTGTGGCGGGCGGAGTTCGTGCCTGACGGCGGGACGGTGTTGCTGTCGGTGATGGGCGAAGGATGCCATTTTTGGAATTTGACCAACGGCAACAAAGTCTCTGAAACATTCGGCCCGCCGTTGCGTGAGAACAAAGCCTCATTGTCTCGCAATGGAAAATGGGTCGTCACGGCGGGCGGCAGCTCCAACATCTGGGTCGCGGCGGCGGCAAACCCTGCGGCGGTCGAAATCATCTCCCACACTGCGGCGCTCGAAGACGCCCAACTCAGCCCGGACGGCCAGCGCGTTGTTGGCGCGTCGGTCGATCACACGGCGGTGATTTGGGATCGCGCCGGTCGCGCGCCGCCTTTGAAATTGCTCGGCCACACGAATCAAGTCTGGCATGCGGAGTTCAGTTCCGATGGCCGGCGCGTCGTGACGGCAAGCATCGACAGTTCGGCGATCGTTTGGAACAGCCACACCGGAGAGCGCGGCCCGACGCTGCGCCACAGCAATTGGGTGTATTACGCGACGTTCAGCGCGGACGGAAGTTTGGTGGCCACGTCGAGTTTTGATCGCACTGCGCGCGTCTGGGATGCCGCGACCGGCGAGCCTAAATCGGTGCCGCTGCATCACAACGACGGGGTTCGCAGCGTTGCGTTCAGCCCGGATGGAAAATGGCTCGTCACGTCGGGCTTGGATTTCGTGGTCCACATCTGGGATTTCCGTCAGGGCACGGAAGCATTTACGCCGCTGCCGCACAGCGGGAAAGTGATGCACGCCGCGTTCAGTCCGGACGGCTCTTTGCTCGTGACCGCTTGTTGGGACGGCACGGTGCGTGTCTGGGATTTGACGAGGCCAAAGGCGATGCCGACGCCATCCCTTGTCATCTTCAGTCCGGATGGACGGCGATTCGCCGAACCCAGTGGTGGCCAACTGCAAATCAAGGACGCGTTCACCAATCAATCGATTGCAAGCATTCCTCGGACAGTTCGGTCGCTCTCCGAAGCCCACTTTAGCGCGCACGGCGATCGGTTGGTGACGATCACGCCCGTCGTGATCAGCGGCGGCGACAATTTTCAAGTTGTGCAATTATGGAACGCTGCCACCGGGCAGGATCTTGGCCTGGCCTGGGTGATTTCTGCGGAATTGAGCAATTCAGTCTTGTCCGGCACCGGAGAAAAAGTGGCGTTCTTCGGCGGTAAAAAATTGACGATCCGGGACACCACGGGCGGAAGCGAACTTTTCAATCTCACTTCCGAAAACGAGGTAATTAAATCCGCGGAATTCAGTTCCGACGGCGAAACGATTGCCATTGCCAGCTCGAACCTGGTGCAACTCTGGGATCTGCGCTCGCGCGGGCCGGTGTTCAAAACGCCCCTCCAACATCCAGCGGAAGTGACGCATGTGGAATTTGCCTCGAACAATCTGTCGCTCATCACGACCTGCGCGAATGCGGACTACGATGCGTTCGCGGCGCAAATCTGGGATGCTCGGACGGGCGCGGCCATCGGCCCGCCGCTGCCGCACGCGGACGGTGTCCTCCACGCCGTGTTCAGCCCGGATCTTCGCCGTGTGGCGACCGCCAGCGAGGATTTTTCGGCGATGATCTGGGACACGCGACGGGGGACGCTGCTCACGCCACCGCTCAAACACGCCGAGCAAGTGCAGCACGTTGCCTTCAACTCCGACGGCCGCTGGGTCATCACGGCGACGAGCATTTCCGGCCAGCCGGGCGCGGCGCGCGTTTGGGATTCCGTCACCGGCGAGCCGGTCACGCCATCGTTTCTGCACCCCGAGCGGCTCAAGCAGGCGCGCTTTGTGGCTGGCGATCAAAAAATTCTGACGATTACCCGTGCCAACGAAACGCGCGTGTGGGCTCTCCCGCGTGCCGCCTGGCCGGTTGAAGATTTGATCCGCCACGCGCAATTGCTCGCCGCGCAACCCATGTCCGGCGCGGGGTCGGCTCAACGATCACCGCAGAAAGTTCTCTACGATCACTGGCTAAAATTGAGGACCAGCCATCCGGAAGAATTCGTCCGGACTGGCAAATAGATCGATCGCGAACCGCGCTGAATAAACTTATGAGAAAATCAGCTTACGACCGAATCGTAGAACGGCATCGGTGGGAGCATCTGGGCCGGTTCGGCCTGTGCGCACGGCATCTCGCCAACTTGACGTGCCGGGCTGGCTTCCGTACGCTGCGCGCACAGTCACAAAATCATGAGCACGGAAATCACCATCGAGTATTGCACGGCTTGAAACTACGAGCCGCGTGCCGTCGGTCTGACGGAGAAGCTGTTGACCCTCAAGCAACGCCTCGGCGCGATCAAGCTCGTGCCTTCGGGCGGCGGCGCGTTCGAAGTCAGCGTCAATGGCCGGAAGATTTATTCCAAGTTGGAGACGGGCCAGTTCCCCGAGCCGGACGCCATCCTCAAACTGGTCAAAGCCCGGCTGTGATTTTGTTTTTCGCCGGCACGGAGTCCGAACAAAATTTTTCGATTGGAGAGTGAAGGGTGCCTGGTGGCCCTCGCGGTCTTCAAAACCGTTGTCGGCTCGTTGCACGAGCCGAGGTATGTTCGATTCGTACCCTCTCCGCCATGCTTTGCGTGCGCTGCGAAAAGCGGCCGCGCACGCGCTATGCCGCCGCAATCACGCTTGCAATTTGTGGCAAACCGGCCAGTGTCGGCCGCTTGTCAGGCGAACGGCGCGGATGGCGGATCAATTTTGATGAATCACGGAATTGAGCTGGTCGAGTATGGAACAATGCATTGAGTTGGAAGGCAAAGTCGTGACGGTGTTGGCGGGAACTCTGTTCCGCGTCGAGTTGGATAACAAACACCAGGTGCTGGCGCACATCTCGGGCAAGATGCGCAAGCGGTTCATCCGGCTCACGCCCGGCGATCGCGTGCGGATGGAGATGTCGCCCTACGATTTGGACAAGGCGCGGATTGTTTACCGGCTCGGCTAGCGCCGGCTCGCGGCTTCGGAGTTTGAGCTGCGACCATCGAAGACAACGAACAAGGCAGCCTTGTGTGCGCCAGTTTGATCATGAAAGCCAGGAAAATTTTGAACGTCGGCGCGGTGGTTTCATTATTCATCGCCTTGGGAGTGGGCTATTACGCGGGATACAAACATGGCCGCCACACCGCGTGGATTGAAGCCCGCACTGGTGGCGGCATTTCCCGATTACGCGAGGTCGATGTAACGAATGTTACTCCGTTTGGAAGAACAAACAACAAGGCCAGCGTTGATCAGTATTTCACACCGAGGAACTTCATTCCTGGCGAGTTCAAGCGATGAGCAATTCGTGACTTGGTGTCTCCGTGTTCATCGCAAGACGAGCAGCTTCGCAAACAAACTTGCCTTGAATTTTCCGCTGCCTAAGCTGCCCCATCTTGGCCAGCGCTTGAATCCCGTGGCAGTTCTGTTTGACGAATGATCCGATCGTTTGCTTTCACCACCCAGGGCCGCTTGCACAGCGCCGACATCGAAATGTTTCTGATGCCGACGCTGCTGGCGGACACGAATCTTTTCCTCTGGGTCGATTTGGAAAAGCCGACGCCGGCGGAAACAAAATTCGCGCTCGAGGATGTTTTTCATTTCCACCCGCTTTCGATTGAAGACTGCGTGCAGGCGAGTCCGTCGCCCAAGGTCGAGGAATATGTGCCGAAGGAGGAAGATAAATTCGTGCCGTATCTCTTCATGGTGATTCACGCAGTGGACTACAGTCGCACCGACGGTGTGTTCGCGACGAGTGAGTTGAATTTTTTCCTCGGCAAGAATTTTCTCGTCACCTATCACGACTCGCCGTTGCGCGCGGTGCAATCCGTGCAGGACCGCGCCACCAAAGGCACGATGCACATCGCGCGGGCGCCGGATCGGGTCGCGCACACGCTGCTCGACGCCATCGTGGAAAATTACAAGCCGGCGCTGGAAGAACTCTCCCTCGAGATCGCGAGCGTTGAGGTCCAGATCAAAAAAGAAGTGCTGCACCTGCGCCAGATCATCGGGCCGCAGCGCGAAGTGCTGGCACGGTTTGCGCGGGGCGAATTTAAGTTGATCCGCGCCCATCTCGTGCCGTATTACCGCGACGTTTACGACGCGCTGTTCCACATCGGCGAACTGGCGCAGACGTACGCGGATTC
Source organism: Verrucomicrobiota bacterium (assembly GCA_016195385.1). Classification (GTDB taxonomy): domain Bacteria; phylum Verrucomicrobiota; class Verrucomicrobiia; order Limisphaerales; family JACPZS01; genus JACPZS01. The sequence goes on from JACPZS010000022.1 coordinate 29,940, forward strand.
TCTCACGGGCATCCTGCATGTTTATTTGAACATGTCGTCGAATCAGACCGGCGAAGTCGTCAAAATCCTCACGCTGGTCACGCTTTTGACGACGCCATTGACGATGGTGGGCACGTGGTGGGGCATGAATTTTCAAGACATGCCCGAATTAAAATGGAAGCATGGCTATCTGATGGCCTGGATCGTGATGCTCGGATGGACGGTCGTCATCTGGTGGTGGTTTAAAAAGAAAAAGTGGTTGTGACAAGAAATTTGAAACTGGCGGGCAACCGGGGCGCGCACAGGCCATGCTCCTCCGGGACCACTCCCGTCGCGAATTGAATTTCCCCTTCCCGTGCCTTCGACCAAATCCAGTTTTCTCGACAAGGTGCTCGGTCGCATTGGGCGGCTTGATGCTGAAGGTTTGCAGACCGTCGTGCAGCGCCTCGCGCGCGAGCGCAGCTTTCTCGAGACGCTCTTCAACACCATCGAGGACGGCGTGCTCGTCGTGGATGAGCGCGGGCGTGTGCTCTACTTCAACCAGGCGGTGACCGAATTGATCGGCCTGCCGCCCGACACGGCCGAGGGCCAGCCTGTGAGCCGTTTTTTGCCGGAACTGGACTGGGCGAAGCTCGCCGCGATGGATGCGGCCGGGGGCAAGCAAGTCGTCCATCACGAATTTGAAGTGAGCTATCCGCAGCGGCGCTTCCTGCGGCTCTACGCGGCGCCGCTGGATGGCGAATCCAGCGGCAGCGCGGGCGTGGCGCTGATTTTGCACGACGCCACCGAGGCGCGGCAAAAAACTTTTGAAGCCATCGAAAGCGAGCGCATTCAAGCGCTCACGTTGCTGGCCGCAAGCGTGGCGCACGAGATCGGCAATCCGCTCGACGCGCTGCACATTCATCTGCAACTCATGGAGCGCGAGTTGAAAAAACTGAAACCGGCGCCCAGCGGCTTGGGTCGGCTCGTTGGCACCGTCGCGCGGCGACCAAAGACGCGCGGTGCCGAGGCGGAGGCGGTTGTGGATGAGCGCGTCGCCAAGCTGGAAAATTATTTGAACGTGGCCAAGGGCGAGATTGCGCGGCTCGATTACATCGTGACGCAATTTCTTCAGGCGATTCGTCCAACCGTGCCGCAGCTCAAGCCGGTGTTCATCAACGACATCGTGCGGGAAACCATCGACTTGTTGCGGCCAGAGTTGGAGAATCGCCGCTTGACGATCAAAGAAAAATTCGGTCGGCAGGTGCCGGCGGCGATGCTGGACGCGGCGCAGATGAAACAAGCGCTCGTGAACCTTGTGAAGAACGCCATGCAAGCGATGACCAAAGGCGGCACCCTCACGGTGCAGACCGGCAGCGGTCTGGACGAAGTCTGGGTGAGCATCGCGGACACCGGCGGCGGCATCGCGCAGGAAAAAATCAACCGCATCTTCGAGCCGTTTTACACGACAAAGCAAAAGGGCACCGGTCTGGGCTTGATGATCGTGCAACGGATCGTGCGCGATCACGGCGGACGCATTGAGTTGGAAAGTCACGTCGGCAAAGGCACGATGTTCCGCGTGTGGCTGCCGTTGCGCGAACGTACGCCGCGCTTGTTGGAGGCGCACCGACATGATTAAGCCCACGCTCCTGATCGTGGACGACGAAAAGACGATTCGTGATGGCTGGCGCGCCGCGCTGGAAGATCGTTACGACGTGTACGTGGCCGAGGACGCGGCGACGGCGCTGGCGCTTTTGGAAAAAGAAAATTTCGCCGTGCTGCTGACGGATTTTCGCCTGCCGAACGAGGACGGGATGAAGTTGATCGCGCGCGCCAAGTCGTTGTCCAAGCCGCCCGTGTGCATCTTGATGACGGCGTACGGTTCGGAGGAACTCGCCGTCGAGGCGATGAAACGCGGCGCGGACGATTACATCGCCAAGGGGCGGATGAAGATCGACGAGTTGGAGATGCGCATTGCGCGCGCGTTACGCCAGCGGACATTGGAAGTGGAAAACGTCTCGCTGAGACAACAACTCGACGCGCGTTTCGGCGTCGAGAACATCATCGGCCAGTCGTCCGCGCTGAAGGAAGTGCTCGAGCTGGTGCAGCAAGTCGCGCCGACGCGGGCGACGGTGTTGATTCTCGGCGAAAGTGGCACGGGCAAGGAACTCATCGCGAAAGCCATTCACCAACTCAGCCCGCGCGCGAAGCAGCCAATGGTCACAGTGCATTGCGCGGCGCTCGCGCCGACGCTGCTCGAGAGCGAACTGTTTGGCCACGAAAAGGGCGCGTTCACCGGTGCGCACGAACGGCGCGTGGGGCGCTTCGAGCAGGCGCAGGGCGGGACGCTTTTTCTCGACGAGATCGGCGAGATTGACGCGTCGATTCAAGTCAAGCTGCTGCGTTTTTTGGGCGAGCGGACGTTCGAACGCGTTGGTTCAAGCCGGACGTTGACGGCGGACGTGCGGCTGGTGACGGCAACGAACAAAGATTTGCGCGAGCTTGTGGGCAAGGGAGTGTTTCGGGAGGATCTTTTTTATCGGTTGAGCGTGCTCGTGATGCGCCTGCCGCCGTTGCGCGAGCGGCGCGAAGACGTGCCGCTGCTGGCGCGCAGCTTTTTGCGCGAGCTGGCGAAGGAAAATGAAAAACCGGTGAACGATTTCAGCGAAGAAGCGCTCCAAGCGTTGATGAATCACCGCTGGCCGGGCAACGTGCGCGAGTTGCGCACCGCCATCGAGCACGGGATCGTGTTGAGCCGCACGGATAAAATTGAACTCAAAGATTTGCCAGCATCGGTGCGCACGGGCGAAGGCGCGTTGTCGGCGATGAGTTTGCCGGGAGCGGGCGAACTCAATGTGCATGAGGCCGAGAAGCAATTGATCATTCGCGCGTTGAAGGAAACCGGCGGCAATCGAACTCACGCCGCCAAAAAAATCGGGATGAGTCGGCGGTCGTTGCACCGAAAATTGCACGTTTATCATTTGGAAGGATTTTAACTATGCCCGGCGGATTGCAGGAATGGATTCATAAACTGGAGGAGGGCGAGTGGGCGCGCTGGCTGGGTGTCGGAACCTTGATTCTGGTTTTGCTGGCCGTGGCGGCGATTTACGACATCCGCGAGTTCAAGAATTTTGCGACGCAGGAGGCGATGGACAATGCGCAAGTGGCCCGCAACCTCGCCGAAGGCCGCGGCTACACGACGCGCTTCATCCGGCCCTTGAGCCTCGGGTTGGTACAAGCGCATCGCGCGGACAAAGATCCGTTGCTCAAAGGTGAGCACCCGGATCTTGCCAATGCGCCCGTGTATCCAACGTTGCTGGCAGGTCTGATGAAGGTCGTGCCGTTCCAATATAAAATCACCAATCGCTCCGATTTTGAAAAATATCAGCCGGAGGTCATGATCGCGCTGCTCAACCAGCTTCTTTTTTTTGCCTCGGCTTTTTTGCTATTTCGCCTCGCGCGCAAATTATTCGATTCAAGCGTGGCCTGGGTGTCTGCGCTGGTTTTTCTCGGTTCGGGTTTGTTCTGGCAGTTCAGTGTTTCCGGTTTGCCGACTCTGTTCGCGTTGGTGATTGTGTTGAGCATCGTCTGGTGCCTGGTGTCGCTCGAACGCGCCGCCGCGCCGCCCGAACCGATTCCCGCTGCAGGCGGCAACCTCGCCGAGCCGGCAACTCCGACTCCGCCGAATTCGGCCAAATTGATCGCGCTGGCGGCGGCAGCGGGCGGGTTGACGGGCCTGGCGGGGTTGACGCTTTACTCGTTTGGCTGGCTGATTCTGCCCGTCGCTGCGTTCCTCCTCTACTTCCCGAAGCTACGTTGGCGATTGGCGTCAGCGGCCGTGATTGCGTTCGCCGTCGTGCTGGCTCCGTGGCTCGTGCGCAACCACCAGATTTGCGGCCATTGGTTTGGAACCGCCAGCTACGCCGTTTACCAGGAGACGCTGGCCTTCAAGGGCAACGTACTTGAACGATCGCTGAATCCCGACTTGAGCAAAGTCGAAGCGCGGCAGTTGTTCTACAAGCTGGTGGACAGCGCGAGCGACATCGTGAGCAACCAGTTGCCCAAGCTCGGCGGAAACTGGGTTTGCAGTTTTTTTCTAGCCGGGCTGTTGATTCAATTTCGAAGTTCGACATTGCAGCGGTTGCGGGTGTTTTTGTTGTTGTCTTTGGTGGCGCTGGCCTTTGCACAGGCGCTGGGGCGGACCCGGCTGTCGGCGGCGGTGCCGGACGTGAATTCGGAGAACCTGCTGATTGTCCTGGCACCGCTGGCATTCATGTTTGGCACGGCGTTTTATTTCATGCTTCTGGAACAAGTCGAATTGCCGTTCGTCGAGTTAAAATGGGGAGTGACGGGCTTGTTTGTGCTGCTGGCCAGCGCGCCGCTGATTGTCACTTTGCTGCCGCCGCGCTCGGTGCCTTGGGCTTACCCGCCCTACCATCCGCCGGCGATCCAGGAGCCGTGCGGCTGGTTGACTGAACAGGAACTCATGATGACCGACATGCCGTGGGCGACGGCGTGGTACGGCAACCGGCAAAGCCTGTGGATGACGTTGAAATCTCCACTGCGACGAACGAATGATTTTTTCCTCATCAACGACTTTCAAAAGGCGATCCACGCGATTTATTTGACGCCGGTGACCCTGGATGAGAAATTTCGCGCCCAGATGATCCTGGATGACAACGATTGGGGAAAATTTGTGTTGCAGTGCCTGTTGAAGAACGAAGTGCCGCCGCAATTCACCCTGGCGAGCATGCCCAGCGGCTATCTGCCAAATCAGTTTCTGCTCATGGATCGCGAGCGCTGGAACCCAAAAACAAAGTGAAAATTTTCAGCAGCGCCATTTGTGTTGGAATAACGGACACTTGCCACGATTTCTATTTGACAACCCCCCTGCTTCTCCGTAAAAGAAGTCACTTTTCAACGATAAGTGTTCAAGCGAGAATTTGTGAATTAGGTAAAAACGTTACGATATGAAAAAAATCCTCACCTCCGTCGGCCTTGTTGCAATCGGGGCCGCCAGCGCACAGGCTGCCACGCCACTGGATCGCTCCTATTATGCGCCCAATCCCGCCCTCACTTCGCCGGAGCGAAGCAAGCTGTGGAGCGTGTCCGCTTCGCTGCGGGGCTTTTATGACGACAACTATTTCACTTCGCCATCAAGCTACATCGACCCAGCGACCGGTGCCGTGCTCAAGCCGCGCAGTTCGTTTGGCTTCGAGGTGAGTCCGCGGGCGAGCTTGAACGCCGCGCTGGAACAAACGTTCATCGGCCTCAGCTACCAATACTCACTCCGCTGGTACGCCGATCGGAAGACCAACTCCGCCGACCACAGCCATCAAGCCGACCTCAATTTGAACCACAGTTTCAGCGAAAATCTGAAGCTGGAAGCGAAGGATTCATTTGTTCTATCGCAGGAACCCCAGCTTTTGGATCCCAGTGTCGTGACCGCGCCGCTGCGCCGGAGCAACCTGGACAACTTGCGCAACGCGGCGGACCTCTCGCTGCACGCGGACATCTCCCGTGCTTTCAGCACTACCTTTGGCTACGCGAACACGCTCTATGACTACAAACAGAGCGGGGCAGGCGGTTACGCGGCCAACTTGGACCGCATGGAGCACTTGGCGAAGATCGATTTCCGCTGGAATGCGCAGCCGAACACCATCGCCTTGATCGGCTATCAATATGGGCTGATTGACCACACTTCCAAGGATTCGTTGCTTTCCTTTGATCCGCTAAAAACGCTGGCGATGAGTGACTCGAAGATTCGTGACAATCATTCTCACTATATCTTCGCAGGTGCCGACCAGACTTTCGCCAACCAAATCCTCGCTTCCGTTCGCGTTGGCGCGCAAATCACCGAGTATCCCAACGCGTTGGCTGGTTCGGAGAAGAATTCAACGACGCCTTACGCGGATGCAAACCTGTCATACGGTTATTCGAAAGGCGGTTCGGTGCAACTGGGCGTTCGTCACGCGCGCAATCAGACGGATGTTACCTACATCAACCTCGCAGACCAGACTGCAACGCTGGATCAGGAAACGACCACGATTTATGCTTCCTTGACTCACCAAATCACTGCCAATTTGATGGGATCTTTGGTTGGTCAAGTGCAGGATTCTACTTTCAACGGTGGCAAAGATTCCAACGGCACCAAATACAAGCAGACGGACGATCTCTACATGATCGGATTTAGCTTGAATTACAAATTCAACGAATACTGGGGTGCTGAACTTGGCTACAACTATGATCGTTTGGATTCCGAGATCAACGCGCGCGGTTTCACCCGCAACCGAGTCTTCATCGGCCTGCGCGCCAGCTATTAAACCAACTTAATCAAACCGATTCGGGAGGCTGGACACAAATCTAGCCTCCTTTTTTTTGAGACCTATGGACAAGAATTTCAAGGCTCCCGTCGAGACGGAAGTGAAGCTCCACTTCCTTGACTATTGGCGCATCATCCGCATCCGCAAGACAGTCATCCTGGCCGTTTTTTTGTTGGTCGTGCTCACCACCACCTTGGTGACGTACATGCTTCCCAAATTCTACCAAAGTTCCGTGCGCATTCAGGTCGAGAAAGATGTTTCTGACGTCACGCCTTTTGGGGGCATGAATACTTCCAGCAGTTTCGATCCTTATTTCATTCAGACCCAGTTTGAATTGATCAACTCGAAGGAAGTGCTCAACAAAGTCATTGAGGCAAAGAGCCTCAACAGCCGGTGGGCCGCGAAATACGGCACCGAAGGGCAGCCGCTCAAGACGTCGCAGACGTACACGTTCCTGAAACGGAACATCGAATTGCGGCAGACGCGCAACACCAGCCTAATCGAGATCCGGGTTTCCAATGAAATCAAAGAAGAGGCGGCGGAACTGGCAAATGCCGTTGCTGAACAATACAGCCACTGGCGCCTGACCAACGAGCTGGCCCGCGCCAGTTCGGGAATCCTGGCGTTGGAAGCGGAGCTTAAGATCAAGAACGAAGAACTTGGACTCTTGCAAGACAAGGTGGACACCATGCGCAAGGAAAAAAACATCGCCGGCGATCCTCCTGAAGGTGGTGGCGGCGCAACGATGGAGCCGGAAACAGTGCGCAAACTTGAAAACATCAAGATCGAGTCCGAATCCATGTACACGCGGCTGAACACATTGTATCTGGAGTTGACGGCGCTCTCGCGGCCCGAACTTGAAAAAACTTTGCCGACCGCGAACCCCGACACGCTTCTCAACGATCTTTTGTTGAAACAAGCCTCGGCGGAACAAAGTCTGGTCCAGCTGGAGAAAGAACTGACCGAAGAGAACATCGAAGTCAAAAAAGCCAGGGCTTATCTTGCGGAGATCCGGCGCCAAATTGACAACCGGCTGGATGGAGTGCTCCGAGGGATCAAGTCGATGGTTGCCGCGGCGCAAGCCCAGTTCAAACAGGCGGACGAGATGTTGGAAAAAGCCAAGCGAACCGACATCGACCGCGCCCACGAGTTGAGCGACTACTTCAAAACCAGGCGGCAACTCGAGACTCAAAAGCGGATGCGTGACGCGTTGGGCATGAAAATCACGCAAGAAAAAATTGACGTGAAGATTCCGCGTTCCGCTGTCGTGATGGTCATTGACAAAGCGGAACCGGGCGTGCGGCCCGTCCGCCCGAACATCCCGCTGAACATTGCGCTCGGCGTCATCGTCGGCCTGCTCGTCGGCGTCGGGCTGGCATTCTTCATTGAGTATCTGGACACGAGCGTGAAAACCATCGACGACGTGGAGCGCACGCTCCAGGCACCGGTGCTCGGAGTCATTCCGCAGAACGTCGGCTCCCTGCTGGCCGAGGGGCCGGAGAGTCCGCACGCCGAATCCTATCGCGTCCTGCGCACGAACATTTTGTTCACCCGCAAGGACGACGCGCTCAAAACCATCACCGTGGTCAGCGGTGGCGCGGGCGAAGGCAAATCGACCACGCTGTTCAACCTGGCCACCGTGTTCGCGCAGAACGGCCAGCGCGTGTTGATCGTCGATTCCGACTTGCGCCGCCCCAGCATCCACAAATTCCTGCACGTCACCAACGCGGTCGGGTTGACGAACTACTTGCTCAAGCAAAACCGGCTGGAGGAAGTCATCCAAACCACGCCGCTGGCGACGCTCGACTTCATGCCCAGCGGGAAACTGCCCAGCAGTTCGATGGGCGTGCTCAACTCGGTGGCGATGAAAGAAATGGTGCAGGAGTTGAAGCGCCGCTATGATTTCGTTTTCTTCGATTCGCCGCCCATCATGGGCGTCAGCGACGCGGCCATTCTGGCCAGCGAAGTCGATTTGGCATTGCAAGTCATCCAATATCGGAAGTACCCGCAGGCGATGACCATTCGCGCCAAGCAAATGGTCGAGAAGGTCGGCGGCAACTTGATCGGCGTCGTTTTGAACAACATCAACATGTCGCAGGACGAGAACTACTATTACTACAGCGGCTACTACTACGATTACTACTCCAAGCAGGACGACGACGAATCGGGCAAGAAAAACGGCCAGAGCAAAAAGGCGGGAGTCGAGCCGCAGAACCGGATCGATCTCAAACCAAAATACTGATTGTTCCCGGCGTTGCCGTCGGTCTAGCATCTTTTTCCTATGGGTTACACAATGAACGTCGCGCGGCTGTCTCTGCGCATCCTGGTTTTGGCGGCGGTGGGATTTTTTCTCGCCGGTTGCGCCGGCTTGGCTCCGGCAGACAAGGCCGAGTCGGAAGCGAAACCGGATACCAATCAAATGACGACGGGCAATGCCCTCCTTCGCCCAAACGATCTGGTGTCGATTGTTTTCTCCGGCACCGGCCCAAAGAACTTCGACGCGCGGATCAAGGAAGACGGCACGCTCCTGCCGCCGATCATTGACAAAGACGGGCCCGTGCAGGATGCCGGGTTGACGGGCGCGCAATTGGAAGCGGAGCTCCAGAAGCGCTACGCGAAATACTTCAAAAACCTCACGGTCACGGTCCTCACCGAAAACCGCTGGTTTTATGTCGCGGGCGAAGTGCGCGTGCCGAGCCGCTTTCCGTATTCCGGTGAACTCAAGGTGACGCAAGCGATCGCGGTCGCGCAGGGCCTCACCGATTTCGCGAGCAAGCATCGGATTCAACTCACGCGGGCCAACGGCGAGAAAGTGACGATCGACTATACGAAGGCATTGAGCAAACCCAAGTTCGATTTGCCGGTCTATCCGGGTGATCACATTTTCGTTCCGCGGCGCATTTTATAGATGGTTCAACTCACTATTCTTTCGGGTGACTCGGCGGGCACTATGACGGTGGCCCGCCGATTTCCTTTCTGGATTGGTCGTGACAGCGGGAGCCACCTTCGGCTGGACGCTCCGGGGGTTTGGGATCGGCATCTGGAGCTGGCGTGGGACGCGACCGGGGGCGTCGTCGGACAGGCGCTCGGAGGCGGGCTGGTGGCCGTCGCTGGCGCGGCATTCCAGCGGCGCGCGCTGCGCAATGGCGACGTGCTTGAACTGGGTGCCATCAAAATCCGTTTCTCGTTAAGCGCGACCAATCAACGGGACTTCCGGTTGCGGGAATGGCTGACGTGGCTGGCGTTGGGTGGTTTAATGGCCGGCCAAGGACTGTTAATCTGGTGGCTGAGAGAGGCGTTGTGAACTTCCAGTTCCACAGCAATTGAGCGTGATGAAAACGAAGTCCGTCATTGCTTGTTTGCCAGTGATGTTGCTTGGCACTGGTGCCGGATTGCTCTCGCCTGCTCTCTTTGGATTTACCACCAACCGGCGTCCGGACTTGATCTGGCATCACGACAATGGCCAGAACGCGTGCTGGTATTTTCCGGCCCCACCCGGGAATCTGAGCCTCGCCAACAGCCAGTTCATCACCACCTCAACCGATCCCAATTGGCAGATGGCCGGCGCGGGCGACTTTGCTCGCAACGGGCAGACCGACATTCTTTGGCGCAATCTGACCACCGGCAAAACGGATTGCCGCTACTTCGTTCATCGTTCGCCAGCGCGCGACATCGACGGTGATTTCATCCGCTTAACGTCTGGATCGGGAATTGCGGAAACGTCCTTCAAGGACAATGCGCCGCCACCAACGGGCGCGCGGCTCTCCAAATTCGTGCGCTCAAACTGGTCACCAGCGGGAGCGGCTCGGACACGAACTTGAGTCAGGGAGTTTTTGTGCCGTGAACTAAATTGTAGGGTTGATAGACTTTCAGGTGATCAGAAAAACTGCTAGCGCGGAGCGCCGAGATCAGATTTAACGCCGTCCCAACGCGGCGTCCGCGAGATGGGTGGGGGTGCCGCCCGGAGGACTCCACGTTCTTGATTGAAATTGGCATGACACGCGACAGATTTCTGTAAGGAAAGCGCCTTGGAGTGCTATAACCGGATGACTTTGATGAGCACTTTACCGCCAATAACTGAGGGCATGGACGACACGCTGTTGGTCCGCGAAATCCAGCAGGGAAACCAGCGGGCTTTCGAGCAATTGCTGGATCGCCACGTTCATCACGTCCGGGCTTTCCTGGCACTCAAGGCTCCCGTCGCGCATCTCGTGGACGAACTGACGCACGAGACTTTCGTTTTCGCCTTCCACAATATCCGCAAGTTTACGGTCGGCACGTCCGTCCAAGCCTGGCTGCGGGCCATCGCCTGGAATCTTTTGCGCGCGGAAATCCAGCGCTTCAGCCGCGAGCAAGTGAATCAAACCCGGTTCGCCGCCCACTCCATCTGCGAAGGGGCGCAAACAGCGTCCGACTCGTGCGCGCCGGAAGCAGTCGAGTTTTTGGAATACTGTCTCGAGGAAGTTCCGCCAAAGATGCGCGAGTTGCTGGCGCTGAAATATCGCGAGGATCATTCGAGCCAGGAAATCGCGCAGCACCTTCATCAAAGTGTCGCCTGGGTTTACACCATGCTCTTCCGCGTGCGCCAGCAATTGAAAGATTGCATCAAGCGGAAAATGGAAAGTCATCGTCCATGCTAACCCAGGAACTTCTGGCGGCCTATTTTGCCGACGCGCTGGCCCCTGCGGAGCGCGTCCAAGCGGAATTGGAGCTCGCGAGCGATCACGCCTCTCAACGTGCCCTTGCCGATCAACAACTCCTGGATCAAGCGCTGCGCGTTGCCTTGGGCGGTCCGGAGGCCGATGAGCGCGTCAAGCAGTCCGTGCTGGCCGTGGTGCGCGCCAGTTCCATCGAGCAACTTCGCGCGCACGTGCTGGCCGAAACTTCGCGGCGTCCGATCGAAATGAGATCCGCGCCGGCAAACCTGACACCGGAGGCGAAAAACGGTGTCGCCACGGCGCGCTGGTTCGCAGCTTGGCGAACGATTCCAGCACGAGCCGCAGCGGCACTTCGCTTCGACTTTCGGGTGAAGCAGCGTCTGGCAATAGCCGCGGTTCTGCTCGTGGCTGCCTTGGGAATTTATTTCATCAAGGCTGGTTCAAAGCTTTTGACGCATGTCAAGGTGGGAGAGTTTGCCGTTGCGGTGGGGAACCCCGCCATCCGCCGCGCCGGCGAACGCTCAACGCTCAACGCTCAACGCTCAACTTCAGTTTGCTTCGGCGACCGTATTGAAACCGGCGACGCTGATCGCGCGGAGATCCAGTTCCGCGACGGCACCACGTTGCGGTTGCATTTCAACACGGTGGTGGAAATTCCAAATCCCCAATCCGAAATCTCAAACACGAAACTGCGTCCGCCCGAAATCAATCTGCTGCGTGGGCAGGTGTGGACCAAAGTCCAGAAACTGACCAATGCGCCGCAGTACGCGGTCCGGACGCCCGTGGCTACCGCCATCGCGCGCGGAACGGAGTTCGGACT
>JACPZS010000233.1 GCA_016195385.1 Verrucomicrobiota bacterium
CACCGCCACGCATGAATCACAGCCCAATGTTCCCGCGGCCAATACGGTGCCAACTGCGCGCGCTAAGACCGCGCTGTCCAAAGTGGCGTAAGTAAAGCCCCTGCTTTTTGACAGAAACGCTCGCTTCGCAAAAAAGCGGTATTTTTTCTTTTCGACACGATGCGAGGCAAGCTCGGCAAGAACACGCCCGATCGGAATGACGACATCATCGAGAACCTCGTCGTGCCGGTGGAAGATTGATCAAGGCCAGTTCTAAAAAAAACAGCCTCAAAACCAAGGTTTGGAACAACAGGTTGGCGCTTGCCTACTTCATCCGATCGAAATTCTTTTGCAGAATCTGCCAGTCCTTCAGGCCTTTGAATTTTTCGCCCATAGTCGCGGCGATCTTGGCTTCGTTGGCGTTCTTGGTTGGGCGGTTCACTTTGTAGAAAATGCCGAAGCGCCCGGGGAACGGCCCGTCGGCGAGCTTGTAGGCCGCGTGTTCATCAGTGATATCGTGCTCGGCGGATACGGTGTTGAAGACACCGCCCTTGCGCGGATTCGAGGCGTCAAACGCGCCCTCGTAAAATTCCACGCACTCGCTGAGACACTCGATGACGCTGAAGCCGTCGTGATCCATCGCGGCTTCCATCATCTGGAGCACGTGGTTTGGATTCGTGTGCGTTGTGCGCGCGATGAACGTCGCGCCCGCGCTGACCAATTGCTTCATCGGGTTGATCGGATGATCCATCGCGCCCCATTGATCGGTCTTGCTTTTGAAACCGATGGGCGACGTGGGCGAAGTCTGCTTCTTCGTCAGCCCATAAACCCAGTTGTCCATGATGACGTAGGTCATCTTGATGTTTTTGCGTGCCGTGTGATTCAGGTGATTGCCGCCGATGGAGAACGCGTCGCCATCACCGCCGAAGACGAACACATGCAAGTCGGGCCGCGAAAGTGAAACGCCGCTCGCGAACGGTAGCGCGCGGCCGTGGATGTAGTGCGCGCCGTGCGCCTGCACGAAGTACGGGAAGCGGCTGGAGCAACCGATGCCCGCGATGGTGGTGATTTTCTCGTGCCAGATTTTGCGCTTCTCGATCAGTTTGAAATAAAGCGCGAGCACGGAGAAATCACCGCAGCCGGGGCACCACGTCGGATGATCGGCGGCGATTTCTTTTTTGGTCAGCCCCTTGCGTTCGGAGTCGGGTAGCGGCGCAACAACAGCGCCGCCGTTGCGCGCGGGAATTTCAGTGATGGTGGAACTCATGTCAGTGGCAGATTCAGTTAAAATCGAAAAAGTAGTTAGAGTTTGCGCATCCCGGACGACACACTGGCTTTCGCCCGGTCCAGGATCTCACGGACTTTGAAAGTCAATCCATCGGTCTTGGTCAGGCCGCGAATTTTGGGATCGCAATAGCGCGCGCGCAGCAAACCGCCGAGTTGGCCGTAGCCGTACAAACCTTCGTCGTTCATTTCGACGACGAAGATATGGTTGAAGCCGGCGAAAATGTTTTCCAAACCCGGCGGGAGCGGATTGATGTGCTTGATATGGATTGCCGACACGCTGTCGCCGGCGGCGCGGGCGCGATCCACGGCTTCCTTAATGGGACCTTGTGTGGAACCCCAGCCAACGAGCAGGACGTTTCCTTCGGGCGGGCCGTAAATCGCCGGCGTCGGCAATGACGCGCCGAGCGCCTGTAGTTTCTTGCGGCGCTTCGCGGACATCTGCATGTGCAATTTGGGCGAGCCGGTCGGATGTCCCAGTTCGTCGTGTTCCAGACCGGTCGTGATGGGGTAAATGCCGCTTTGGATGCGTGTGCCCGGCGCGACGTGATGCGTAATGCCATCGGGCGCGGACAAATCGTATGGCTTGTGATCCGCCACCGGGCTTAGGTCGGGCGAAATGTCCTGGCAAACTTTTTCGAGGTTCGGTTCCTCAAACGCCTCGATGCGTGTCGCGATCGCCTGGTCGCTCAGGATGATCACCGGCACGCTGTATTTGCGCGCGATGTTCACCGCTTCAATTGCCGTGTAGAAACAGTCTTCGACATTGGCGGGCGCGATGACAACACGCGGCGAATCTCCGTGGCCGCCGAAACACGCGATGTTCAAGTCCGACTGCTCGACGTTTGTCGGCATGCCGGTCGAGGGGCCGCCGCGCTGGACGTCCACGATGATCAGTGGCATCTCCGCCATCACGGCCCAGCCGAGCGCTTCCGTCTTGAGCGAAATTCCCGGGCCGCTCGAACCGGTCACCGCGACGCGTCCCGCGTAGCTAGCACCGATGGCCATCGAGATCGAAGCGATTTCGTCTTCGCACTGGATGAACTCGCCGCCGTACTTCGGCAGTTCGCGGCGAAGCAATTCCATGATGTCCGACCACGGCGTGATCGGGTAGCCCGCGCCGAAACGAACACCGGCGGCGATCAAGCCGTAACCCAGCGCTTCGTTGCCGTTCATCACGACCTGTTGCGTGCCGCGTTTCTGGCCTTCGACGAACTGGAAAACTTCGAACACGTTCCCGAGCGAATGGCTGTAGCCGGCATGGAATGCGGCCAGCGCGTTATTCAGGATACTTTGATCTTTGCCACCGAAGCGTTCACCGATCAGTTTTTCGAGCTTCGGCAGATTCAGATCGAAAATTTTCGCGACGAGACCGAGGGCGAAAATATTTTTGCCCTTGTCCTTCGCGGTGCCGCCGATGGCCTCAACGGTGAGGCCCGAAATCGGCACGCCGACGTGATGATAATCTTTCTCCCACTCGGGCTTCACTTCGACATGATCGGAGTCGTAAAGCACGATGCCGCCCTTCTTGACGGAACTGATATGGTCTTCGTACGAGTGCTGGTAAAAGGCCAGCAGCACATCCGCCTCGTCGCCGGAACTGAGCACTTCGCCCGAGCCGATGCGCACTTGGAAAATCGAGGGGCCGCCGGAAATCGTCGAAGGAATCGTCATGAACGTCATGACTTCCTGCTCGCTGCGACCGGCCAGTCGCGCGAGGAAACAACCGATGGCCTGGATGCCGTCCTGGGAATTGCCCGCGATCCGAATTACCGCCTCCGAAATTTTGGAAACCTTCGGAGTGCCGCCAGAACTGGCGGCCGTCAATGTCGTCTCACTCATGAAATGGTCGTTGTTTGTCTGCAAACGCGCGGTGATTCAAACCGCATGCTGAGGTTTACTCCCGCGCGTCAAATTCAAGTAATCGACACTAACATTGGCGATTCGACTGTCAACATGCGTGTTCCAGCCGGCGCAATTCACGGCTTGACTTGCAAACAGCATTCCCGCTCGCAAGGCTCGCAGCCAGCGAGGCTGCCGGACTTACCGCCAGCCCACGAAAGATGCGTTTGCCACGGAACCGGCAACATTGTTAACCTGCCCTCGTCTCAAAGCTAATCCGATGAACTCAGCAACATCTCATTCGTGGTGGCAGTTGATAGGCCAACTCACGCTCACGCTCATTGCGGTGGCGCTTGCGGCAACGATGGACGCCGCTGCCTCCCCAGCCATTCTCCTCTTCAACGGAAAAAATCTAGCCGGCTGGCGGCAACCCGTTGGCGAATGGCTGGCCGCGGCTAAAGTCAGGCTTGATCCAGTGGACGACAAAAAATTTTCCATTCACTCTGGTCGCGGTGTGTTGGTGAACAGTGTCAAAGGTCGCACGGTAAATTTGATCAGCGAATTGGAACACGGTGATGTCGAAGCACACGTCGAATTCGTCGTGCCCAAAGGCTCGAACTCCGGCGTGTATTTCCAAGGCCGCTACGAGATTCAGGTCTTCGACAGTTGGGGCGTCGAGCACCCGAAGTCATCCGACTGCGGCGGGATTTACGAGCGCTGGAAGGACAATCACGGTTACGAAGGTCACGCGCCGCGCCGCAATGCCAGCAAGTCGCCGGGCCAGTGGCAGAGTTTCGACATCATCTTCCGCGCGCCGCGCTTCGACGCCAATGGACGAAAGCTCGCCAACGCTCGCTTCGTCAAAGTCGTCCACAACGGCAAAGTAATTCATGAAAACGTCGAGTTGACCGGCCCAACCCGTGCCGCCACGTACGAGAACGACGAACAGCCGAAAGGCCCGCTGATGTTGCAGGGCGATCATGGCCCGGTGGCTTTTCGGAACCTCCGGATCAAGCTGAAGTAGCTCGGTTCGCCTGCTTGGCACGGCCTGCTAATTACGCGCCTTCTTTGGCGGCGGTTTCCGAAGCAGGCACTTTTGCTTCGTTGCGCCAGGAGAGGAGAAACATCAAGCCGACGCCAGTGCAGATCGCCGAATCCGCCACGTTGAAGGCGGGAAAACCAATCTCACTCCCGCCGCGGCGGTTCATGTAGAAACGGAGGAAATCCACGACGTGATCGAAACGGAAGCGGTCGATCAAATTTCCCGCAATGCCGCCGAAAACGAGTCCCAGCGAAATCTGCCCGCCCAGCGTGTGGGAATCAAAATGATGCCGGCTGAAGTAAAGCGCCAGTAGTGCGGCCACGGCGACGAGCGCCAGCAGATCGTTGTGGCCGCGGAAGAAACTCCAGGCCGCGCCGGTGTTCCCCCAATAAACAAATTTGAAAAAGCCATCGATAATGATTTTTTGCCCCACCTCGAATTGCAGTTGGCGCACCACGATGAATTTGGTGAGTTGATCCAGCGCCAGAACGCTGGCCGCCACCAACGCCATGCGTTTGGAAGGAGAAAGTGTCATGCTTGTAATTGCAAGCCACTTTTTGCCCGACTCGCCCGTCAAACGCAAGCCTGCGCCGCGATGAGGCCGCTGCCAGAAACCTCCTTCACGCCAGCAGCTTCTCCACGACTTCCCCATGCACGTCGGTCAGGCGGAAGTCGCGGCCTTGAAAACGATACGTGAGCTTCGTGTGATCGAAGCCGAGCAAATGGAGAATCGTCGCGTTGAGATCGTGGACATGAACTTTGTCCTTCGCGGCGTTGAAGCCGAAATCATCCGATTCGCCGAGCATCAGGCCGGGTTTCACACCGCCACCCGCAAGCCAGACACTGAAACAGTTCGGGTGATGATCGCGGCCATCATCGCCGCCGCCCTGCACCATCGGCGTGCGACCGAATTCGCCGCCCCACACAACGAGCGTGTCTTTGAGCAGACCGCGTTGCTTGAGATCCTTCACGAGCGCCGCGGAAGCCTGGTCGGTGTTTTTGCAATTCTTCTTGAGGTCGGCCACGAGGTTGCCGTGCTGATCCCACGCCTCATGGAAGATCTGCACAAAGCGCACGCCACGCTCGATCAGTCGCCGCGCGAGCAGGGAGGCATTGGCGTAAGTCGGCTTGCCCGGCTCCGCGCCGTACAGGTCGAGCGTTTCCTTCGACTCCTTGGAAATGTCCATCAACTCCGGCGCGCTTGATTGCATCCGGTACGCCATCTCGAACGCGCTGATGCGCGCGCCAATTTCCGGATCGCCGACGATGTCGAGCCGCTTCTGATTGAGCCGCTTGATCGTTTCGAGCGAATCGCGTTGCATCTCGTCATCCACGCCCTTCGGGTTCGACAAATACAAAACTGGATCGCCGCCGGTGCGGAACATCGTGCCGCCGTGAACCGTCGGCAGAAAACCCGCGCCCCAGTTCGAGCTGCCGCCGCTCGTGCCTTTGCTGCCGGTGCTGAATACAACGTACGCCGGCAAATCGGTGGACTCGCTACCGAGTCCATAAGTGGTCCACGCGCCAAGGCTAGGCCGGCCGAATTGCTGCGAGCCGGTGTTCATGAAAATCTGCGCTGGCGCGTGATTGAACGCATCGGTGTGCAGCGACTTCACGACCGCGATGTCGTCGGCGACCTCGGCAAGGCGTGGCAAAAGTTCAGAGAGTTCAATGCCGCTCTGTCCGTGTTTGGCGAATTTGAATTTCGGCCCAAGCAGTTTGGAAGAAGGATTGATGAATGCAGCGCGATAGCCTTTCAACAATTCCTCAGGCGGCAGCGTGTTGTTGAATTTCGTGAGTTGCGGTTTGTGGTCGAACAATTCGAGATGACTCGGCGCGCCTGCTTGGAACAAATAGATGACGCGCTTGGCCTTGCCTTCAAAGTGCGGCTTCTTCGCGGCCAGCGGATTGAGCGCGAGCGGCGCAGCCATGCCCTGCTGGCGGAAAAGCGAACCGAGCGCGATGGCGCCAAGGCCGAGGCCGCATTGCTCGAAAAACCAACGACGCGTGATTTCAGCGCGGTCCTGTCCGCGATAAAGATGGGCTTGGCAGTTCATAATTTCAGGCGGTGATCTTAAATTTAGCTACGACGAGTCAGGCGACCCTGCGCTGGCTCAAGCCGCCGGAGAATCCGCGGCGGCACCAACTCAAGTCGCATTGGTTTAACGATCATCGGATGGATAGTTATGATTTTTTCTCGGGCAGGCAACCATTCAATTAACAATCCCGCCCGCAGGCGTTGACTCAAACTCAGAGGTCCGTAAAGGGATGAGTTGAGCGGGATAAAATAAGCCGTTCACGGCAGGAAAAACAGCTTGCACCCACCATACCCGTCGCATACTTTTCGCGCCGCATTCGACAGGACGGATTCGCTCCGCACCGCCGCATTTCATATCTGGGGCTGGGTTGGTAGCTCAGTTGGTAGAGCAGTGCCCTTTTAAGGCATTGGTCCAGGGTTCGAGTCCCTGCCAACCCACCATTTTCAATTTCATCCAATGAAATCAATGGTTTTATGCGGTCTCTTGAATCACCAATGCTTCTCTGCGCAAAAGGGGTGAGAGCGGCTGCTACTCGCTTCGTTCACCACAGCACTAAGTTGCGAGAAAAACCTGTAATTGCTTCTTGCGGCGGAGTGTCACTAGGATTGAGTCGTGGGCGTCGTAGCTGACTCAATTGAAGAGACGAAGCTGGATGTGGCCGATTGTCTGCGCAGCGTGCGCAGGAACGATCAGGCCGCGGCGCGGGCGTTGGTCGAACATCTGTATCCGCTGGTGATTAAGATTGCGCGGTCGAATCTTCCCCGGCGCGTGGCGGAAGAAGATTTGGCGCAAGAGATTTTTATGAAAATGTTCGCGAAGCTCGAACAGTACCGGGGCGATCTCCCATTCGCGCATTGGGTGTCGCGCATCGCGGTGAACACGTGCCTGAATCACCTGCGGGCCCAACGGTCGCGGCCGGAGATGCGCTGGGCGGATCTTTCCGAAGAAGAAGCCGGCGCGCTGGACGCAGTGATGAGTTCCGCCGAAGAACCACACCCGGCCCAGGTTTTGGGCGCGCGCGAATTGGTCGGCAAACTCATGGATACTTTGCAACCAAAAGACAGGTTGATTATTCAAATGCTGGACTTGGAAGACCGCTCGGTGAGTGAGATTCGGGCGATGACCGGTTGGATGCCCTCACTCATCCGGGTGCGCGCTTTTCGCGCGCGGCGCAAAATGCGGGACGCCTTTGCCAGGTTAAAAAAAGAAGAACGCGTATGAACGAACTGGAACGTCAACTCAATCGGCTTTTCCACTGGGCCCGCCGGGCGCCCGAACGGGAAACAGCGGCGTTGCCCTACGGGTTTGCCACGCGCGTCGTCGCGCAATGGCAGGCGGCGCGACCGGAACTCGTTGCGGCCTTATGGGAACGGCTGGCCTGCCGGGCGGCCTTCGCCGCCGGCCTGGTGCTCCTCATCGGCGCCGCTTCCTATTTCGCCGCAAACTGGCACGAGGTCGCGTATGACTACAACTTGAACTACTCCGCCATGGAAATCGCTTCTGTGCCATGAACTTTTCCCGGAACTTCAAAATCGGATTTTCACTTTGCGCCATCTTCGCGGCGGGGGTCGTCATTGGCGCGATCCTCACCAAGCAATACTCGCGACAGGAGCCGATGCGCCGGCCGCCGTTCGACAATTGGTCCACGAAAACGATGCAGCTTTTGCAAGGCAAGTTGAATCTTTCCGCCGAGCAACAGCCCAAGATCAAGGCCATCCTTGAAGACACCGAAAAGGAATTTCAAGCCCGTCACTGTCAGGAAGTGATCGAGCGCGGCCAAATCGTTGAGCGCGCCCAGCAGCGCGTGGATCAAGAACTGACGCCGGAACAACGGAAGCTCCACTCCGACTTGATCGCGGAATTTCGGGCCAAGGATCGTGCGCGCCACAAAAGTTTTCCGCCACGTCCTTAACGCTGCTTGGTGAAGGGAGAAGTGGTGCGCGTGGCGGGAGTTGAACCCACAACCTGCGGCTTCGGAGGCCGACACTCTATCCAATTGAGCTACACGCGCGCAGAACGCCGGTACTCTACGCCGCCCGAAAACCACGGAGCAAGCAAAGTTTGAAACACGCGCACGGACGGTTTCCAAAATTTGCTCCGCAGATTTTTAGACGACGGCTTGTCAGTCGCCGCGGCGCACGGTAGAACTCACGCCCAATAGCTCCACCGAAACCGGCGGACGGAAAGCAACTCATGGCAAAGTTCAAAGTAGTGATGGTCAAACACGGCTACGGTTCAACGAAGATTGAAGCCGGGATCGTGACGGCTGCGGGCGGCGAGTTCATTGATGTCGATTCGCTGCCCGAAGCGGACGGCTGGCGCTTGTGCGAAGAAGCCGATGCGATTCTCGTGCGTTGGCTCCGCGTGACGCCCGAACTCATCCGACGATTCCGGCGTTGCAAGATTATTGTCCGTTACGGCGTTGGCACCGACAACGTGGACGTGGATGCCGCGACCGCCGCCAACATCATCGTCGGCCATGTGCCGGACTACTGCTTTGATGACGTGTCAACTCACGCCATCGGTTTGTGGATCGCGTGCGTGCGCGCCGTGGCGGCCACGCATCAAAAAGTTGCCGGCGGCACTTGGGACGTGAACCCGCGCGAGACGATGTTTCGCACGGCCGGCAAGACGATGGGGATTGTTGGTCTCGGCAACATCGGCCAGACAACGGCACGCAAGCTGGCCGGCTGGCGCATGAGGTTGCTGGGCACCGATCCGTTCATCGAACCGGAGCACGCGCAGGCGCTGGGAGTTCAACTCGTCGATCTGGACACCCTTTGCCGCGAATCCGACTACATCACATTGCACGTCCCGTTGCTGCCGGAAACGCGCCACTTGATCAATCAGCGCACGCTCGGTCTGATGAAGCATGGCGCCATTTTGATCAACACCGCGCGCGGCCCAATCGTCGAGACGCACGCGCTGGCCGCCGCGTTGAGCGAAGGCCGGCTCGCGAGCGCGGGACTCGATGTCTTCGAGGATGAACCGCTGCCGAAGGATTCGCCGCTGCGCCGGCATCCGCGCGTCACGCTCTCCGATCACGTCGCGTGGTATTCGGAGGAGTCATTGGAAGAACTGCGGGCGACCGCAACGGAAGAAGCCGTGCGCGTTTGCACCGGCGGCCTGCCGCGCTCGTTGGCGAATCCCGAAGTTCTGCACCGGCTCGGCCGTTGGAACGAGTGGACGCCCAACGCCACCGTGCGTTGGCAGATGAAGCGTCTGGCAAAACTCGGCAAAAGTTTTTGCTAGCGTCCCGGCTTCGCCATGGGATCGTTCCAGTTGCAGCCGTCGGATGCCGATGGCTGGAGTGACAACGAACATTTCGGTAAGGCGGATAAATCGTCCGCGACCAATGATCAACGATTTTGAACCGTCTTGAATTATGAACACTGCTTCAACTGCAACCACGTCTGCGGCGTCACCCAACCAACTCGACCAACTCAAGACGTTTACCAAAGTCGTCGCGGACACCGGCGATTTCGTGTCGCTCAAGGAATTCGCGCCACTGGACGCCACGACGAATCCTAGCCTGATCCTGAAGGCGGCGCTGATGCCGGAATACAAATTTCTCGTCGAGAAAGCCCTCGCGGACAACAAATCGGCTTCTCTGAGCCGCAGCGCCCTGCTCGGCAACATCCAGGATCATCTGCTGGTGTTGTTCGGCGTTGAGATTCTGAAGATCGTGCCCGGTCGCGTGTCCACCGAGACGGACGCGAATCTTTCGTTCGACACCGCCGCGCTCGTCGTCAAGGCGCACAAGTTCATCGATCTTTACGCGAAGCACGGCATCACACGTGAACGTATCTTGATCAAGATCGCGACGACTTGGGAAGGCATTCGCGCCGCAGAAATTCTTCAGAAAGAAGGCATCAACTGCAACCTCACGTTGCTGTTTTCGCTCGTGCAAGCCGTGGCCTGCGCGCAGGCGGGAGCGAAATTGATTTCGCCTTTTGTCGGGCGCATTCTCGATTGGCACAAAGCCAAGACCGGAAAAGATTTTCCCGCCGCCGAAGATCCCGGCGTGTTGTCCGTACAAGCGATTTACGCGTACTACAAAAAGTTCGGCCACGCGACGGAAGTCATGGGCGCGAGTTTCCGCAACGTCGGCGAGATTCTCGAACTGGCTGGCTGCGACCTGCTGACCATCAGTCCGAATCTACTGGCCGACCTCAAGAAAGACCAGGCGCCCGTTGTGCGCAAACTCAGTCCGCAGTCGGCCGCCGCGAACCCCATTCAGCGAATGGACCTTGATGAGAAAAAATTCCGCTGGTTGTTCAACGAAGACGCGATGGCAACGGAGAAAACCGCCGAAGGCATCCGCAATTTTCACGCTGACGCGCTCAAGCTCGAAAAATTTCTCGCGGAGAAACTTTGACCGAATCGGAACGTTTAAACAAAAAAGCGAACCTAATTCCGTGGCTGAGATTCGGGGCCCGATAATTGTTTCAACCTGGCGAATCCACGAGTGCAATTGTAGGCGAGCGCGTCCGTGTCAACGCTGTTAAGACGAGTTCTTTTTTTGCATGACGAAACTGATTATCGCCACGCACAACGCGCACAAGGTGTGGGAGATTCAGGCCGTTCTCGGCGACTCGTTCGCGTGTGCCGGCTTGATCGACTATCCCGACGCGCCGTCCGTCGTCGAAGACGCCGAGACATTTGCCGGCAACGCCTCGCGTAAGGCGTTGCAAATCGTCGAGTGGCTTCGGAACGACTCGCAACCAACTGCAACCGCTTGGGAAGCGAAAACGTTCGTGCTGGCTGACGACTCTGGACTCGAAGTCGATGCGCTCAAGGGAGCGCCGGGCGTCCATTCGGCGCGCTTTGCCGCAGCTGACGCGCAACGCGGCGACAATTGCTCCGATGCCGCGAACAACGAAAAGCTCCTTCGCCTGCTCAGGAACACTCCCGACGCCGAACGCGCAGCGCGCTTTCGCTGCGTGCTCGCGTTGACGCCGCTGATACATTGCGCGCACACAGGCGGCGCGGCAGCACCACAGATGTTCGCTGGCGCGTGCGAAGGGCGGATTGCAACCGCAGCGTCGGGCCACGGCGGGTTTGGCTACGATCCTTTGTTCATTCCCGACGGTTTCAAAGTTTCATTCGCCGAATTGGGTGACGAAACCAAAAACCAAATCAGCCATCGTGCCCGGGCGCTGGCGGAGTTGAAAAATTGGTTCAGCACTCGACCGGATCGCACGCTCCGAACATGACGTTCATGGCTCAAATCGGCTTTTTCCAGATCGGCACGACGCGTTTCATTTCGTCGATCAACCACTGGCAGGCCGCAAACGCCTCGCCCCGATGCGGCGCAAGCACTTCGACCCAGAGCGACGGCTCGCCGGCTTTCACTACGCCGATGCGATGCACCAACCGCACCGAGCCAATGGGCCAGCGCTGCTCGATTTGATCGAACAAAAGGTGAAACTGATGTTCCGCCATGCGGACGTGCGCTTCGTAATCGAGGGCTTGAATTCGTTTCCCGTCTTCGCCGGCACGCACCACACCCAGAAAACAGATCACCGCGCCCATGTCATTCGCTGCCGCCCATCCTGCTGCGAGCGCGGCCGTATCGATGGGTTCACCGCTAATGGTGACTTGGCGTTTCATCGTGAATAGCCAGGATCAACCGCCTTGCACTGGCGGAAACAGCGAAACTTCATCGCCGTCCCGCAAAACAAAATCACGGTTCTGATAATCCACACCCACGGCGAACAGAGTCGATTTCTGCATCGCCGAGAGTTTGGGAAATCGGGCGAACACTTGGGCGGTCAAATCGCCCAACTTGCTGCCGTCCGCAAGCTCTTCGCTCGTCTGCGCGCAACCGGTCAGTTCCTTGAAATAAGAATAGAAGCAGATGGTAATTTTCATCGGACGATCAATTTGCACCAGCGGATTTTGGCACGAGCATTTCCGGACGCAACACGCCGATGAAAGGAAGATTGCGATAACGCTCGGCAAAATCAAATCCGTAACCAACCACAAACAAGTCCGGCACAAGGAAGCCGACGTAGTCCGCACGCACGTTCCTGGCGCGCCGCGCTCTTTTTTCAAGCAGCACACACACTTTTACACGGCGGGGTTTGAGGAGCCGCAGTTTTTCGATGACGGCGTGAAGCGTGCGACCCGTGTCGAGGATATCGTCCACGATCAACACATCGCGCCCGCGCACATCGAGGCGCAATTCCTTGTTGAAAATCAGCCGGCCGGCTCGGGTTCCCGCGCCGTAGCTCGACACACCGATAAAGTCCAGATGAAGCGGCAGCCGAAGTTCGCGAATCAGATCCGCGAGAAATAAAACTGTTCCGGTCAGCAAAGCTACAACGACCAAGTTGCGTCCGGAGAAATCCGCTTCAATCGACTTCGCCAATTCCCGCGTGCGCCGGTTCAATTCGGCACGCCCAATCAAAACGCTTTCGAGGTCACCGCGCCAACACTTCGGAACACGGCGGCGGTTCGGCACGACGAGTTGCGGATGCGCATTTTTCATCGCGCTCCGTCGGAGTGATGCGCCGTGAGTTGCTCTTTGATTGATCTGGCTCGTTTCGAATCGGGATTGAACGCGACTCCCCGATTCCACACTTCGCGCGCTTGCGCAGCTTGTTTCTGCTTCCAAAGCAGCTTGCCTTGATAGAGTGCGACATCCTGTTTCAACTCTTCCTTGAGCGGTTGCGGCTGCGTTGTGACCTGCTGCCAGAGCCACGCAAAGTCATTACGGACCACTTCCTCGCGTCCCATGAATTTCGGCATGTGAAAATTGTTGATCGCCCGCACGAATCGCACTTCCGGATTTTGTGGCGCCAACTCGACGGCGGCGTCCATGGTCTTGTTTCCTTTCCTGGCCAGCTCCAGTCGCGTCGGCGGCCAGAAGGCATCGCGGGCCTTCATCGTCTGCGTGCTGCCGAGCATCACTTGCGCGAGAGCGTTCCTTGGCTCGATCGTCAGAAGTTGCTGGAAATACTTCTCCGCCAGTTCCACAGCCTTCGAGTTGTCACGCGCGCCTTCGTCATAACAAATGTCTGCGAGCTTGAAAATCAGCGCGGTATTCGTCGGCTCATTCGCCAGCCTAGCTTGAAATTCGGCGAGTCGTTGCTGAAACGTGCTCGCGGCTAACGCACCCGACGTCAGCAACCACCACCCGAACACGCCGCAAACAAACCGAAGCATAAACGAAATCGGCGAGACGATCCGACGCACGAATCACTGCTTCGCCGACTGGCCGGAGACGTCCATGCAAACGCCTTCCTTCGTGCTGCGCGCATAAACGCGGCCGTTGCTCACGATCGGCGTGCTCCAGCATTTGCCGGTGAGCACTTGCGCTCGCGCAAGTTCGGTGTAGGCCTTCGGCGTTGCCTCCACGAGCACCAACTGGCCGGCGTCACCGAGCACGAGCAGATTGCCACCGGCCAAAATGCAGTTGCCTGGGCCAAACCCCTCCTGTGACCAGACTTCCCGGCCAGAGGCCAATTCGACGCATTTCAGCGGAGCTTTGCCGTATTCTTTGAAATTAAATATGCCGTAAATGTAACCATCCTTAAACACTGGAGTGCTCCAGTGATTGATCAATTGGTTTTGTTTTCTCCACAACTCCGTTGATGCCAGTTTGTCGCCCGTTTTAGTGATCTTTACCGCGCCGGCACCAACCCCGTAACCCGCGGAGCAATAAACGACATCTCCGGCAACAACCGGCGAAATCGCCGTTGAAACATTGTGTTTGAAATCATAACGCCAGAGCACGTCGCCGGTCTTAGGGGCGACGGCGACAAGCCCCTTCTGCGTAAAAAAGATGACCTGTCGCATGCCAAGAATCGTCGTTGCAGTTGGCGTCGCGTGCGTCATTTTGTCGTCCTGCCCTTTCCACACGACCTGTCCGTCCTTTTTGTTCAAAGCGAGCAGCGCCTGGCCCGTGCCGCCGCCAGCCACGAAAGCCAAATCGCCGTCGATGAGCGGGGAGGCGGCGTTCTGCCAGCGGATATTTTCTCCCCCGTGCTCTCTCATCAAATCTCGTGACCAGTTCGGTTTGCCGGATTTCGCGTCGAAGCAGGAGACGACGAGCCTGGCCGAAGTGACATAAGCATTCGCGCCGTCAACACTCGGCGTGGAACGTGGACCATCGCCACCTTTATTGTTATCTGTTCCCGAATCGCCGCCGCCGTCATATTTTGCAAAACCCAGCGGCGCTGACCAAAGCTCTTTCCCGGTGTCTGCATCAAGTGCCACACACACCTCCTGCTTGAGGCCATCAATTTCACGGAGCACGAGACTAAAGGCACGCCCCTGGCTTACCGTGAACGAGCTAAAGCCGTCGGTGAGCGGAGTCTTCCAGAGTTGACGCAGGCCAGCGGCAGGCCACTTCGCGGGGATGGATTCGGTGGATACGCCGTCGTGAGTTGGTCCACGGTACTGCGGCCAATCCGCCGCGCTGAGAGCATAAGCAGCCCACATCCAAGTCATACTCACAACCAGCCGGGTGATAGAAACCAATGATTTGCTCATGGCGTAGTTAAACACTTTTTAAGCGAGTTTGGCAACAGCCAGATTGCAAGAAATGAAGCCACCAAGAAGAAAAGGGATAGCTCAGTAGAAAAGACGGATTTGCGACTCAAATTCGGAGATTTCGATTGAAAGAAAGACTCTTGTTGGGTTTGAATATAAAATATGGCGGCAACCTACTCTCGCGCAAGCTATACATGCACTACCATTGGCAAGGATGCGTTTGACGGCCGAGTTCGGAATGGGATCGGGTCGGACCGCAACTTAATAGCCACCAAAAAATCACTCAAAGAATCTGGTTCTTTGAAAACTACATACAGGGTTAAGAAAGGCAAAATTCATAATCTTCCAACTTGTGTTGAAAAAATATCAAGCCGCACGACCTATTAGTATTAGTCCGCTGAACGACTTGCATCGCTTACACGTCTAACCTATCAACTCGGTGGTCTGCCGAGGGTCTTTAGAGACTTGCGTCTGGGAAACCATATCTTGGGATGAGCTTGGCACTTAGATGCTTTCAGCGCTTATCTCTTCCGCACATGGCTACGCAACGATGCCACTGACGCAACAATTGCCACACCAGAAATGCGTCATTCCCGGTCCTCTCGTACTAAGGAATGAACCCCTCAAGTTTCCTGCGCCCACAGTGGATAAGGACCGAACTGTCTCACGACGTTCTGAACCCAGCTCGCGTACCGCTTTAACCGGCGAACAGCCGGACCCTTGGGACCTTCTCCAGCCCCAGGATGCGATGAG
>JACPZS010000230.1 GCA_016195385.1 Verrucomicrobiota bacterium
GCGGTCGGTCGGCGAAGCGTGCTTGTTGCCGCTGACGCGCCGCCACGACGCGCGCGCGAATCTCCGCCGAAGTCTCGCCAGTCTTTTCCGCCGCGATCTCGCGGAACTTCACTGCCGGCACCTCGACGTGCAGGTCAATGCGGTCCAGCAGCGGGCCGCTGATGCGGCCCAGATAATTCTGAATCTCGCGCGGCGAACTGCGGGATTCTCCCGGCATTTTCCCATCTGGAGTCGGATTCATCGCCGCCACGAGCATGAACTGCGACGGAAACGTCATTGTGCCTGCCGCGCGCGAAATCGTGACGTGCCCTTCCTCCAACGGTTGGCGCATCGTCTCCAGCGCGCTGCGCTTGAATTCCGGCAACTCGTCGAGGAACAAAACGCCGTGGTGCGCGAGCGAAATTTCGCCCGGCGTTGGGTTCATGCTGCCGCCGAGCAAACCGGCGTCGCTGGCAGTGTGATGCGGCGCGCGAAACGGCCGGCGCGTCACGAGCGCCTGGCCGGGCGCAAGCAGGCCGACGATGCTATGAATCTTCGTCGTCTCCAGCGCTTCTTCGAGCGTCAGCGGTGGGAGAATCGTGGCAAGGCGTTTCGCGAGCATTGATTTGCCGGTCCCCGGCGGGCCGATGAGTAGCACGTTGTGTCCGCCGGCGGCGGCGATTTCGAGCGCGCGCTTGACGGACTCCTGGCCTTTGACTTCAGCGAAATCCACCGCGTCTTCGTGCGACTGCGTGAACATTCCTGCGACATCTACTTTGAGTGGCGCGATTTTTATTTCGCCTTCGAGAAAGCCGACCGCTTCGCGCAAATTGCGCACAGGTATGACTCGCAGGCCATCCACGACGGCGGCTTCGGGCGCGTTGTCCGCCGGCACGAGCAGGCCGGCACGGCCCTCGGCACGGGCGCGCAGCGCGATGGGCAACACG
The DNA here is from genome assembly GCA_016195385.1 of Verrucomicrobiota bacterium. Lineage (GTDB taxonomy): Bacteria > Verrucomicrobiota > Verrucomicrobiia > Limisphaerales > JACPZS01 > JACPZS01. The sequence continues at coordinate 927 of JACPZS010000230.1, forward strand.
CCTTTGACTGGCCGCACCGCACCGGTGAGGGCGAGTTCGCCGACCATCGCGAAGTTGTCGAGTTGATCCGTTTCCAGTTGTTCGCTCGCCGCGAGCATTCCGACGGCGATGGGCAAATCGAAACTCGGCCCCTCTTTCTTCACGTCGGCGGGCGCGAGGTTGATCGTGGTTCGGCCCATGGGAAACTTGAACGCGGAGTTCGTGATCGCCGTGCTGACGCGGTCGCGTGATTCCTTCACCGCTGCGTCCGGCAGGCCGACGATGACGACGATGGTGTCACCCCAGCCCGCGTTGACTTCCACTTCGACGGGATAGGCCTCAATGCCATTGACGGCCGCGGAACAGACCCTGGCTAACATGCGGCGATTTTATGAGCGACGGCGGAACGAACTGCAATCCAGTTTTTCAGCGGCAATCGTTGCTCCTCAGGCAAGGCTGAATTTCAAAAATCTGTTTTGAGTCGCTGAGTTTCGGCTTTCAACCAACGCATCGTTTGGCAGAGTTTTCCCTACGAATGAAACCGGAACTTTCCGCCGAAGCGCTCACCCGTTACATCGATCACACGTTGCTCAAGCCGGACGCGACCGCGAAGGACATCATCAACCTCTGCAACGAGGCGCTCGCGCATGGCTTCCACGCTGTCTGCGTGAACGGCTCGCGTGTGTTGCAGGCGCACGCGCGGCTCGAAGACAGCGCGGTGAAGATCGTGGCGGTCGCGGGCTTTCCGCTCGGCGCTTCGGATACCGATGCCAAACGGCTCGAAGTCGAGTCAGCGATCGAAAACGGCGCGCAAGAGATCGACGTTGTCCTGAACATCGGCCGGCTCAAGGATGGCGATCACCGTTACGTGTTGCGCGAGTTGCACGACATTGTCGAAGCCGCCGAAGAGCGTCCGGTGAAAGTGATTTTGGAAACGAGCCTGTTGACGCGCGAAGAGAAAATCCTTGCCTGCCAGCTCGCCGTCGAAGCGGGTGCGCAGTTTGTAAAAACCTCGACCGGATTCGCGGCTGGCGGGGCGACGCTGGACGACGTGCGGTTGCTTCGCGAAACGGTCGGCGAGAAATTTGGCGTCAAAGCATCCGGTGGAATCCGCAACACCGCGACGGCGCTGGCGATGATTGAAGCGGGCGCGACACGGCTGGGCACATCGGCAAGCGTGGCCATTGTGGAGGGGATTTCTGGAGAAGGGCAGGGGAGTTACTAATCGCCGGGTGATCAATTGTCGGAATTTTTATCCCGTTTATTTTTCGCGCGCTGCTCGATAAAAAAACTTTGCAGCAAACTTCGACATTCTTCGAGCCGGACGCCCGAGGTGATTTCGCAGTGATGGTTGAGCGAGGGAAATTGGAGCAGATTCATCGCGCCGCCCGCCGCGCCGCCTTTTGGATCGCTCGCACCGAACACGACGCGCGCCAGTCGCACATGGACCATCGCGCCCGCGCACATCGGGCACGGTTCCTTGGTGACGTAGAGCGTGCATTCGTTGAGCCGCCAGTCGCGGACGGCTTGCTCGGCTTGTGTAATCGCGAGCATCTCCGCGTGTGCGGTGGCGTCCTTGAGCAGTTCGGCCTGGTTGAACGCCCGCGCAATGATGCGACCCGCGCGCACGATGACGGCGCCGATCGGCACTTCTTCCGCCTCGTACGCGCGCGCGGCCTGCCGCAGCGCCTCGCCCATGAAGTAGTGGTCGCTCTGGAGATCGATGATCGGTTCGTCCATCTATTTTTCGTGCTGAAGATTTCGGGTCGTCAAATTTCCGGAAGCCGGGGAGAGGAATGATTGTTCAAGCGTCCATTCGTTGCGGCCATCTTCGCGGCAATGACAATGTGCGGCGAAGAAGCCGCCGCGATGTTTCCAGAAAAGGGGCCAGATTTGCTCGCGGTCGGTTTCGGGAATTTTCAGGTCCGGCAATTTTTCGCGCGCGACGAAGTCGAACCGGCCTTCGTGAATCGGCGGAGGCAAGACGGCGAGCTTTGGTTTCACTTCAAAGAGAAAGATGAGCCAATGCGCATTTCCCTGATAGCCGTGCTCGCTGATGAGGCCGGTCAAATGCAGATCGGCGGGCGTAAGCGCGAAAGCGGCTTCCTCGCACGCTTCACGGCAGGCGCAGACGTACGGCGATTCACCCAGCTCGGTTTTCAATTTGCCGCCGCACGGGCTCCACAAGCCGCAGTTCGGCTCCTGCGCGCGTTCGAGCAGGAGTACTTCGTCGCGCTCGTTGAAGATGTAGAGCAGCGTCGCGATCTTGTAAGGCAGCATCACAACGCGAGCTAAACAGGGAAATGAACGCGGAGCAAGCCGGTGGAGATTGAAGTTGGCCCGACGTTGAAGGACGGCGACTCAGAGTGATCCGTGCCGCTAAACTCGATCGTGGATTGAAAACGTGCTCCGGGGCACGGTGCCCGCGTCCACAAAAACAACACACAAACTTTGGCGATCACTTGGCAGCCAGTAACAACTGACGCCCGCATTCGCATGGCGAAGGCCGCTGCCCTTCATAGCCATGCGCTTCTTCAACACTCTCGCCTTCTGCTTCAAGAAATCCTGCTGTCAATTTGACAAAAGCACTTCCGCGTCCTATCCGTTCGGTGGCACAAATCATAACCCTGAATCCACCGCGTCAGATCTGACACAATGAAAAAGTGCTTGTTCATCACGGGTTGTCTGTTCGCCTTGATTATGCGAGTGAGTTTGGGCGCGGCTTTTCAGAATCTTGATTTTGAAATGGTCAATACCAACACCAGCACGCTGCGAGTTTATCCAGAAGACGAACGATTTCTGTATGGCGGGGGACCAATCGCAGATCTCCTGCCGGGATGGCAAATCACCAACGGAGGCGTGAAAGTAATAACCATCGCGTATAATGCGTACTGTGGCTCGAGGATCGATGGCGGTGATGCTGGAATTGGAATTTTTCAACCAGGCGCTCCGCCATATAAAACGCCTGACTATGCTCTCTTTTTCTCCGACTGCGCCGACTTCAGCACACCAACCACGCTGTCGCAGCGTGGGGATGTGCCTACTAACGCAGTTGGCTACACAATCACTGGCAATTTTCCAGTTGGTTGTGATGTGAGGATAAATGATATAATCGTTGGAGGACAAGGTGGCAATGTCGCGGCTTATGCGGGTCAAAATGTCGAACTCAAGCTCACGATTTCTTACCAGCTTACGTTTGCTGGCTTTGCATTGATTGATTCTTTTCAATTCATCACTGCGCCTCACGTCGAACCGGAGTCGTTATCGTACGGCACCAACGGTTTTAGTTTTTCCTGGACCAATCATGTGAGCACAACTTACCAGGTGGAATATGCGGCCAGTTTGCCCGGAGTGTGGAGACCCATTGGCGGCTTGGTCACCTCCACCAACGGCATTTTCACTTTCACCGACGACCCCAAAAAACACAATCCCTTTGTGGCCCAACATTTCTACCGTTTGCGCTGGGTGCCGTGAAATTAGTTAGCGCGTTTTACCAAACAGCAGAGCAGGGGAGTTACTGAATCCGCCCGAACTTTTTTTCCAGCTCGCGAAAATTCATCTCGATCAATGTGGGCCGGCCATGCGGGCACGTGTAGGGCATCGCACAAGCGCGCAGGTCGTTCACCAGGTTTTCCAATTCGAGCAAGCCCAGCGCATCGTTGGCTTTGACGGCGTGCCGGCAGACGGTTTTAGCAACCGTGTGTTCGCCAAGCCGCCACGCATTCACCGCCTGGCCCGCCGCCTTGAGTTCGTCGATCAACTCGATCACAAATCGTCGCGCGTCGGCCACTTTCACAAACGGTGGCAGGGCATCGAGGAGAAAAGTGCGCTCGCCAAATTCGCTCAAACCGACGCCGAGGCGCGTCAGTTCCGGGAGTTGCTCGCGCAGAAACTGCGCGTCGCGTGGGGAAAGCTCGACCGTTTCCGGCAGCAGCAGGCGTTGCGCGGGCGCGTCGCCCTGTTCGCCGCGCCGGAGCATCTGCTCGAAAAGAATCCGTTCGTGCGCCGCGTGTTGATCGAGCAGCACCAGACCGCGATCTGATTCGAGCACGACGTAGAGTTTTCCAATCACGCCGAGCAGGCGCAGCGGCACACGCAACAACGGCACGACTTCCAGCGGCGCGGACGGTGGCGACGACGCGGGCCGAACTGGAGCCGGTGGCTCGCCGGTTTCGCTAACCGGGCGCTGCGGACTAGACGCGGTCGTGGGCGACCGTTCGCGGCTCGGTGCGGAAACCGAAGCCGGCCAGGCGGCGATGGGTTTCGTCGGCAGCGGCGGAAATTTTGGCAATTCAGGAGTCGCGGCTGAGAGTTCCTTTGGCACAACGTCGCTGGGTTTTGAGCGAGTAACGACGGCGGCGCTCGGCGGAAGCGTCAACCCAGGCTGGCTGGGCGCGGTCGCGCCCGCGTGAAATCGCAGCAAGGTCTCGCGCACGGCCTGCGCGACGGCGCGGCGCACTTCCGCTTCGCGATGGAATTTTACTTCACGCTTGGCGGGATGGATGTTCACGTCCACCTCGCCGGGATCAATTTCGAGAAAGAGACAGCAGACCGGATAGCGCCCTTTCATCAGCGCCGTATGATAGCCTTCGAGCAGCGCGAAGTTGAGTCCGCGATTTTCCACCGGCCGGCGGTTCACGAAGAGATGTTGATCCTGCCGCGTCGCGCGCGACACGCCCGGCACGCCGACGAAACCCCAAACGCGCAGCGCCGCTGCCGATGTAGCGGCGGCCACCGATTTCGTTTCGTCCGGGGCAAAGTCATTTCCACCAGTGGCGAACTCGGTTTCAAATTGGACCGGCAACAATTTCAATTCCGCGCCGTAGAGCGCGCGCAACCTTTCGTGCAGCGCGCGCAAGCGGCTCTCGATGTTGTTGACGATTTTGAGCGGCGGCAGTTGCCAGACGACGCGGCCGTCGTTGGTGAAGGTGAAGCCGACTTCGGCGTGCGCCAGCGCCGCGAGCATCAGATAATGTTGAATGTGCGAACGCTCGGTTTCCTCGCCGCGCAAAAATTTCCGACGCGCGGGCAGGTTGAAAAAAAGCTGGCGCACTTCCATCGCCGTGCCTGGCGCGCCGCTGGCTTCTTTGACTTCCAGGATTTTTCCGCCGTTGATGACGACTTGCGTGGCTCCGGCGGCGGCACTGTCGCGTTCGCGTGTGGTGATCGTCACCCGGCTGACACTCGCGATGCTCGGCAGCGCTTCGCCGCGAAAACCCATCGTCGCAATCGCCGCGAGATCTTCCGCCCGCTGGATTTTGCTCGTCGCGTGACGTTCCAGACAGAGCAACGCGTCGTCGCGGCTCATGCCGATGCCGTCATCGGTCACGCGGATGAGGCTGCGTCCACCGGCCTGAATCTCGACGCTGATGCGCGCGGCACCGGCGTCGAGCGCGTTTTCGACCAATTCCTTGACGACGCTGGCGGGGCGCTCGATGACTTCGCCGGCCGCGATTTGGTTCGCGACCTGTTCCGATAAAAGGCGAATGCGATTCATCGCTTCAATTTAATTTTGCTGCGGGAAAAAATCCGGCAAGTGCAAAAGTCGAGGAGAGAATCATTCGAGCCTTCAATCATGAAACATTACGATTGAGGGCTGTCGCGTTCTGTTTTAGACCACGGTCGTTCATGCTTTGAATGCGCTGATGCCAGCCACGATAAATGCGGGAAGACAGATCACCAATAGTGCGACTGCGATAAAGATGGCGATTGCAGGCTGCTTCATCTCGTTAAGCTTTGGGTCTGCGCGAAGTGTGCGGATATCCTCAAACACCTGAAACATTTCCCAGCACATCGAAGCAGCAAACGCTAGCGGAGCAACAAAACTCAACGGAATACGAAGAGTCGGTTGCCAAAAGGCTACAAACAAGTAGGCAACAGTCAGGTTGGAGACAATGGCGCATCCGAGAACCCACGCTTGTCGTTGGTTGCGGTAATCGTCCCAAACACCACCTGCCGATATTGCTCCAAACAGACAGAGATAGATGATGATCCACGATGACATGCGTGTCGCGCGTTAATAGCAAACAAACCTAGCTAGAGTTTGCCTGCTCACGCCATTCGCGGCAGAGTGATTGCGAAGATCGCTCCGCGTCCCGGCTCGGTTTGCGCTCGGATTTCACCGCGATGATCTTCGATGATTTTTTTGCAGATGGAAAGGCCGAGGCCGGTGCCCTGGACTTTGCCGTGCGTGGCGAACGGCTCGAAGAGGCGGGGCGCGATCTCGGGCGAGATGCCGTGCCCGGTGTCTTCGATCTCGATACGCAACGTGGCCGCGTCGGTCGCGAAGCGAATGAAGATTTTTCCGCCCTCGGGCATGGCTTGCACTGCGTTGTGGATCACGTTGAAGAAAACGTGCGTCAAGCGATCCGGCTCCATGCGGATGGTGACGGACGGCGGCGGATTTTCGCAGCACAGTTCGATCGATGCCGCCGTCAGTTCCGCCTGCAAGTCTTCGAGCAGCTGGCTCATGTAGAGCGAGAAGTCCACACTGGCCAGCACGATGGGAATTTGCGAGGGGCGCGTGAATTCGAGGATCTCCTTGATCATGCTGTTGAGGCGATCCACCTGCTTGCGGATGCGTGTCTTGGCGAGTTTGCGCGCGGCGGGCGCGGCGTGGTCCGCGTCGAGCATCTCGGCGGCGAACCCGATCACGGAGAGGGGATTTTTGAAATCGTGGACGATGGAGCGCGCGAACCGGCCGACGAGTGTGAGCCGTTCGGCGGTGAGCACCTCCTGAATATATTGGCGGTTGGCCTCGCGGATACGCAGGCTAATGAGTTTGACCAGACTGATGGCGAATTTGGGCGAGCGCTGGAGCATCTCCAGAACGGCCGCGCTGGGAATGAAGTAAAGCTCGGTTTCCACCTCGGCCGTGGCGGTGGCCGAGCGTGGTTCGCTGTCGATGACCGCCATTTCGCCGAAGAAATCGCCGGTGCCGATGCGTCCCAGCCGCCGCCGTTCGCCTTGATTCACGCGCGCCGAGATTTGCACGATGCCGCTGCGAACGACATACAAGCCGTCGCCTTGATCGCCTTCGATGAAGATCGGCGTGCCGGCGGAGAAGCGTTTAAGCTGCGTGACGTTGTACAGCGGCCGACATTCGGTGGACGAGAGGCTGCTGAACAATTTGCTTTGTTCCAATGCGACCACGTGCCGAATCTAGGAGAAAATCGCGCGACGTAAAGTACGGAGATGAGTGGCGCGCACTATTAGCTGAATCTTGACTAGCTCTCGACTTTGCCGGCGAGACTCCCCGAGTTCGACCCCAACTCGAGTCAACATAGCGACGGACGCCTGTTCATCTGCCCGCTGCCTTAACATTCGAATTGCGTCAATGCGGCGCGGCGATTTTTTCCCTAAAACGCTTGCCAAAAAGGTTCGCGTCCCTAGATTTCCGTGTTCTTGAATTTTATGACTTTTAGTTATGCGCGCGCTTTGCTGGCGATGGGCCCACCGCCGGCCGGCACGCAGTCAAATCCCGCTGGCGAGCAAATGAAGATGCTCGGGATGATGGTCATCTTTGCGCTGGTGTTCTATTTCGTCATGATGCGGCCGCAGCAGAAAAAGGCCAAAGAGGAGGCCGAGATGCGGAAGAACATCAAGGCGGGCGACAAGATTCTGACAACCAGCGGCATCCTCGGCGTCGTGGTCGGCGTCAAAGAAAAAAGCCTCTCCATTCGTTCGGATGACGCGAAGCTGGAAATCGTCAAATCCGCCGTGGCCGAAGTTATGGAACGCGCGGGCGGCGCGGCCAAGTCTTGAAGATCCCTTTTCATGAAACAGAATAAGTTTAGATTTTTTGTTGTACTATTTTTCCTCGCCTGGTCGATCTGGGCGATATACCCCCCCACGACGCGCGACTTGATCGAGGTGTTCAAAGATCGGGCGCAGCGGGTGGACACCAACTTCAACGCAATCGTGCAGAACGCTCTGAAGCTGCAGCAGCAACCCACCAACCGCGTCTTTGACAGTCTTTACACGGCGATCAAGGCGCAGGATTTGGGCACGAACACCGTCGCGTATTACTTTCCCCGGATCGAAATGCCGAACACGGCGAAAGATCCCGCGCGCTACGTGCTCTATCGTCTTCAGCAGGAGGCGGCGGGCAAGATTCGGCTCGGCTTGGATCTGCAAGGCGGCGTGTCTTTTCTCGTGCGGCTCGACACGAACAAAGTCACCGGGACAATCGATAAATCTCGAATTGTCGAGCAGGCGGTCGAAGTTCTGCGCAAACGCGTGGATCAATTCGGCGTTGCCGAGCCACTGCTCCAACCCGCCGGCGAAGATCGTATTTTGATTCAACTGCCCGGTTTGTCCGAAGACGTGAAGGAGCGCGCGCGGGAGACCATTCAAAAAGCGGCCTTCCTCGAATTTCGCATGGTGCATCCGGACAGCGACGAGTTGCTGGCGAGCGAATCCATCGCGCCGGGCTTTGAGGTGCTCTTGGAAAAACCCAAGTCAAACGATCCCAATGGGCGACCGCGTCCGCATCTGGTTAACAAGAAACCCGAACGTGGGTTGACTGGAAAATACATCAAGGATGCGCGCGTCGCGAACGATCCCATTTCTGGCCGGCCGGAGATCGATTTCGAACTCGACAAGGAAGGCGCGGACCTTTTTGCGCAGATAACCAAAGAATACAGCCCTCGCGGCAACAAGTCTTATTTTCTGGCAATCGTGTTGGACGGTGAACTTTATTCCGCCCCGCAAATTCACGGCGAAATCACTGGCGGCCACGCGCAGATCACCGGCACCTTTGACCTCAAGGAAGCGTTCGATCTGGCAACCGCGCTGCGAAACCCATTGGAGGCGCCGGTGCAGATCATGAAGGAGCAGAGCGTCGATCCTTCGCTCGGCAAAGATTCCATTCGCAGCGGGCTGATGGCTTCCGTCGTCGGCACTTTGGCGGTCGCGGCGTTCATGATCGTTTACTATATGTTTGCCGGCTTGATCGCCGATGTCGCGCTGATCCTGAACATCATCATCCTGCTCGGCGTGATGTGCTACATCGAGACGACGCTTACGCTGCCGGGCATCGCGGGCATCGTGCTGACAATTGGTATGGCGGTCGATGCGAACGTGCTGATCTTCGAACGCATCCGGGAGGAGTCAGCGAAGGGCAAATCGTTGCGCGGCGCGTTGGCCGCAGGTTACGACCGCGCGTTTGGAACGATTTTCGATTCGCACGTCACGACACTCATCTCCTCCATCATTTTGATCTTCATGGGCAGCGGCCCAATCAAAGGTTTCGGCATGACGCTGACCATCGGCGTGGCCGCCAGTTTGTTTACCGCCTTGGTGGTGACGCGGTTGATATTTGATTATTTAATTGGCAACGAATGGCTGAAGTCGTTGCCCATGCTGCACATGATTCGCGCGGTGAAGCTTGATTTCATGAAGCTGGCCAAACCGGCGTTCATCATCTCCTGGTCGATCATCATTGTCGGTCTCGGCTACGGCATTTTTGCGCGCGGCGAAAAAATGTGGGGCACCGATTTTCGGGGCGGCGACGAATTGACGATGCGGTTCGCGCAGAAAGTCGAAACCGACAAGCTGCGGGCGGCAATCGTGAAAGCCGGTGTCAACGATCCTTCCATCCAATTTCAGAAAGACCTCGGTGGTTTGGAAACCGTACGGATCGTGTCCCCGGTCAACACCGCAGGCAAAGTTGAAGCAGCCGTCAAGCAGGAATTCCCGGCCGCCAAGTTTGATCGCATCGCCCTCGACAAAGCCGGAGCCGTCATCGGCAAAGAGACGGAAAAAACCGCAGTGACTGCCAGCCTGCTTTCACTTTTCGGCATTTTAATTTACGTGGCCTTCCGCTACGAATTCTCCTTCGCCGTCGGCGCGGTGCTGGCCGTTATCCATGACGTGCTCATGACGATTGGCTGCTATTGCCTCACCGGCTTGTTCGGCGACGGGCGCGAATTCAATGCAACCATGGTGGCGGCGGTGCTGACGATCATCGGTTTCTCGATCAACGACACCATCGTCATCTTCGACCGCATCCGCGAAGATTTGAAGCTGGGCGTGCGTGGCTCGTTCAAGGAAGTGATCAACCAGGCGTTGAACCAGACCTTGAGTCGGACGATTATCACTTCGGGCACGGTGTTCCTCGCGACGATGGCGCTTTACATCTTCGGCGGCCGAGTGATCAACGACTTCGCCTTCACCTTCCTCGTTGGCATCATCACCGGCACTTACTCAAGCATCTACATCGCGAGCGCGCTTGTGCTGTGGTGGCACAAAGGCGAACGCCCGAAGAGCGCCCCCACCGCCCAGGTTGTACAGGAGCGGGCGGTTGTGGCGAAATAGATTTGCCGGAGCAGGCCGTCGTTTCGCCAAATTCGAACGCGCCCGATTCCCGTCCCTTGACCTTTGAGTGACCTTGGCCAAGGATGACGTATGTTCGCTGAGATTCCCATCACACCCTGGCATTGGGCCGGTTTCGTTGTGGCGATCATCCTTTTTCTAGCGGTGGATCTCGGCATTTTCCATCGGCGGGCGCATGTCGTCCGTTTCCGGGAAGCCCTGCTGTGGACGATGTTTTGGTTCCTCGTCGCGATGATGTTTGCGGCCACCCTCGCGCCGTTGATCGTTCCAGGGTGGGGCAAGGAGCAGCAAGCCGAGTTCATCACCGGGTACATTCTGGAGCTTTCACTCTCGATGGACAACGTGTTTGTCATCGCGCTGATCTTTTCCTACTTTCGAATCCCACAGGAATTGCAGCACCGCGTGCTCTTTTGGGGCATCCTGGGCGCGCTGCTGATGCGCGGATTGATGATTTGGATCGGCACGGAATTGATTCACCATGTCGCCGGCATGTTCTACGTGTTCGGGGCGTTTTTGGTTTTTACAGGATTCAAAATGAGCCTGTCAGCCGGGGAGGAAATCCATCCGGAGAAAAATCCGGTGATTGGCCTGGCAAAAAAAATGTTCCCAATTTCTGCCCGCTTCGATGGCCAAAAATTTTTCTCGCAAGAAAATGGACACCGCGTGATGACGCCGCTGGCGCTCGTGCTCGTGATGGTGGAAACCACGGATCTGCTCTTCGCGCTGGATTCCATTCCCGCGATCTTCGGCGTGACTCAACAGTCCTTTATCGTTTTCACTTCCAACGTGTTCGCGATTCTGGGGCTGCGCTCGCTTTACTTCGTGCTCGCCGGGGCGTTGCGATATTTCCACTTCCTCAAATTTGGCCTTTCCGTGGTGTTGATTTTTGTCGGCATCAAGATGCTGCTCGTGCCCTGGTTCAAAATCTCGACCGACGTCTCGCTCGTCGTCGTGGCTGGAATCTTGATCACGGCAATGCTTGCGTCGATCTTCACGGCTTGGCGGAGGGATAGTGGCAATGGATCGGCGGGTACGCCATGAGTTCCGAACACGAACCGCTTTCTGAGAAATTGCAGCGAATCCTGGTCAACGACGGGACGGCGGGATTGACGCTGAATGAACTCATCCGCCGCACCGAAGGGCGCGGGGTTTTTTTGATCATTATTCTGTTCAGCTTGCCGTTCGTGACACCGATCGCGCTGGCGGGTTTGAGCAACATTCTTGGCTGGATCATCATGCTGATGTCGATCCGGCTGGCGCGTTCACTGCCACCGCGGCTGCCGGGCGTCATCGGCGAAAGACTCTTGCCCGCCGCGCACTTGGGCAAACTCGCCCGCGGCAGCGTGAAGGTGCTGCGACTCATCGAAAAACTCGTCAAACCCCGCCGCACCAATTGGATGACCTGGCGTTCGGTTCGTTGCGGGAACGCACTGCTCCTCGCGTTCATGGCGTTTCTCCTCGCGCTGCCCATTCCGCCCATCGTCCCTTTTTCAAACACGCTTCCTTGTTACGCGATCATCCTGATTGCCGCGAGCATGATGGAAGAAGACGGGTTTCTGATCTGGCTCGGCTACACGGTGTCGCTGGGCACGGCGGTGTATTTCTTTTTAGTGGGTGAAGTGATTTTCAATTTCTTCGCCCGCTACTATGATCGCATCCTGCACTGGTTTCAGTCCTGGCTATGAAATTTCGATGGACCCTGGCCCCGCCTCAACCCGCGCTCGCAACTCACCTCGCGATCCAGCTCAAACTTTCGCCACTGCTCGCGCAGTGCCTGCTGAATCGCGGCCACAGCGAACTCGCGCTCGCCGAAGACTTCCTCTCGCCCCGCCTCAAAAATCTGGCCGATCCGTTCCTGCTGCCGAACATGGAGCGCGCGGTGGAGCGTTTGCTCCGTGCGCGTGAACATGCCGAACGCGTCGTCATCTTTGGGGACTACGATGTGGACGGCGTTACTTCGACCGCGCTGCTGCTCGAAGTCTTTCGCGCACTTGGCTGGCAGGCGGATTTTTATCTGCCTCACCGTTTGGAGGAAGGCTACGGACTCAGCCAGGACGGCGTCGAAAACTGCCTCGCCAAATTTCAAACCCGACTTCTGCTGGCGGTGGATTGCGGTTCGACCGCGACGGCCACCATCGCCTGGCTGCGCGAGCGCGGCGTGGAAGTGCTGGTGCTGGATCATCACCAGGTGTCCGATCCGCCACCTCCCGCCGTGGCGCTGGTCAATCCTCAACTCGCTCCCGCTGATGCGCCGTCCTATCGCGAACTTTGCTCGGTGGGGCTGGCGTTCAAACTCGCTCATGCACTGTTAAAGCGGCTGCGCGAACAAGAAGTCGGCGAAGCTAGTGATTTTGATCTCCGTCCGTTTCTTGATCTCGTGGCGCTCGGCACGGTGGCGGACTTGGTGCCGCTCGTTGGCGAAAACAGAATTCTGGTCAGCGCCGGATTGGAACGGCTTTCGGTCACGCAGCGTCCCGGTTTGAAGGCCTTAAAAATTGTGGCGCAGGTGAAAGATCCGATTGGCGTTTACGAAATCGGCTTCCAACTCGCGCCCCGCCTCAACGCGGCGGGCCGGCTCGAAACGGCTGCGCAGGCGCTCCATTTGCTGCTCGCTCGCGACTTGCATGAAGCCGAAACCATCGCGGTGGAATTGGACGCGCGCAATCGCGAGCGTCAGCAAATCGAACGCACGATGGCCGACGAGGTCATCGGCGCCGTGCGTGCGCGCTTCAATCCGGAGACGGACTTTGCCATCGTCGAAGGCCAGTTGCTCTGGCACATCGGCGTCGTCGGCATCGTTGCCTCGCGCGTGCTCCGCGAATTTTATCGACCCACGATCATCATCGGCGGCGATGGCGACGAGTGGCGTGGTTCCGGGCGCAGCATCGAAGGCTTCGATCTCGCCGCCGCGTTGCGCCAGTGCGACGACCTGCTCGTGCGCCACGGCGGGCACGCAATGGCTGCTGGGCTTTCTATCGCGCCGGGAAATTTGGATGGCTTCCGCGAGCGCCTCAACGAACTCGCGCAGCGGAGCCTGACGCCGGAAATGTTGCGTCCGGTGTTGCGGCTCGACGCCGAAGTCGCGCTGCCGGAATTGACGCTGGCGGAATTAGCTCACCTCAATCAGTTGAAGCCGACCGGGCAGGGAAATCCCGTCGTCAACCTCATGGCGCGCAGTCTCACGATGAAACGTCCCCCGCAACGAATCGGCAAAGAGGGGCGGCACGCCAAATTCCAGGTCACGGATGGGAGCACCGAACTTGAAGCCGTGTGGTGGAGCGTCAACGACTCGCCATTGCCGGGCGGTCGCTTCGACCTCGCGTTTGAACCGCAGCTCAACGAATACAACGGACGACGCATGGTGCAGTTGAAAGTGCTCGACTGGCGGCCCGCCCAGTAGCGTCAGCGATGTCCGTTGCTCCCGCAGCGAGAGTTGTTTAGCGTGGTTCGCCGTAAACGATGAAGACGAAGCAACTCAACTCTCAGAAGTGCGCTGCGGTAATCGTCGCTGCCGGTCGCGGCACGCGCATGGGACCGAACGTGGACAAGTTGTTCCTCGAAGTCAGCGGCCGCCCTGTTGTCGCGCACACTTGGCAACGGTTTGAGCAAGCTGAGTGCATCGACGAAATCGTGCTCGTGGTGCGCGAAGGAATGCAAACCGCTTTCGCGGAACTGGCAGCGCAATTTCAATTCCGCAAAAAGATTCAACTGGTTGCCGGTGGCCAGGAACGTCAAGACTCCGTGTGGAATGGACTGCAAGCGTTGGGTACGGATGTCGGAATCGTCGCCATCCAGGACGGCGCACGCCCATGCACCACACCCGCGCTCATTGAGGCCACGATCCGTGCGGCGACGGAAATGGGAGCCGCCGTCGCCGCCCAGCGGGTCAGTGACACGATCAAGGAATCCGACGGCGGCGCATTGATTCAACGCAATGTCGATCGTGCCCGGCTTTGGGCTGTACAGACGCCGCAGACGTTCCGCGTGGGCGTGATTCGCCGGGCGCTGGTGGCCGTGCGCGAACGCGGCGTGCTGGTGACGGACGATACCGCAGCGTGCGAATTGATTGGCCAGCCGGTGAAGTTGATCGAGAGCACGGCACCGAATCCAAAGGTGACGGTGCCGGCGGATCTGGCTTACGTCGAGTTGCTGTTGCGCAATTTGTGACCACTTTGGGAGGATGGATACCGGCGCGGTCATGGTAAATTTTTCGCGTGCTTGGAGATTTTTCCAAAGCGTCGCTTGCCAATCCGCACGGCCAGATTTAATGTCGCAGCCAGTAGTATGAAAAAGAGTTTTACTTACGGACTCCTGCTCCTCGCCCTGGCATTCAACCTGTTTGTTGGGACGCAGATTTACCTCAGCACCGCGCACGGTGCCGACAAGGAAGACCCTTACGACAGCATCAAACTTTTCACGCGCGTGCTCGAAATGGTGCGCAAGGATTACGTTGATGGCGAGAAACTGACCTATCAGGATTTGGTTTACGGCGCGTTGCGCGGCATGTTGAGCACGCTCGATCCGCACAGCGAATTCATGGAGCCGCCCAAGTTCGACGACTTGAAGAAGGACACCGAAGGCCAGTTTGGCGGGCTGGGCGTCGTCATCTCGCTGAAGGATGGTTATCTCACGGTCGTCACGCCGATGGATGACACGCCTGGTGCGCGCGCCGGAATTCTGACCGGTGATCGCATCGTCAAGATCGACGGCAAGAGCACCGAGAAGCTCAGTCTGCCCGACGGCGTGAAGCGGTTGCGCGGCGAGCCGGGAACTTCCGTGAAACTTACCGTCTTCCGTCCGTCAAATGGCGAAACCAAGGATTACGAGTTGACTCGCGACGTGATCAAAGTGGACAGCGTGAAGGACGTGAACGGGCATCGCGAATTTCCCCTGAGCGCGAACAAAACCGGCTACCTGCGCATTTCCGGGTTTGGCGAAAAAACCGGCGATGAACTGGAACGCGCCTTGAAGCTCGTGGAAGGGCAGGGGGCCGAGTCGCTGATTCTCGACTTGCGCGACAACCCCGGCGGCCTGCTCGATCAAGCCGTTGCCGTCTGTGAAAAATTTCTGCCGCGTGGACAGCTCATTGTTTCAACCGAGGGCCGCGCATCATCGCAGCGCCATGAATATCCAGCCAGCGGGCGCAATCAGCATCCGCGACTGCCCATCGTGCTGCTCGTCAACGGCGGCAGCGCCAGCGCGTCGGAAATCGTCGCGGGGTGTTTGCAGGATTTGAAGCGCGCCATCGTGCTCGGCGAGCAGACCTTCGGCAAAGGCTCCGTGCAAAGCATCCTGCCGATGCCCGATGGTTCGGCGCTGCGGCTCACCACGGCCAAGTATTACACGCCCAGCCACAAGGTAATTCACGAGAAAGGCATCACTCCCGATATCATCGTGCCGATGTCGCAGGACGAAGAACGCGACCTCGCGCTCAAACGCACCCCGTACGGAATCGAATCGCTCGACGAACGCGATCAGGAACGCGTCCGCAACGCGCGCGATGTCCAACTCGACCGCGCGATGGATTTGCTCAAGGGCATTTCGCTTTACTCCAAGCGCGCCGGCGTTAGCGACCAGGCAATGCGCAAGGCCGGCGAGAAAATGGCGGCGGCGAAGTAATATTCCCTGCTGTTAACTTCTTCGCGACAATACGAGCCACGAATGAAGAAGACGGTAATTTTGTTGGCTTTCACCTTGGGCGTGATTCTCTTGATGGGGATCCTGCGTTCTAACAAGGAGGTTGATCTTGGAGCCAAAGCTAGAAAACAACTTGAGCGAGAATACGGGACGCTTGGCAAAACTATCGACGATTTGCTTCGTTTGGAGGGAAGCCAGCCAATTCACAAGATACTCTTCGCGATTAAGTACAAGACTGAACTGAAATTGGCTTTGCGCGGTATCGATGGGCTTTCCGCCCCGGAGTTGAGGTTTTATGCGATGGAGGACTTCGAAAGAGGAGTCAACATGGATGGGTTTAGTCTGTATTTCTACAACGATACAGGAGATTACGCTGAGGAAGCCTTGGCGGGATTGAAAGAAGCCGGCGCAAAGAAGGCGGCCGATATTATGAGCCGTGCAATGAGCGTGTTTCCTGCTGGTCGAGTCCCGAGAGATAAGACAGAGCGCCAGCGAATTCACGACACCATCGCTTCGGTTGCCAGTCCCGTCTGGGAGCAATGTGGCAAGGAGTTTTTTGCGGGCGCCAATTCGATAGAGGACGCTTTATTAAGCTACGTTAAAGCGCACAAGACTGAGTTCGTCTTCTTGCAATGACCGTCCTGGCAATTGAAACATCCTGCGACGAAACCAGCGTGGCGATTGTTCGTGACGGAGCAGTGTTGTCGAATATCGTCGCTTCCCAAGTCAAATTGCACGCCGAATACGGCGGCATCGTGCCGGAATTGGCGGCGCGCGAGCATCTTCGCAATATCTTGCCCGTTGCGCGAACCGCGATGCGCGAAGCGGGCGTAACGCCGAACCAAATCTACGCCGTCGCCGCCACTCAGGGGCCGGGATTGCCGAACGCGCTGATGATTGGTTTCAAAACCGCGCAAGCGCTGGCCTTCGCGCTGCGAAAGCCACTGCTCGGCATCAATCATCATGAAGCGCACCTTTATTCGCCGTGGATCACGAGCGCGCCGCATCGAGCGGACTTTGATTCGTTTGAGCCGAACGTCTCGCTCATCGTCAGCGGCGGCCACACGCTGCTCGTCCATGTCGAAGCAGAACTACGTCATCGCGTGCTTGGTTCAACGCTCGACGACGCCGCGGGTGAATGTTTTGACAAGGCCGCCAAATTGATCGGCCTGCCCTATCCCGGCGGGCCGGAAATGGATCGTCTGGCCGAAGGCGGCGACGCGAAGGCTTTCGACTTTCCACGCCCGTTGCTGCACGACGCGAGCGATGATTTCAGTTTCAGCGGACTCAAAACTTCCGTCCGCTATTTCCTGCGCGACCATCCCGAGTTGTTACACGACACTCAACGGCTCGGTGATTTGTGCGCGAGCGTGCAAGCCGCGATCGTTGAAGTCCTCGTCACCAAAACCATCCGTGCCGCGCGACGTCTGAGCGTGGGTTGTGTCACGGCCTCTGGTGGCGTGACGTGCAACCGCGTGTTGCGTCGCGAACTGGCGACCGCCTGCTCACGCAATGGGCTGAAACTTCGCCTCGCCGAAAAAGCTTTTTGCACCGACAACGCGGCAATGATCGCGATTCTAGCCGAAAGGAAATTCCTGACTGGTTCCGAACAGACAATGACGGATGCGGACGTGATGCCCAGTTGGGCGTTGGGTTGAAAAGCCGGTGCGAACAGACTGCGGCCATTACAGGTGCCGGATCTTGCTTTTGTATTTCTCGAGCAGCTTGTTGTTGTGGTCGTCGCCGTTGCTGTTGCTGCTAATGTAAATTTCGGGCGTGAATCCGCGTGCGAGTGCATTCGCGATGCCTTGCACGATGATGGCGTTGACGATGAAAGCGCCGGTGATTGTGGACGTCGGGCCGACGAGCGTGGGCAGTCCCGGCATTTCAATCGCCGCGTCGCCCGGCACACCACAATTATCAATCACGAGGTCGGCAGCATCCGCGAGCTTTTTCCCGGAAGGATGACGCGCCGGCCACGCGTTGCTGTGTTGGAGGTTGGTGATAGCGATCACTTTGAGTCCACGTTCGCGCCCGAGCATCGCGAGTTCGGTCGGCACAGCGTTGCGACCGGAGTTGGACGCGATGAGCAAGACATCGCCCGCTTCGACGGGATAGCGTTCCAGGATTTCTTTCGCGTAGCCGACTTCGCGTTCGACGTAGGTGGCCTCGATGGCGTTCTTGTGGAGCATGAGTCTCGAGTCGAGCATCGGCGTCGCGCGGGCGAGGCCGCCGGCGCGATAAAAAATTTCCTCGGCAAGCAAGTGCGAATGGCCGGTGCCGAATGCGTACAGCCAGTGTTCATTCGCCAACGCTTCGCCGAGCCAAGTGGCGGCGGTTGCGAGCGCGGCGGCTTGCGTCGAATGCAAGTTTTCCAATTGTGCGGTCACAGTAGCGAAATAATGGTCGATGGCGTTCATCAATTCACAGAGGAAGAGGCGAGTTGTGCGATGATCTAATCGTCACCGGCGACGGCGAATTTTTGGAAGCTCGAAGCCAACCGCGTAACAACATCATCGGTTAGAGTGATACCGGAGTCCACCAGCGCCAGGGCGGCGGCACCCAGCGGTGGCGAAAGTTTCGGCGGGGTGATGGCGACGTTGATCTCCCGCCGGATCGTCGCGAGAAAACTGTCGCGCACAAGCGAGTTTTTCTCGATCACCCGGCCCACCAGATAAAGCGGAATCGGATCGAGACGCAGGTTGCAGAGTTTGGCCGCCGCCAGCGCCTGCCGAGCGAGTTCGCATCCGGCGCGCGTGAAAATGGTCTGGAGCACGGAGTCGGCGCTCGCAACCGTTCCAGTGAGGTGCCGTGCGAGCGCCGCGAGTTTTTCCTTGGTGAAATGAGGATGATGAAGTACCGGAATCAGATCCTCGAGCGAACGCACTTTGAAAAATCCGCAGACCGATTCGCCGAGCGTGGTCGCCGGGCCGAGACCGGTGGCCGCCGCGATGGCGGCTTTGATGGCTTCACTGGCGATCCAATAGGCGCTGCCTTCATCACCGAGCAAGTGGCCCCAGCCGCCGACTTTGACAATTTTGCTGTCCGCATTTTGCGCGACGGAGATTGAGCCGGTGCCACTGATGACGAGAAGGCCGGGCTGTCCCAGCGTGGCTCCGAAGAGCGCGGATTGGCAATCGCTGAGGAGACGGGTGCGCTCCAGCGGCAGGATGCCCAGGCAAAGCATTTCTTTTTGATCGGGTGTGGCTTCATCGAAAAGCGCGGCGGAGGAGACGACAAAATTCTCGACGTCCGTGACGGGCGGCAACGCGGCCTTCAGTCGCGAAAGATTGCGGCGGGTTTCCGCGAGACTGGAACCGAAGAAACTCAGCGACCCAGCGTGCGCCATCGCGCACACGGCTCCGGTGGCGTCCACAGCCACGCCGTGGCTCGTGGTAGCGCCGCCGTCGATGCCCACGACGAGACGTTGCATTGTGCCCATGAGTTCTCTTGTCGGAAAAAATCGCGCCGATGTCGAGCGCAACCACTTCAAGAAAGCGTGCGGCCCAAGTAGATCGTGGAGGCGTCGCCGGTGCCCGTGCGTTCCAATTCAACAAAACCGAGTTTTCGGTAAAACCTGGCGGCGCGAATATTCCGCGCGCTCATCGCGAGATGAACTCCCGGCGAGCCAGCGGCGGTGAGTGCCGCCAGCAAAACCCACATCATGCGCGTGCCCCAGCCGTGGCCCTGCGCGCGCGGCAGGAGATCGATATGGAGATGCGACGGACAGTTACGCAACGACGCGGGAAAATAAATTCGCGGATGATGGAATTCGTAATAGATTTTTTGTGTTGGCGTCCAGCGAGCGGGATCACCGGTGGGTTCGGCGTGCGCAGCGCGCAGCGGTGGCAGCCATTGAGTTCGGAAGTTTTCGTAAAATCTTTCCGAGTCAAGCGCCGCCAACGCGTAGCCACAAACGCCGCGTCCACTCGCCAGCACGAAGGCAAAGCGCGGCTCCAGTCGCATATACGGCCCGACAAAGATGTGACCGAGTGCAAGCGGATCGTCGTAGAGGTGACGGGCATCTTCGCCGTGTTCACCAGTGCGCAGACATACTTCGTAAACTGCGGCCTCATCCTCGGGTCGGCAACGACGGATGACGAATTCGCCATCAGTTCTTGCTGGATCGAACTGGATCAAGGTAGCAAATCTTCGTCCCTAGCTGGCTAGAACCTTCGTCAGCGCCGCGATGAAACGCGTGTTCTCGGCCGGCGTGCCGACGGAGACGCGCAGCGATTCAGGCAATTGATAGCTCGCCATCGGACGAGTGATGACACCGAGTTTTTGCAATTCAATGAAAACCTTCTGCCCGTTGCCCACGCGGACCAGCACGAAATTGGCGGCCGACGGAACGTATTCAAGGCCCAACTCGCGAAAAGCGTCTTCGAGATATTTCCGGCCGGCGAGATTATTCGCGTGCGTGCGTGCCAAATGATCGCGGTCTTCCAACGCGGCAAGGGCGGCACCCTGAGCAAGCGCATTGATGTTGAACGGCTGGCGGATTTTTTCCAGAGACGTGATCAATTCGGAATGTGCGATGCCGTAACCGAGTCGCAATCCTGCCAGGCCATAAATTTTCGAGAACGTCCGCATCAAGAGCAGATTGGGCTGACGGCCCGTGCGCACGAGCGGCAGCAAATCGACCGGGTCATCAAGGAATTCCCGATATGCCTCGTCCATCACGAGCAAGACATGCGGCGGCACTTCGTTGACGAATCGAACGATTTCTTCGCGTGGCGCGAGCGTGCCGGTCGGGTTGTTCGGGTTCGCGACGAATATAACTCTCGTCCGGGGTGTGATCGCGCGCAGCATTGCCGGCAAATCATGACCGAAGTTTTTGGCGGGCACGGAGACCAGGTTCGCGCCGAAAAGTTTGGTCACGATTGGGTAAACCGCGAAGCAATACTCTGAAACGACGACGTCGATGCCGGGTGTCATCAACGCATGGCCGACGAATTCGATGATTTCACTGGAGCCATTGCCGAGGATGAGGTTCCCCGTTTCGACGCCAATTCTTTTTGCCAAAGCTTGCTTGAAGTAGTAGGCGTTGCCGTCGGGATAGAGATGAAGCTGTGGCAGAATTTTCTGCATCGCCGCGAGCGCGAGCGGCGACGGGCCGAGCGGATTTTCGTTGGACGCAAGTTTGATGATGTCGGCCGCGGGCAGACCGACATCGCGCGCGACTTCTTCAATTGGCCGGCCCGGTTGGTAAACAGGCAATGAGTCGAGCGCGGGATTGAGCGGCAGCGAAAGAATCATGCAACGGGGAGTCAGTTGATGGCTTTGAGGATTTTTTTGAAATCCACATGCTTGGCCACGAGATCGCGGATGAGATCGATTTTTTGCGTGTCGCTCGGACGCGTTTTGACGGTGTGATCATGGATGCGCGACGCCACTTGATAAATTTCCTCGCGCGCGAGCAACACCGGGAAGGGAAGATTTTGGACGACTTTCATCACGTCGGCTCCCGGACGAAGGTTGCCCGTCAGGACGATGCCGGCGAGTCCATCAGTGGCATGCGCCAGGAGCGTGGTAGCGGCGGCCAGAATGATGTCTTCGCGATCACCGGGCGTGATGATGAGCGCGCCCTTGGTCAGCGATTTCATGACGTGGCCGACGGCCATCGCGCCGACAACGACCCGCTCGACCAGGTTGCGCATGTTTTCGGATGCGTTCAGAACTTCCGCGCCTAAATCGTCCCGCAATGAATCCATTGACGGGCAAGTGAGAATGGGCTGATGCGGCAGCACGCCCAGCAAGTCAAGCCCTTTGCGCTTCAAGCCGCGCCGGGCAAAGTCCGCGATGTAATCAAGCTTCTCGGGCAGGGCTTTGTTCAAGATGACGCCGATGATTTCCACGCCCTCTTTTTCAAACAGCGCCTGATTCAGCGAAACTTCGTCGATGGGTTTGCCGATGCCGGCCTGGGAAACGATGACGACTTTTGCCCCGAGGATTTTGGCGACCTGCGCGTTCGAGAGATCGAAAACCGAACCGACGCCGGCATGACCGGAGCCTTCGCAAAGCACAAATTCCTTTTCCCACGCGACCCGGTCGAAGGCGCTCTGGATTTTTTTCACCAGCGCTTCGTTGTTCGAGGAGAGCAGATACTTGCGCGTGAAATCCGGCTCGACGGCGATGGGACTCATGTCCACGAGCGGGCAGTTGAGCCGGTACACGCTGTCCATCAGCACGGTGTCCTCGTCGATGTTCTGTTCCTCGATTTGGACGAAGCGTTGGCCGACCGGCTTGATGTAGCCGATGCGTGGGTAACGACTTTGCATCGCCGCCAGCAGACCCAGTGAAGTGGTGGTCTTGCCGTCGTTTTGGCGCGTGGCCGCAATGAAAACTCGCGGAGTTTCGTTATTCATCGAAATTGAAAACTGGAACGAAAAGGCATCGCGTCAAGTCTGCCGCCGCTCGTAGCCCTGGCGTGACCGGCGCTCAATCACCTTCCATCAGATGCCGGCCCGCATCCGGGTAAAGTTTGTTGTATTCGATGGATTGCAGGCCGACGATGGCCGCGACGCCGAGAATGTCGTGCGCGCTGGAGCCGCGCGAGACGTCGGCAGCCGGCCGATCTAGACCGAGCAGGATTTGGCCGTAGGCGTTGGCACGCGCGACGTGTTGGATGAGCTTACTCGCGATGTTGCCGGCGTTGAGATCCGGGAAAATCAGGACGCTCGCCCGGCCGGCGACCTGGCTTTCGGGCACTTTGCGCGCGGCGATTTCCGGCACGAGCGCGGCATCGACTTGCAGTTCGCCATCAAATTCGGCGTCGATCATTTTTTGCCGCGCCCGTTGCTGCGCGAGCGCGGTCGCAGCCTGCACTTTGCCGATGGACGGATGAGTGGCGCTGCCTTTGGTTGAATACGAGAGCAAGGCCACGCGCGGCCGTGAACCGAGCAGTTGCTTGGCGAGTTGCGCGGTAGAGACGGCGATATCGGCGAGTTGATCAACGCTGGGTTCCGGGATGACGCCGCAATCCGCCATGAAGAGCACGCCCTGCTCGCCGAAGCGGGAGTCTTCGACTTCCATAACCATGCAACTGGAGGCGGTGGTGGTTTGTGGGGCGACCTTGATGATTTGGAAGAGCGGCCGCAACACGCTGCCGGAGGTTTCATTCACGCCGGAAATCAGACCGTCGGCCTGGTGCAGCGCGACCATCATCGCGCCGAAATGATTGGGCTTTATCATCGCTGCGCGCGCCTCTTTCTCCTGGATGCCTTTGTAGCGGCGCAGGCGTTCGAAGCGGCGCGTAAAATTCTCCAACTCGTCGCTCTCGGCCGGGTTGATGATGCGAATGCCCTCCAGGTTGATGTTCAACTGCTGCGCGGCCTCCTTTACTTTCGTGCGGTCGCCCAGGAGGATCGGCACGCCCATGCGCAGCGAATAAAACTGCCGCGCCGCCTGAAGCACGCGCGGCTCGGTGCCTTCCGGGAAAACCACTCGCTTGGGATGGCGCTGCAATTTTTCGATGACGGTGCCAATGAAACGCATGGCTGTTAACTAACGGATGGAGTTTTAAACTGCAACAGGCAACTGGTAATATGCTGGCGCTAGACTTTGAGCGTTTTCGAGCCGCCGGACGCCAGAAAGTGCTCGGTCTGACGGCAACGAGGACTTGTGCCAAAGATTGCAATCGGATCTCGTTGACGTGCTTGCAGGAGTTTTTGCTGAAGCGATTCTCTGCGCGCCATTGCTCTGCGGTTGAGTCTGATTTTCATACTGTGATGGCAAACTCAATTAGTTTGGGTGGTATTGCTCTCACGCCACAATTCGTGGTGGTTTCGCCATCGGAAACTAATAGATTTGGATTGTGTTGAATCGAGATTTCTTGTAATTTTTGTTCGCTCAATTTGAGCGTTTTTACGACTTGATTCTGGTTCGATATGGCCACTGAAACTGACACCCAAAGCACAACGACTTTCCCGGCAGAGGGCGCGAAATATGACGCCTCGAAAATTGATAAACTGGAAGGTTTGGAGGCCGTACGGAAGCGGCCGGGAATGTACATCGGCGACCCCGACGAGCGCGGGCTGCATCATTGCGTCTTTGAGGTGCTTGATAATTCCATCGACGAACATCTGGCCGGTTACTGCAAATTCATCGATGTGATCGTGCATGTCGATGGCTCGGCATCGATTCGCGACGATGGGCGCGGCATCCCGGTCGATAACCATCCCAAGTTCAACATGCCTGCGGTCGAACTGGTGCTCACAAATCTGCATGCCGGCGGAAAATTCGGGCAAGGTGCCTATAAATACTCGGGCGGACTCCATGGCGTCGGCGCCAAATGTGTCAACGCGCTTTCGGATTGGTTCAAGGTTGAAGTTTCGCGTGACGGCAACGTTTATTCGATGGAATTTGCGCGCGGAGTCACGACCCAAAAGCTCACGATTGTTGGAAAATCCAAACAGACCGGCACACTGATCACTTTCAAGCCTGACTCGACGATTTTCACCATCACGACTGAATTCAAGTTCGAGATTCTGGCGAATCGGCTGCGCGAACTGGCATTCTTGAATCCCGGCGTCGAAATCGTGCTTACGGATGAGCGCGTGGAAAACAAGCGCGAGCGTTTCCTGTATAAGGACGGCATCGAGGAGTTCGTCAAACAACTTGGCAAGAGCAAACAGGTGATTCATCCAAAACCGATCGTGCTCGTCGCACAGAAGGACGAAGTGTTGATCGACTGCGTCCTGCAATACAACGACAGCTATACGGATCAAATCCTTTGCTTCGCCAACTCGATTTCCAATCCCGACGGTGGCACACATCTGACCGGCTTTCGCACGGCGCTCACGCGCGCGATTAACCAGTACGCCAGGGCAAACAATCTTTTAAAGGAAAAGGATCCTTCAATCTCGGGAGACGACGTGCGTGAAGGTTTGGTTTGCGTCTTGAGTGTCAAATTACCGCACCCACGCTTCGAGTCGCAGACGAAAGTAAAGCTCGTCAACACGGAGATCGATGGTCTGGTTGCTTCCGTGGTTTACGAAGGGTTGATGAATTGTTTCGACAGCAACCCTTCAGTAGCCAAGCGCGTCATCGATAAATCACTTATGGCAGCGCGCGCCCGTGAAGCGGCGCGCAAGGCGCGCGAAACCGTTCGAAAGAGTGCGATGACCGGCGGTGGCTTGCCCGGGAAACTGGCCGACTGCAGTGACCGCGATCCGGCAAACACCGAGCTGTACATCGTCGAAGGTGACTCCGCCGGCGGGTCGGCCAAACAAGGCCGCGACCGAAAGTTTCAAGCCATTCTTCCGATTCGCGGCAAGCTCATCAATGTCGAGAAGGCGCGTCTGGACAAGGTGCTGCAAAACACCGAAATTCGCACGATGATAACCGCCATCGGCACGGGCATCGGTGATGGCGAGGGCGAAGGCGCTTTCAACCTCGAGAAACTTCGCTACCACAAGATCATCATCATGACCGACGCCGACGTGGACGGCTCGCATATCCGCACGTTGTTGTTGACGTTTTTTTACCGGCAGATGACGCAGCTTGTGAAGCAGGGCTTTGTTTACATCGCGCAGCCGCCGCTTTACCAGCTCACGCGCAAGAAACGCGTCGAGTACGTCGAAGACGATGCGCAGATGAACCGGATTTTAATCCAACTCGGCAGCGAGGATGTGCGCCTGCACGATTTGGCAACGGACAAGATGCTTTCCGCCAAGCAACTGGAGGAAATTCTGGAGTTGCTGGAGTCGTTGGACAAATATGTCGGGGCGCTGCGCCGGCATGGAGGTGAGTTCGGCGACTACGTCGAGCATCGCCACGCCCAGACGCACGAACTTCCGCGTCACCTCGTGAAGGTTCGCGATGGCAATGAAGAGGCGGTCCATTACTTTCATACCGAGGAAGAACTCGCGAAATTTGGCGCCGATAATTCTGACCTGAAATTATTCGGCCGCGAAGAAACGGAGGCAGTGTCCTCTGAAAAAGAACGACCCAAAGCCGGCAACACGCGCCGCGCGCGTCACGTGGAGTTGCACGAGAGCAAGGCGATCATGGAGCTGCTGGCAAAACTGGAGCGCAAGGGGCTGAACGTCGAACACTATTCCGCACAGGACAAACCGCTCTTTGAACTCATCGAAGGCGAAGGCGAGCGGGCTGTGGCCAAGCCGCTGTTTTCCATCGCCGAAATTTTGGCGGGCGTAAAGGACGCCGGCAAGCGAGGCATCCAGATCAAACGATTCAAAGGTCTTGGTGAAATGAATGCCAAAGAGTTGTTCGAGACGACGATGAATCCCGAGAAACGCAAGTTGCTCCGCATCGACATGGCCGACGCGGTTGAAGCTGAGGAAATGTTCACGAAATTGATGGGGGACGAAGTCGAGCCGCGGCGCCAGTTCATCGAGGACAACGCGCTCAACGTGCGAAACCTGGATGTCTAAA
This sequence comes from Verrucomicrobiota bacterium, assembly GCA_016195385.1. GTDB lineage: Bacteria > Verrucomicrobiota > Verrucomicrobiia > Limisphaerales > JACPZS01 > JACPZS01. Next base: position 27,276 of record JACPZS010000230.1, read on the forward strand.
TGTGTCAGCCTGGACAGAGGATGTGACCGCCGCCAAATAGAATTTCCAAATCATGCCTGACGAAACAAATCCCCCCAAGCCAACGAACAACGAGGGCAGTAACGCGCTGGGCGGCACGCCGCTGTTTGCGGCCAACGAAAAGATCCAGAAGATCAACGTCGCGGACGAAATCAAGAATTCGTTTCTCGATTACTCGATGTCGGTAATTATCTCGCGGGCATTGCCCGACGCTCGCGACGGACTCAAGCCCTCGCAGCGCAGGATTCTTTATGCGATGCACGACTTGTCGCTGTTCCCGAACCGGCAGCATCGCAAGTGCGCCAAGATTTGCGGTGACACCAGCGGCAATTATCACCCGCATGGCGAGGCCGTGATTTACCCAACGCTCGTTCACATGGCGCAGCCGTGGGCGATGCGCGAACGGCTTGTGGACGGTCAGGGAAATTTCGGTTCCGTCGAAGGCGATCCACCTGCCGCGATGCGCTACACCGAAGCGCGCATGACACACCTCGGCGCGGCGTTGATGACGGACATGGACAAAGAGACGGTAAACTTTGTGCCGAACTACGATGAGACGCTGAAGGAGCCGGTCGTTTTTCCCGCCGCGTTCCCGAACCTGATTGTCAACGGCGGCACAGGCATCGCCGTCGGCATGGCCACCAACATGGCGCCGCACAATCTGGGCGAAGTCATCGACGGCATTTGCGCGCAAATCGACGATCCGAACATTTCCATCGCGGGCCTGATGAAATTCATCAAAGGCCCCGACTTTCCGACCGGTTGCATGGTCTGCGGCGTCGAACCGATCAAGCAATACTTTGCCACCGGTCGCGGCAGCATGAAGGTGCGCGGCAAGGCGGGCATCGAGCAATTCAAGGGCGGACGAGAGCAAATCGTCATTACGGAAATTCCGTACAACGTGAATCGTGCGGTGCTGGTCGAGCGCATTGCCGAATTGGTGAACGAGAAAATCATCTCCGACATCAGTGCGGTGCGCGACGAGTCGGATGAGAACACGCGCGTCGTCATCGAACTGAAGCGCGAAGCGATTCCCAAGGTCGTCATCAACAATCTGTATCAGCACACGCAGTTGGAGACGTCTTTCTCGGTCAACTCGCTTGCGATTGATCACGGCAAGCCGAAAATTCTGAACCTCAAGGAGCAGATCAATTGCTACATCGAGCATCGCCGCGAAGTCGTCATCCGCCGCACGCGCTTTGAATTGCGCAAAGCCGAGGAGCGTGCCGAGATTTTGGAAGGCTATCTTATCGCGCTCTCGAATCTCGATGAGTTCATCCGCATCATCCGCAGTTCGGCAAATCGCGACGAGGCGAAAATCAAATTGCTCGCGTTCGAGTTCGCGCGCGCGCAGGTCGAGCGCCTCGGCATTCTCATTCGCAGCGAAGCGCGCCTGAACAACGGCCGCTACGAGTTCAGTGAAGCTCAGACCAACGCCATTCTGGATCTGCGTCTTTACCAACTCACCGGCTTGGAAATCGACAAAGTGCGTGCTGAATATCGAGAGCTGATCGAGAAGATCAAAGACCTGCTCGACATCCTTGCCCGCGAAACGCGCGTGATGACGATCATCAAGTCCGAACTGCTGGCGATCAAAGAAAAACACGCGACGCCGCGGTTGACCGACCTGGTGCCCGATGAAGGCGAAATAGCGATCGAAGATTTAATCGCCAACGAAGGCGTCATCATCACCATCACTCACAACGGTTTGATCAAACGCACGAACGTCAGTTCGTATCGCGCCCAGCGCCGCGGCGGCAAGGGCGTCATCGGCATGGCGACACGGGAGGCTTCACCGGTCGAAGGCGAGCAAGCGGACTTTATCGAGCATCTCTTCACCGCGAGCACGCACGATTATTTGATGTTCTTCACGAACACGGGCCGCGTCTATGTCGAGCGCGTGCATGAAATTCCCGACATGGGCCGCGCGGCGAAAGGGCGCAGCATTGCGAACTTGCTCGAATTTCGTTCGGATGAAAAAATCGCGGCGTTGATTCGTGTCGTCGCCAAAGCCGGCCCGAACAAGGAGGACATCACGTGGCAGCAGCGCGATCAGGTCTTTTTCGCCACGCGAATGGGCACCGTGAAGAAGACGGCGCTCGAAGAATTTGCCAACATGCGCAAAGGCGGCATCATCGCGATTGGCATCGATCCTGGCGACGCACTGATTGAAGTCAAATTGACGCGCGGCAGCGTCGTCGAAAATAATGAGGTCAAGGATCCCGGCGACGACGTCGTGCTGATCACGCGCGAAGGCATGAGCATCCGTTTCAGCGAATCAGATGTTCGTTCGATGGGCCGCACCGCAGCAGGCGTGCGTGGGATCAGCGTGGAAGCCAGCGACGCGGTGGTCGCGCTCGCGGTCGTGGTGCCGGATGCGATGCTGCTCGTCGCCGGCGAAAACGGCATCGGCAAACGCACGGCGTTTGACGAATACCGCGCCCAGTCGCGTGGTGGCAAAGGCATCATCACGATGAAGACCAACGACAAAACTGGCGGTGTCATCGGCGCGCTGACGGTCAAGGACGCCGACGAGATCATGCTCATCACGTTTGGCGGACAGATGGTGCGCACGGCGGTGAAAGACATCCGCGAAACGGGGCGAAACACCCAGGGTGTCAAGCTCATCAACCTTGACGAAAGTGACAAGCTTCAAGCCATCGCCCCGGTGATCAGCGAAGAATCAGACGCGGCGGAAGAATCCCCTTCGAGTGCGAGTTGATTCCACCGCGTCGCGCACGACGAATAAATGTCCGAATGAATGTCAACTTAGCCTACGGCCAGGGACATCTGGCGGTCGATTTTCCCGACGGACGGACGACTGTCATCGAACCGTCCCATACACCGGGGCTGGCCGATGAAGAATCCGCCGTCCTCGCAGCCCTGCAAAATCCCATTGGCGCTCGGCCGTTGCATGAGTGGATTAAGCCGGAAGACCGCGTGTGCATCGTCTTCACCGACATTACGCGCGCGACGCCGAATGAGCGGCTCATTCCCTGGCTCTTGGAACATCTTGCGCATCTGCCGCGTGAAAACATCACACTGCTGAATTCCCTCGGCACGCATCGCCCCAATACGCGCGCCGAGTTGGAGAAAATGCTCACGTCGGAGATCGTCGCCGATTATCGAGTGATCAACCACGAATCGGAGAATCCCGCGGATCTGGTTCAACTCGGCACGACGCGCGATGGCACGCCCGCTTTGATCAACTGCCATCTGGTCAACGCCGACGTGCGCATTGTCACCGGGTTCATCGAGCCGCATTTTTTCGCCGGCTTCAGTGGTGGACCAAAGGGCATCATGCCGGGCGTCGCCGGGTTGGAGACCGTGATGAGCAACCACGGCGCGAAGAACATCGGTGATCCGAAATCCGCGTTTGGCATCACCATCAGCAATCCAATTTGGGAAGAAATGCGCGACATCGCGCTGCGCGTCGGTCCGAGCTTTTTGCTGAACGTCTCGCTCAATGAAGCGCGGCAAATCACTGGCGTGTTCGCCGGCGATTTAATCGCCGCGCACAAAGCCGGCATCGAGTTCGTGCGGCAATCGGCGATGCAGAAAGTGAAGGCGCCATTTGAAATCGTTGTTACGACGAACAGCGGTTATCCGCTCGACATGAATCTTTATCAGGGCGTGAAAGGCATGAGCGCGGCGGCGCGTGTCATCCAGCCGGGCGGCACCTTGATCCTCGCGTGCGAATGCCGCGAGGGCCTGCCGGCGGGCAGCCCACTCGACAAATTGTTGCGCAGCGCAGCCAGTCCGGAGGAAATTTTAGCGATGCTGGCGACACCCGGATTTGTAAGCCCCGAACAATGGCAGGCGCAGATCCAATCCCTCATTCAGCGCCGGGCCAGCGTGCTCGTTTACAGTTCGCTGCCCGACGAAATCATCCGCGCCGCACACTTGACTCCCTGCCATGACATCAGCCGAACCGTGAGCGAGCGCCTCTCACAGCTCGGCCCTGACGCGCGCGTCGCCGTCTTGCCGCAAGGCCCGCTGACGATTCCTTACCTCGCTTGAAATCTAGCGCTTGCTGGCAAGAGATAACTTATGAAACTCGGGGCCATCCGAAACCGAGCACTGCTTTGGACAATTTTTGTCGTGCTCTGTGTCGCGAGTTTTTTGGCTTGGGTCCACAAACAATGGAAGGCTGAAGCCGAGAAGGTCGTTGCGAAATACTTTGAAGCCATCGACTGGAAAGAGCGCGGCGAAACAATTGTTGCTCTGCAACCGATTTTCTTCTCTCAAAGGTCTCCGGACGAATTGGGTCGGAGCCTTGATGAATTGAGTGCGAAGTTTGGAAGCATCCGAAGTTTTTCGATTTACTTTTGGCACACTCATTCAGGTTCTGGAATTGCCGGAAATGGAACTTACGTGGTCTTACATTGTCAGTCTGTGTACTCAAAAGCGTCAGCACAGGAGGATTTCACGTTATTCAAACACTTCGGCGATCTTGGTTTTAAGATTGTTGACCACGGGTTCGACTAGCCTTGAGTTCAGATTTTTTCGCCAGCGATTCCGGCGACACCGTCTTAACTTTTCGTTGCGGCGTCGTTGCGGCGGGCTATGTTTGCCGCCGCTGAAACGAAAGAAATTATGCAATTGAGCAACGACGAAATCCGCCGCTATTCCCGCCACCTGATCCTGCCGGAAGTCGGTATGGCGGGGCAGAAAAAAATTTGTTCCGCCAGCGTGCTGTGCATCGGCGCGGGTGGACTTGGCTCACCGATTGCGATGTATCTCGCGGCGGCGGGCGTTGGCAAGATCGGCCTTGTGGATTTCGATGTCGTCGATTTTTCCAACCTCCAGCGCCAGATCATTCACGGCACCGAGGATGTCGGCCGGCTCAAATCCGAATCCGCGCGCGACACGATCAAGAGCATTAACCCCGGCGTTGAAGTCGTCATTCACAATGCCCGGCTGACCAGTGAAAACGCCCTTGAGATCATCGCCCCATACGACATCGTCGTGGATGGCACGGACAATTTCCCGACGCGCTATCTGACCAACGATGCTTGCGTGCTGCTCAAAAAGCCGAACGTCTATGGCTCCATCTTTCGATTTGAAGGCCAGGCCAGCGTGTTTTCGCCGATGATGGGCGGGCCATGCTACCGCTGTCTTTATCCCGAACCGCCGCCGCCTGGCATGGTGCCCAGTTGCGCGGAAGGCGGCGTGCTTGGCGTGCTGCCGGGCATCGTTGGTTGCATTCAAGCCACGGAAATTTTGAAACTCGCGCTCGGCAAAGGCAGTTCGCTCATCGGGCGGCTGCTCCTCTTCAATGCGCTGGACATGAAGTTCCGCGAACTCAAACTGCGCCGCGATCCGGAATGCCCACTATGCGGCGAGCATCCGACGATCACCAAACTCATCGACTACGAAATGTTTTGTGGCATCTCGGCCGAACCGGAGACGCCATCGTCGAACCCCGACGAAGTGAGCGTTCAGGAAATGAAACGCGCGCTCGACGATCCGAAGCTCGGCATCAAAGTCATCGACGTGCGCGAGCCGGACGAATTTCAAATCGCGCACATCGCGGGCGTGCCGCAAGTTCCCTTGAGCGCCTTGCCGCAGCGCTTCACCGAACTCGATCCTAATCAGACCATTTACCTCCACTGCAAAAGTGGAGTGCGTTCGATGAAGGCGTTGAAATTCTTGCGCGAGCAGGGTTTCAAATACGTGAAGAGCGTCAAGGGCGGCATCAGTGCCTGGTCGGATGAAATCGACCACGGCGTGCCGAAGTATTGAACTTGGTTCCGGCTGGTTATTTCGGCCCGACGACTTGCCAGCCGCTCCCCGGATTTGCGGGATTCAACAGATGCGCCGCACGCAAGGTGATTCCGTTCATAAACCACACCGCCAGCGTGCCGTCATCGTGTTGAAAGATCAGGTCGGGCTTTCCGTCTTTGTCTAGATCCACGATGGCTCGGATGTGCCAGCCGATTCCATTTGCGCGCACGGGCGTGAGGTAAGCCGAACTCTGAAAGTTGCTGCCGCTCATGAACCACACCGCCAGTGTTCCATCCAGATGCTCAAACAGAATATCGGTGTTGCCGTCTTGGTCAAAATCGCCGGTTCCTGCCACTCGCCAGCCAGTGCCGGGGTTGTTGGGATTTACAAGCTGGCCGCGTAAGAGATTGACACCGCTCATAAACCAGATCGCCAAGCTGCCGTCGGTGTTTTGCAGGAGAATATCGACATGGCCATCATTGTTGAAATCACCAGTGCCGGCTACCGACCACGCAAGCCCGGCATTCGCGGGATTCAAATAAGCAGCACTCGCAAGACTCGTCCCGCTCATGAACCAGGTCGCTAGCGTGCCGTCGCTGTGCTGAAACAATAAATCAGGATTCCCATCGCCATCGAAATCCCCGGTGCCGACGATGTGCCAGCCCAAATCGCCCACGTTGTAGGGCGTGAAGAAACTGCCGGACAAAAGGTTCTCACTCCCGTTCATGAACCAAGCTCCCACCGAACCGTCGGTATTCTGGAACACGAGGTCAGGATCACCATCTCCATTGAAATCGAAGCCAGCCTTCTTTTGTAATCTGAAAGTCACCTGCACCGCGTGGTCCGCCTGGATATTATTCAAGAGAAACGTCACCCCACCTTGTTGAGCTGAAGTTCCATCCAAAATCCAGTGATCAATGGCAAAGCCTGCGCTTGGGGTCGCCGTGAATGACAGGCTAACGCCCGCAGCCGGAGTTAAATTTCCGTTGGGCGTGATTGACCCGCCTGCGCCCGCCGAGGCAACGACCGTGTATTGGGACTGCGCGAGCCGGAACGTCACCATCACGGCATGATCAGCCTGAATGTTGAAGAGCGCAAAGGTGGTGCCATTCGTTTGCGCTGCATTTCCATCTACCAGCCATCGATCCACAGCGAAATTTGCGTTTGGCGTCGCTGTAAATATCTGACTGCCTCCGGGACTCTTGCTCAAGCTGCCATTCGGAGTAATCGTACCACCTGCGCCCGCTGTTGCAGTGATAGTGAAAGCAGTCGGTGGCGGAGGAGAACTCGGCTGCCCAACACGAATAATGTGGTTGTAGCGGTCGGCCACATAAATTTTCCCATCACGACCCACGGCGACATCCTGCGGTAAATGAAACCGCGCCTCGCTTCCGACGCCATCTGCCGAGCCGACCAGTCCCGGTGTTCCGCCGACGGTGGTTACCTGGCCGCCGGGAGTGACCATGCGAATGGTGTCGTTGGAATCATCGCTGACAAATAGATTTCCGGAGGCATCCAGTGCGATGCCAAACGGGTAATTGAATCGGGCGCTGCTTCCCACTCCGTCTGCGCTGCCGCTTGTCCCTGCCAATCCTGCGAGCGTGCTGACTGTGCCAGCCGCAGTAATCATGCGGATGGCATGGTTGTAATAATCTCCCACAAAGACGGTGCCCGCCGCATCGACCGCCACGCCGCCGGGATGATCGAACTGGGCTTGCAGCGCCTGACCATCCGCAGTTCCATTTTGCAAGGGAATCCCAGCGATGGTGGTAACCACACCTGCAGGCGTCACTTTTCTAATCGTATGCCCGATGGAATCGGCCACAATCAGGTTGCCTTGGTTATCCAGAGCGATGCCGGCGAGCAAACTAAACCGCGCCGCGCTGCCCGTGCCGTCAACGGTACCTGACGATGTGGCTGATCCTGCGAGCGTGCTGACGGTTCCATCTGGCGCGATTTTACGGATCGTTGGGTTGCCTTCTTCGGCCACATAAAGATTCCCTTGATTGTCAAAGACCAGATCGGAAGGGTACTTAAAAAGAGCACTACTTGCTGCCCCGTCCTGGCTGCCGTACATGCCGGCTTGTCCGGCAAAAGTGCTCACTGTGCCATCGGGCGTAATTTTCCGAATCGTATGATTGAATGCGTCGCTGACATACACGTTGTCCGCGCTGTCCAGTGTAACGTATCTGGGATGATTGAACCGAGCGGCGCTGCCGACTCCATCAGCCGAGCCGGTCTTCCCGACCAACCCGGCCAGGGTCGTGAATGTGTAAATACCATTGGTGCTCCCGTTGCCTGCCCCCGCTTGCACTATTGAGTAATTCAAACCGCCAATCGTCAGCGGTGCCGCGCGGGCAGCGGTTGATGGATTGGCCGCTACTGAATAGCTCACGACGCCATTGCTAGAGCCGCTGCCCGGTGATGTAAGCGTGAGCCACGTGCTTGGATTGACCACGTTCCAAGAACAGCCATTGGTTGAGTTGATTGAAACGCTGCCATTTCCACCGGAAGCACCAAACGCGGCGGTGATTGCGGATAATGAAATATTGCACGCAGCTTGGACTGACAGCGTGACTGTGGTGCTCGCCACCGCGCCGACTGCATTGCTGACCACTACAAAGTAACTGCCGGCGTCGCTGGCTTTTACATTATTCAAGGTGAACGAATTCCCGGTCGCGCCAGAGATGGGTGTGTTATTAAAGTACCATTGATAACCAAGTGTCGCAGCACCGTTGGCGGACACGGCAAAAGTCGCGGACGATCCAGCTCTGGCGCTTAGCAGTTTCTTGATAAACGCCCGGATTTGAGCTGGCGGTTCTCTTTGTTTGAATGCACTGCATTCCGCGCCAGGCGGTGGCGCTTGTTTTTTGCGGTTTTGTCCCGCTTTTTCCCGTTCCGCTCTCCAGCCGGACACACC
>JACPZS010000222.1 GCA_016195385.1 Verrucomicrobiota bacterium
AAGGGGGCGTGTGCCCGCGTGTTGAAAAAAGTGGCCTCCAGACCGTCGCCGAAAACTTTTTGCCAAGTTTCGACGGTGCAAAGCTCAATCGTCACTCTGATGAAATATGCGGGCTAGGAAATGGGTGGCACGGGCAACCTGCCCGTTCGGCGCGGCAACTTGCCGCGCCGTCGGAGTGAAGGCAGTTGGAATTTTCCAACGGTTCGTTCTGAGCCGACGCGTCCGCCTCTCGCGCGGCTTTGGAGTGCGCTGGCAGAGCGCAGCGGTGACAGCGCTTTGCATTTCGGCCACGCGCTCTACGGATGCGATTGACGCTGGCCCGCGCTGCCCGTTAACTCGACGTGATGCTTGCGAAGCCGACGGTTCATCTGAGCGCACTAATCACGGGCTATCCCGCCGTCGTCGAGGCCGGGCTGACCACCGTCGGTTTTTTTGAAAATGTGCCGACGGGCGCGACGGTGTTCCTCAAACCGAACCTTACATTCCCAACGTACCGCCCGGGCGTGATGACTTCGGTCGAATGCCTGCGCGCCGTGACGGAATGCCTGGTCGCGCGCGGCTACCAGGTCATCATCGGGGAGGCCGACAGCGGCGGTTACAACCGCTTTTCGATCGACGAAGTTTTCGAGCGCATGGGCATCAACGAACTCGCGCGCCAGACCGGCGCACGCGTCGTCAACGTGAGTTTCACCGAGCCGGAGATTTTCAAACTGCGCGTCGGGTCGCGAAAAATTTCCGTGCCGGTGCCCCGGCTGTTGCTGCACGAGGTCGATGCGTTCATCACGCTGCCCGTCCCGAAGATCCACATGAACACGCTGGTCTCCATGTCGATCAAAAATCAATGGGGCTGCCTGCAAGATCCCAACGAACGGTTGAAACTGCATCCATATTTTGCGGAAGTGATGTTCGAGTTGAACCGCCGCCTGCCCCGGGCACACTCGATCATCGACGGTCGCTTTGGTCTCAACCGCAGCGGGCCAATGAGCGGCGACGTCGTGGAGTTGAACTGGCTGCTCGCGGCGAACGATCTCGTGGCCGCCGACCGCGTCTGCTGCCGGCTGATGCAAATCGACGAACGCCGGGTGAAATATCTGCAACACTTCCGCCGCGAAGGCTGGTGGACGCCATTTGACGACATCACGATCACCGACGGCTGGGAGAGTTTTCGCAAGGAGCGCTTTTACCTCGCGCGCAAGTGGACGGACCTGCCGGGCTTCGCCTGCTTCAACAACTCGTTTCTCGCGTGGCTCGGCTACCACTCGCCGCTCGCCGGCTTCGCGCACTGGCTGCTCTATTTGTTCCGCGAACCGTTCTACGATTACGACACTGAGAAGAGCAAGGTGCGCAAGAGTCCCAAATGAATCGTCCGTAGAATATCAGTGTCAGGCAACACGGAGCCTGTTCCCTGTGTCAAGGCCTTGGAGATTTTGGATGAGCAGGCTGCATGGCTGACACCGTGTCATTGACATTGCCTCCATGTTTGCCGCGAACGCCGTGCGCAGGTTGCTTTGCGAGTCTAACTTTAGCGGAAGGAGAAACGATTTTAGGAACGGGTGGTTCGCTCGGTTGGCCATCGCCGCTGCAAAATTACTACGTTCGCTTGGTAAACAAAATACGGTTAGTCTTTGGACGATTTCAGAGTTGCGTCGGATTCCCAAGGGCGTGTAGGGTTTATTCCGCAATGAGCGGTGGCAAATCAACCAGACTACGATTTGACGATCGAACCACCAGCACACGGCGAAGCTTGCCGGCGGTGGTGGTGTTTTTCATCCTGACGACGGCAGGCGAGACCAACTCGAGCGGCAGTTTTTGGCGCGCCCGGCCCATCGTTCGCTAAAGGCGAAAACAACCCGGCCTGAACAGAAAATGCGCATAAATTTGCAAGTAATGTGGAGCCTGAATTGGAGCAGGAAGAGTAGCTTACCGTTGTCTTAGAAATGAACAACCAATGCCAATGCGAAGTCCGCGGAAATGAAGTTCAGGGCATAGTTTATCTCATGGCATTGGCTCAGTCAGTTGTTCCATCCGTTCAAAACTAGGAAGTAAAGATAGCGAAAGGATCAAAATATGAATAACCAATCGAGACTCATACAACTGGGGGTCGCCGCGATGGCGATCGGGTTTACGATGGCGCCAGGTAATGTCTCAGGCATTGCCAACTGGGGTCGCAAATACGGAGTGGACTGCGCGACGTGCCATTCGCCTGCGGTTCCGCGATTGAACGCCTTGGGCCATCAGTTCCGCAAGATGGGATATCGCATGGAGACCGAGGCTGGTAAAGACGCCAAGCCCGAGGCCTACAAGGAACTCGGTGATTGGTTTTCAATCCGATACCGCACGGGATTTGCCGCCGAGCGGTTCAGCGACCTCCAAACCGCCGGCAACGGATTCAACAAATTTCGGACCCGCAACGGCTTCCGGATGCCGGATGTTACGGTGTTCTATGCCGGCACCTTGACCAAAAATCTCTCACTGTTTACGGAGATTGAAGTCGCGGATGTGGATGAAACCTCGGTTCAGGTCTTCGGTGAATGGTTCAGTGGTGATCCGAATCATTTTTTAACCATTCGGCTGGGCCAGATGCATACGCTGTCGCGAATCGGCTGGGCGGGATTCGATCGGCCCACGGGGATCACGACTCCGGACGCGCTGGCAGCCAGGAAGCTGACGACCGGCCCGGTGCCCTTCCGAGTGGGTGAGGATCAACGCGGGCTGGATATCGCGTACAACTTCACGCCGAACAACCGGATCATTGCGGGTGTTTACAACGGAGTGAATCGGGATGGCGCGGGTAACCAGTTCAATGGCGCTGGATATGGCGATTCGGACAACAACAAAGACGTTTTGTTGGCTTACGAACAAATGCTGGGCGAATCCGGGTTCACGCTCTTCGGCTATTATGGCACTTGGGACCAGGCGGCCGACCTGGCCAACGGGATTCTGGACGATCATAAATATACCGAGTTCACCTTTCTTCGAATCGGGGCCACCGCTTCGTGGGTGTTCAACCTCTTTGACCCAAAGAAAGTTGGCAGCAGTGAATTGCAGGCCGGCTATATGTTTGCCAAAGACTCCTATCCGGATCAGTATCCGCTGGCCTTGAATCCCAGCGGAAAAGATCGCGATGGCCATGCTTTTTGGGCCGGAGTCGAGCAACGCCTCCCGCAGAATTCAGCCGTCTTTTACCGCTACGACCAGGTGTCAAGAAGCAGTGAAGCCAGTGGCGGTGCGCGGCGGCGACATACGTTGGGCGCCGTTTACACGTATCAGCAATATGTGCGGCTGTCCTTGGAAGGCTTTGCCTACGACCAGAGCTCGGACTCCTACGGTTGCTTGTTCCAAGCCATGTTCAACTACTAACTAGAAAGGGCCATTGCATAAAGCCCCTGTGAAGCGCGTCCTCCTCCTGCGTCGCGGCCTCACAGGGGCCAGTTGTAATGCTCGGCCTCTCGTTCGGCAGTTCTTCCCCAGGAAAATGACTCCGCAAAAAATCAGATCGGCCGTGTGGCTCGCCAGCTGTTTGTTGCTGCGCTACTGCCCGCGCCATGCGGAGGCGAAGGAACCAGCACATTACCGCTTCCAGGAAGGAGAGCCGCTGTCGTACAAACTCGAGTTGACAGTCACGAATCAAAGTGTGATCGAGAGTCAGCTTATCACCGGCAGCGACCGGTCGCAGCGGGAAAGCGCCCTAACCTTTGGAATCAATTATCAACTCATGCCGATCGCTCAAAGCGAGGATGGAAGTTGGAAGCTTCGCGTGGCCCTGGATCAAATCGAACAGACCGTCAACCACGACGGCGAAATCAAGCGCAAGAAATTCGACCGCGCTGACCTCAGGCGCCATCAAATTAGTGCCAGTGAAATTCTCAAGCTCAATCTCCTCGACTCGGTGCTTCGCCGTCAAACGAGCGAGGAGGTGACCTCGACCGCCCCTGGCCAGGCGGTGCCGGCGCCAGTCCACGATGCCGAAGACCTTTTTGAACAGCCGATCCTGGCGTGGTTGGCGCAGGATGGCACACTGAAAGACTTTGAAGATCGAAGCGAGCTTCAGCAGGTGATGCCAGGGATAAATCTCAGGGAATGCATTAAATTGGTAATTCCTCCACTGCCTGTACCGGAAATCAAAGCCGGCGTCACTTGGATGAGAGAAATACCCGTCGATTTGCCAGCAGAACCACTCTCAGGGGAAAAACCGGAAGCGATGAACCTGCAACTGATTTACACCGTACAAAAGATGGAAAAAATCGCTGGCGAATCGTGCGCGCGAATCGCAGTCCAAGGCCACTTTGTCAGTAAAAGTTTATCCATTCCGATACGCCGGGAGGAAATCAAATACCTGATCTGGACTGTTTCCATTTCGAAAATCGAAGATCACATTGAAGGCGAATTTGTTTACAGCCTCGACCAAAAGCTCGTGCGCTCTTCAGACCTCACCAGCATCTACAGTTACTCGACTTCAGCGGGACGAAAGACGGACAATTATCGTGGCAAAATTCTTTCTGACAACGTCGTTCGAACACGTCTCAGTGGCAGACTCGTCGAAACCCCGCTCGACAAGACACAAACTCCCCTTCCGTCAACCGGGTTGGAAGCCGGCGGACGGACGAACTCGAGTTTATCCAAAATTTCAAAGTGAAAACCACTTTCCAATACAGCATTAAAGTAAACTGAAATCCAACCAGATGAAAATCAAAATTGTGTCTATGAAAAGGGCTGTTGCAGTTAGTATCGTGTTGCTTATCGGCTCCTTAGCGTCCCTCCCCGCGGCCGACGTCAAAGAGAACTGGGAAAAGCAATGTTTGAAGTGTCATGGACCTGATGGCAAAGGCGACACCAAGTTGGGAAAAAAGTCCGAAGTTAAGGATCTTACCGATGCCAAGGTTCAGGAAAAATTCAGCGATCAAGAGCTGTTCAAGGCAATCAAAGAAGGCGTCAAGGAAGGAGAAAAAATCAAGATGAAACCTGCTGAAAAATTGACCGAGGAGGAGATTAAAACGCTCGTAACTTACGTGCGGTCACTCAAAAAGTAAGCCGCGATTTTTCCCGTCCCCCCCGGGCCGCAGAATTTGTTGGTTTCCGCGCCCCAGCGGAGTCTTATCCGCGTCAGAAAAAGTTTGGCTAACGGCGAGGTTCCCACTCGACCGAAATCGTTTCCATTGCGCAATGAGGGCATCAATTTCCCTCCCTCGATAAGGTCGAGTGGCCTTCTCTCTTCTTGTCGAGTAGTTGGCAAAAAATGGAAAGCTTCCGTCAATTTGCGGGTAGCCCAGAACCCGATAGTCGGTGAGTATTTGCACACAACAAATGAATGCCGACGCCAAGAAGTCACTCGTCTTGAACGGCTCTGCCATTGTGTTTGTCGCGTTGGCTGGCGCGTTCCTGCTTGATTTGTGGGGACGACCAGTTGCGACCGTGCCAATCGTGCCCGTCGCGCCTGATTTCACCAACACTGCGACGGTCCGGCTTTCGGCAGCCGAGCTTGTCCGGACGGGCGGCGACGCCTCCGGCCTTGATTGCTATGTGTGTCACGAAAAAGGAAAAACTCCAGTAATCCATTTCGGGACGAACAACCTGGTGATCCTGCCGAAGGAGCACGAAGACCTGGTCATGCGTCATGGAAGAAATGATCGCAATGACAACTGCTATAACTGCCATGATGCTGACAATCTCGACATGCTAAAGACGCGGGATGGTCACAAATCAAAAATCACCGAAAGCAGCCGCTTGTGTGGCAGTTGCCACGGCCCGACTTACCGGGATTGGGAAGTCGGAATCCACGGTCGGACCAGTGGATTCTGGGATCGCCAGCGCGGCGCGATGGTCCGCCAGGACTGCACCTCGTGCCACGATCCACATTCCCCGGCCTTCCCAGCGATGAAACCCGGCCCGCGCCCGAATCAGCTCCACCCTGAAAAGGACGTCGCTGAGAACGGAAAAGAAACCCACTGATATGTCCGACCACAACTGCAATTGCGGAGGAAACGGTTCGAGGCATTGCGCGCCAGGCAACGGCAAGATGGATCGCCGCAGCTTCCTCCGGAAGTCCACCGTGTTGGCCTCGGGCATCGCCGCCATCGCCGCCAGCCTCGCGCCATTGCGCGAGCTGACGGACCTCGGCTCGGTGGATGAATTTCTCCAGAAGCATTACAAGGAGCTTTCTCCTGCCGAGATGGAAAAGGCATTGGAGCGCATCCGCAAGGAAGTGGAACGGCAATACGGCATCCGGCCGCACCTGCGCGACCTCAAACCGATGGACGGCGTGGAGTTTGTGTATTGCCTCAACCTGACCCGCTGCATCGGCTGCCGGAAGTGCGTGCATGCCTGCGTTGCCGAAAACAACCAGTCGCGCAGCCCTGAGATTCAATACATTCGCGTGCTCAAAATGCCCAACGGCACGTTCGACATGGAAAAGGGCGACCACAATTACGCGCCTGAGACCGTGCCGGAAAAAGGGTTCTTTTACATGCCGGTGCAATGCCACCAATGCAAGAACCCGCCGTGCGTGAAGGTATGTCCGGTCGATGCGACGTGGCAGGAGGCGGACGGCATCACTGTCATTGACTACGACTGGTGCATCGGCTGCCGTTATTGCGAAGCCGCCTGTCCTTACTTCGCGCGCCGTTTTAACTTCGCCACGCCCTCAGTCCCGAAGGAGCAAATCAACTCGGACATGGCCTACCTCGGCAATCGCCCGCGTCACAAGGGCGTGATGGAGAAATGCCACTTCTGCATCCAGCGCACGCGCGAAGGAAAGTATCCCGCGTGCCTGGAAGTGTGCCCGACTGGCGCGCGAAAGTTCGGCAACATTCTCGACCCGGACAGCGAGGTGTCCTACATCCTGAAAAACAAACGCGTGTTCGTGCTCAAGGAGGAAGTCGGAACGTTGCCGCGGTTCTTCTACTACTTCGACGTATGAGACAGGCGGTCAAAAATTACGGCATCTTTCTCTGGCGCTGCGGGCGGCTGGCGTTCCAGGGGGACTGGCGTTACCACCTCTGGATCGGCGCGCTGTTCGCCGTCTGCCTGCTCGGCCTCAACGCCTATGCCAAGCAACTTGTCCACGGACTCGTCGTCACCGACATGACCGACTAGGTGTCGTGGGGCGTTTACATTGCGAACTTCACCTTCCTCGTGGGCGTGGCGGCGGCCGCCGTGATGCTCGTCATCCCGGTTTACATCTACAAGAACGAGGAACTACACGACCTCGTCATCTTCGGCGAGCTGCTGGCCGTGGCCGCCATCATCATGTGCCTGGCGTTTGTCACCGTGGATCTTGGCCGGCCGGATCGTTTCTGGCACCTGATTCCCGGCATCGGCAAGTTCAACTTCCCCGGGTCGCTGCTCAGTTGGGATGTCATCGTGCTCAACGGCTACCTGGTGCTGAACGTCTATCTTTGCGCCTACCTTCTCTACTGCCGCTACCGGAAGCAGGTGCCATACAAATGGTTTTACCTTCCGGTCGTCTTCCTTGGGATCGTCTGGGCGATTTCCATCCACACGGTGACTGCCTTCCTTTATGTGGGCCTGGGCGGGCGGCCGTTTTGGAATTCGTCGATCGTCGGTCCACGGTTCATCGCCTCGGCCTTCACGGCCGGTCCCGCGTTGATCATCCTCGCCTTGCAGGTCGTCCGCCGCGTCACGGCCTCCGCGCCCGCCGGTGAACGCGAGCCCGCCGCCGGATCGTGTCCAGCAACGAGCCGTGCGGCCACGCTCGACGACCTGAGTCTGCTGGCCCGTCACCTTCCTGAATTCGCCTCGGTTCCGGTGGAGCTTCGCCAGAGCTTCCTCGCCGGCGCGAAGGTCGTCGAAGTGGCGGCGGGCGAAGCGCTGTTGCGCCAGGGCGCGAAGGACCACGATGCCTACCTCGTTCTGGAAGGACGGGTGGTGGTGAAGCGCGAGGAGAGCGGACGTTACCGGATCATCCGGACGGTCGGCCCAGGTGAACAGTTTGGTGAGATCTCCGCCCTGCAAGGAACACCGCGCACGGCCACGGCTATCGCCGAGGAAACCACGCGTGTCTTGCGCCTGTCGGCTGACACTCTGCGGAAGCTGATGAAAAACCCGGCGATGAACCAGGTCATCCGTGAACGGATGACCGAACGGCTGATGATTACGGATCGCGGCCTCCTGACGCTGCGGAGCATTGTGCAAGTGTCGATGCTCATCAACGTCTTCCTGCTCCTGAACGAACTCTTCAAAGAGTTTTATACGGGCAACCTCCATGTGGCAGCATCGAAGTATCTCTATTTCGGCCTGCACGGGCATCATGCCCTCGTGCCATGGATCTGGACGGCGATTGGCTGCAATCTCATTGCCATGGTCCTCCTGCTGCTGCCCGTGAGCCGCAGCCTCAAATGGCTGGATGTCGCCTGCGTGCTGGCCATCGTGGGCATCTGGATCGAAAAAGGCATGGGACTGGTGGTGCCGGGCTTTATTCCCTCACCGCTGGGCGAGATCGTCGAATACACGCCGACGCTCAACGAGACATTGGTCTGCCTGGGGATTTGGGCGTTTGGGTTCCTGTGCTACACCCTGTTCCTTCGCATGGCGGTGCCCATTCTGCAGGGCACCCTCTCCAAGGCAAACGAGCCGCGCGTCGAATCGAAAACTGCCTCCATCGGAGCCGTCGCCGCTTCAAGCCCCGGACATTAAACGCTCACGCCGTGGACACCCAACTGACAATCGAAGACGCCAAACAGTCGCTTAACGCGCATGTGGCCGCGAAAGGCGTGGAGATTCGCGAAAAGTATGGACCCCACATCGGCTGGCGGGAGCTGACCCAGATCCTGAACGACCGATCCTGTGTCCGGTACCCGTGCGAAATCGTCTTCGATGTAGGGCCGTTACAACCCGGAGAGCTTGCTTATCCGATGGCCAGAGGCGATAGCCCCGACGCCGGCTTCACTCTCTATGTGCATCCTCTTTTCATGATGCAACTGGAGAAAGTGCCGTATGTGGCCCTCTACCAACTCGTGATGGTAAACTACGGAGAATTTGCGTCAGCCGACGATGCCGAAACATTCGGCGCGGCCGTCCTGGGCCTTGCCAGGGACGCCTACTACCAAACCCTCTGCGAACTGGCTGATGAAATCGCTTGAGGAGAGCGATTCTGGCATTCTGGCAAAAAAAACATAAGCGGCGGCGGAATAAAAGAAGTCTGCAGCGGAAGCCCAAAGACTGCTAACCGTTCGCCTGCTTCGCGCCACTGGCTGCTCTGTCTTTTCCACGAGCCGTTCTACGATTACGACAGCAAGAAGAACCTTACAGCCGTGAAATCAAGAGCTCGCGCTGGTAGCCCAGTTCCTTGGGCAACGTGGAATGCAGGCTGATGAACAACTCTTCCTGTGAAACGACCTCCTGTTTCCACTCGTCCGCTTTGATGGCCTGCGCCCTGGCGAATTGCTCCGGGCCGAAACCGCTGAGGCCGGCGAGATCGAAATCCTGCAGGCGCGGCACCCAACCGAGCTGGCTTTCTTCCGCGCCGATGCGTCCGTGGCAACGATCCACGATCCATTTGAGCACGCGCATGTTTTCGCCGAAACCCGGCCAGATGAAATTTCCTTGGTCATCCTTGCGGAACCAGTTCACGTGGAAAATACGCGGTGGATTCTGGACAATCTTGCGCATCCGCAACCAGTGGCGGAAGTAATCGCCCATGTCGTAACCGCAGAACGGCAGCATCGCCATCGGATCGCGACGCACCTGGCCCGCGCCACCGACCGCGGCGGCCGTCATTTCGGAGCCCATCGTCGCGCCGACATAGACGCCGTGAATCCAATCGAACGTCTCGAAGATGAGCGGCATTGTCGTGGCGCGTCGTCCGCCGAAAATAATCGCGCTGATTGGCACGCCCTTGGGGTCACTGGCTTCGGGAGCGAGCACGGGATTGTTCGTCATCGGCACGGCGAAGCGGCTGTTCGGGTGCGCGGCTTTTTCCTTCGACTCCGGCGTCCATTTGTTGCCGCGCCAGTCGAGGCACTCGGCGGGCACGGGACCGTCCTTGCCTTCCCACCACACGTCGAGGTCGGGCGTCAGCGCGACGTTGGTGTAAATCGTGTCGCGCGAAATCGTCTTCACCGCGTTCGGGTTCGATTTGCTGTTCGTGCCCGGCACAACGCCGAAATAACCGGCTTCGGGATTGATCGCGTAGAGGCGTCCATCGGGGCCGGGTTTCATCCAGCAGATGTCGTCACCTACGGTCCAGATTTTCCAGCCTTTGTAGTGCGCGGGCGGGATGAGCATCGCGAAATTCGTCTTGCCGCACGCACTCGGGAACGCCGCCGCGACGTAAGTTTTTTCGCCGTTCGGTGCTTCGACCCCGAGAATCAACATGTGCTCGGCCATCCAGCCTTCCTTGCGACCGAGCGATGAACCGATGCGCAACGCGAGACATTTCTTGCCCAGCAGCACGTTGCCGCCGTAGGCCGAGCCGACCGACAGGATCGCGTTGTCCTGCGGGAAGTGGCAGATGAAACGGCGCTCCGGATTCACGTCGAGCATCGAATGGATGCCGCGATTGAAGTCATTGCTGTCGCTGAGTTGCTTGTAGGCCGCGTCGCCGATGCGCGCCATCACGCGCATGCTCAGGACGACGTAAATCGAATCGGTCAATTCGATGCCGACCTTCGTGAGCGGCGAGCCGAGCGGCCCCATCAAATATGGGATGACGTACATCGTGCGGCCCTTCATCGAGCCGGCGAACATACCCTTGAGTTTGTCGTACATCTCCTTCGGCGGCGCCCAATTGTTCGTGGGGCCGGCCTCCTCGCGTGTCTCACTGCAAATGAAAGTAAATTGCTCGACGCGCGCCACGTCGTTCGAATTCGAGCGATGATAGTAGCAACCGGGCAGTTTCTCCTGGTTCAGCTTGATGAGGACGCCCTTCGCCACCGCCTCGGCCGTGAGCGCATCTTTTTCCGCTTCGGATCCGTCGCACCAAAAAATCTTGTCCGGCTGGCAAAGCTTGGTCTGCTCTTCTACGAAGGCGATGACCGCCGGATTGTTCGTGTTTCTCTGACCGAGTGTTTTGTTCGACATAATTGCTGAGTACTGCTGCTTGCTGCTCTGTCCCGCGGGGCGAAGAACAGAATTTCAAAGCCGGATGGCGCGGGGTTTTCCAAACCTTCCGCCAGCCTGGTTCCGTCTCCGAAACTTCTGCCCGGCAAAAAGCGGCAAGAGAGTAACAATCGAATTCCAGAGTGCAAGCGACGAGTGGAACAAAATTGAACTTTGCGAAACGCTCACGCCGATCGCTGGCAGCAGCCTGAAGTTGGTCGAAGCGAAGTCGGGCACTCTCCAGTGCAGATTCAATTTTGACGCGGCCTAGGTTTGCCCCTAGCGTCCTCGCCCATGAGTGACGCTGGCGTGAAACCAAGTCTGGGCGCTCCCGCCGACGCGGAGGCTGCCGTGGGGCGGCGAAAACTCTTTTTCGGCGTGTCCGCGCGCAATTCAAGGTCATGACCGCCGGGCCAATCCATCATGACGCCGCCGAGCGCGTTCGTTTCATCCGCGAGCAGCTTCCAGCCGGCGGCCTCTTCGCGGGTCATGACTGGCGTTTCGCGCCGACGCCGTTTTCGCTTGGCGTGGATCTGGCGAAGGAACTCGATTCGCTTGGACGGATTTTGCTCCAGTTCTATCGCGCGGTGAATTTGCTTTATCGCCACAGCCTCGCGGGCAAACAACCGGCGTGGATCGCGGCACTGCTCGATCAAGGCAAGCCCGCCGAGTTGCTCGAACTCCAACGCTCCGCCGCGTGGAAGAACGACACGCCGCGCGTCATCCGCCCCGATTGCCTGCTCACGGACGCCGGCGTGAGCATTACCGAACTCGACAGCGTGCCGGGCGGCATCGGTCTGACGGCGTGGCTGAACCAAGCTTACTCGCGTGCGTCAGCGACCGACACGACACCGCCGCCACCCGTGATCGGCGGCGCGGAGCAAATGCTCTCCGGCTTCGCAAACATCTTCGGCGACGCGCCACGCGTGAACATCGTTGTCTCGGACGAGGCGGCAACGTACCGGCCGGAAATGGAATGGCTGGCCGGGCAGTTGAATCAACGCGCGGCGGGGCACGCCGGGCAACGCTTCGCGGTCGAATCAACGCAGTTCGATAACTTCGTGGACGGTGACGCAGTCTATCGCTTCTTCGAGTTGTTCGATTTGGCGAACGTGCCGAACGCGAAACAAATTTTCTCGCTCGCGTCGGAAAAGAAAATTCACCTGACGCCGCCGCCCAAACCGATCTTCGAGGAAAAACTTTTGTTTGCGTTGCTCTGGAACCGCAATCTGCGCGGCTTCTGGCGGCAGGAACTCGGCGAAAGTTTTCTGAGCCGAATGCTCAAGGTGATTCCCTACACGTGGGTAATCGATCCCGCGCCGCTGCCGCCGCACGCTGCCTTCCCCGGTCTCGACCTCACGGACTGGCAGCAGCTCAAGACGCTTTCGCAACGCGACCGCGATCTGATTTTGAAAGTCTCCGGCTACTCGGAAGAAGCGTGGGGCGCGCGCGGCGTTTATCTCGGCAGCGATTTGTCGCAGGCGGACTGGAGCGCGGCGGTGGACAAAGCCATCGCGAATTTTGGACGCTCACCTTACGTGTTGCAGCGTTTTCAAAAACCGCGCGTCGTCGCAGCCGAGTATTTTGATTTTGCGGCGAATCAACTCCGGCCGATGCCGGCGCGCGTGCGGTTGTGTCCGTACTATTTCGTCGTCGGCGAAGGCGACACGGCACGGGCGCAACTCAGCGGTGTGTTGGCGACGATTTGTCCGGCGGACAAAAAGATCATTCACGGAATGCGCGACGCGATCCTCGCGCCGTGCTCGGCCTAACGCGCGCATGACTCTGCTTGAATACGCCCTGCTCGCACTGAGTTCGCTCTTCGTCATCGTCGATCCGATTGCGACGGTACCGGCGTTTCTGGCGATGACGCCGCACGACACGCCGGCGCAACGCATCCGCATGGCGCGGCTGGCGTCGTTCGTGATGGCGGGGATTCTGGTCGTATTCGCGCTGGGTGGGCACGCGCTGTTTCGTTTTCTCGGCATCACGATTCCGGCGTTTCAAATGGCCGGCAGCATCGTGCTGATGCTCATCGCGCTGGACATGCTGCGCGCCCAACGCTCGCGTGTGCAGGAGACGCGCGAAGAAACGGACGCCGGCGCGGCGAAAGAGGACATCGCGATCACGCCGCTCGCGGTGCCGATGCTCGCCGGGCCAGGCGCGATCTCGACGGTGATTTTGCTCCACAGCCGCGCGACGGACTGGATGCAAGAGGCGGCGTTGCTCGCGTGCATCGGCGTCGTTTCCGCCGCGACGTATCTGACGCTCGCGCTCTCGTCACACGGCGCCAAGTGGCTCAGTCCGATCGTACTGCGGCTCACGACGCGCATCATGGGCTTGCTCCTGGCGGCGATTGCCGTTCAATTCATGCTCAACGCGCTGCGCGATTTGAAAGTGCTGACGTTTTGAAATCTGTTTTGCCATTCGGTCAGCCTTTCGGACGTTCAAATCGTACCAGTTCGTGTGTCGAACTTTCGCGAACCAAAAATTTTTAGGAACTAAACGGCGAGGTGCAGAACAGATGAACTACTCTAGTTATCTGGACCATGGTAATCCGGCACTGAGACCAAAAAAAAGACCGCAAATAACTGAAAAAACCGCCACCCAAAAAAAGATTATCAATGGGATTCGAATTATTGGGCTGCCAAGAGCAATCATGCCCACAATTCCGCCGACAATGGCCCCGATGATCACGAAAATAGCCGCACCCAAAAAAATACTCCCGATAGCGTAGATGCCATCGGATTCGACCAACCGCATAGGTTCGAAGTTGCCTACGTAACAACCCAAGCCGCCAAAACCACCAAATACTAAACCAGATATTCCTCCCCATTTATACCAAAAGTCATCTTTAGGATCCGAATAACTGTCATATGATGACGAGCTTTCGTCTTCGATAGTCCCAACGAATTTTCCCTGCACATCTCTGATGGTTTTCTTTCCCATAGCTCATGTCAGTCGGCCGAATTCACCGCGCAACCTTGATGTTTCTACGCCGACAAGGTTCCACTGTCACCCGAATTCGATGCCGTGATGGAGAGACTTTTCCTGTTTCCAACAACCTCCTTTGCGTGTTTGATCTACGTGAAAGCATGAAAAATCGGGTATTACTCCGGTCATGAGCGAAACAATTTCTGAACTCGGCCTCATCGCCGGCAGCCGCACGCTGCCGCTCTTGCTCGCGCAGCAGGCGCGTCATGACGGCGTGCGGCGCATCGTGGCCGTCGCGTTCGCGGGCGAAACCGATCCCGCCCTCGCGCCACTGGTGGACGAGATCGTCTGGCTCAAGGTCGGCCAGCTTTCCAAAATGATTTCCGCGTTCAGCAGCCGCGGCATCCGTCATTGCGTGATGGCCGGCCAAATTGCGCCGAAGAATCTTTTCGATCTCCGCCCCGACCTGCGGGCGGTCGCGATGCTTTTCAAACTGAAGGAGAAAAACGCGCACACCGTTTTCGGCGCGATTGCAGACGAGTTGAAAAAAGACGGTGTGGAGTTGATCGAAGCGACGCCGTGGTTGCGGCCGTTCATGCCCGGTGCCGGGTTTCAACTCGGTGCAAACATTTCCGCCGCGCAGCAAGCGGACATCAATTTTGGTTTACGGATGGCGAAGGAAATTTCCCGTCTCGAAATCGGTCAGACCGTAGTCGTCAAGAACGGCACCGTGCTCGCCGTCGAAGGCTTGGAGGGCACGGACGCGTGCCTGAAACGCGGCGGCGAACTCGCCGGCAAGAACGGCGGCGCGGTCGCCGTGAAGGTCGCGAAGGAAAAGCACGACCTGCGCTTTGACATTCCATGCATCGGCGCGCAGACGTTGCAAACGTGCGCCGACGCGAAGATCGCCGTCCTGGCACTCGAAGCGGCGCGAGTAATCCTGCTCGAACGCGAAGCCGTCGAGAAGATTTTGACCGACTACGCGATGACCCTCGCCGTCGTCAGTTGAACTCCGGAGGCTGGAGCGCTCGTCCGGAACCATGTCAAGCTTGCGGAAGCGCTCTGATTGTCTAGGCTCCCGCGCATGAAACCGTGGCCCCTTTGGAAATATCGCGTCGAACCTTCCGCAACGTCCGGCGGACGTACGCCCGGCAGCCGACGGTTTTGAAATTCCCGGACAGGTAAATTTTTATGCGCTGGCTCTGGCGAAAACTACCGAAGGCCTTGTGGAAACGCGTGCTCACCTTGTTCGGTCTGGCGGTCGGTGCGCTGTTGTTGTTGATCGCCTTTCTGGGCGTCACATTCTTATGCGTGCGCAAAACCGAATGGTTCAACGCTTGGATGATTTCCAAGTTCATGGTCGCGGAACAATTTCCAAAAGTCAAAAAGGACGAAAATGCCAGCCCGCGAACGCCCTACACGCTGCCCGAACCGAGCGCCAAAGCGCTTGCGTCCCGCGCGCAATTTTATCAGCCCACCAATGTCTGGAAAGTGAGCCTCAAGTTCACCGAGGCGCAGTGGAAGGCGCTCGGGCCGAATCGAATCGCGCCAGTGGTTGGCTGGATGTCGGCTGGCGGCGCGCCGGTTTTGAGCAACACCAACGCGTCACGCAACGGCATCGCTGGCGTGCTGGGCATCGACCTGCCGTGGTCGGAAGGCGCCGTGGATTTTGGCGGCGTGTCGTTTCCGCGCGTGGGCATCCGCTTCAAAGGCAACGGCACTTTTCTCGGCGCGATGCGCGACTACAAGCGGCCCTTCAAGCTCAGTCTCGACAAGTTTGAGAAGGAGCAGCGTCTCGTCCGCTGCGCGACCATCAATCTCGGCAATCTCGTCGCGGATTTTTCCGGCATCAGTGACACGCTCGGCTACGAATTCTTCCGCGCCATTGGCATCCCCGCGCCGCGCACCGCGTTCGCGCGCGTGTCCCTCACCATTGACGGCCACCTCGCTGATCAACAACTGGGCCTTTACGTAACCGTGGAAAATCCTGACGCCGAGTGGACGACGGAAGTTTTCGGTGCAACGAACGTCGCCCTCTTCAAGCCAGTGACGATGGAACTTTTCAAATACCTCGGCAACGACTGGACGGCTTACGACCGGATTTACGATCCCAAAACCAAAGTCAGCGCCGAGCAAAAGCAGCGCGTGATCGACTTCGCCAAGTTTTTCACCGAGGCCACGGATGCCGACCTCGCTGCGCGCTTGGGCGAGTTTCTCGACGTGGACGAAACGGCGAAGTACATTGCGGCGGATACGCTCCTTTCCAATTACGACGGCCTGCTCTGCAACGGCCAGAACTTTTTCCTCTACCTCGATCCACGCACCCACAAGCTGGGTTTCATCCCTTGGGATCTGGATCATTGTTGGGGCGAATTTCCGTTCGTGGGCACTTCCGTCCAACGCGAGCAAGTCAGCATCTGGCACCCGTGGGTCGGCCCCAATTTTTTCCTCGAACGCTTGTTCAAGCTCGAATCGTTCCGCGCGGCTTACCGCCGGGAGTTGGAGCAAATGTTGGTCAACCATTTCGCGCCGGAGCGGCTGAAGCGCCGCATCGACGA
>JACPZS010000018.1 GCA_016195385.1 Verrucomicrobiota bacterium
AGACCGTCAGACAGCCCCATAACTGCAAATTGCCGCTGGAAGTTCTGAGCGTTTCTTTCAATGGAAAAAGTTGTAGAACGGCAAAAAATAAGCCCAGCGCCATTATACCCCTCTGGTCAGCGCTCATGCGCTCAGGAAGCCGGAGCAGGTTCTCCTTGATGCGTTGAATTTGCCGTTTCATTTCCCGCTGACCGTCGAGCGGCGACCACAACGGCCAGGAAAAGGGGATCTCCATAGGATTTTCCCACGTTGAAACGCGTCCGTCCCGTGGCTGTTGCAAACGACGGATAATTTTTTCATCCCACTTGCCATCGGGGAAAGCGCTCCAGGCACAGGCATGAGAGCCAACGCTGCTGATCGTCCAGTGTCCATCCTGCGCACTGATGACCATGATCCAAGGCCAGGCCAGCAAGAGCAATCCTCCAACGCCAGCGGCGTACTGCTTGATACTCGGCAGGATCGCCGGCTGACCGCCTCGTATCGTTTTGATCAGCACCGTGAGGAACAAATGAGCGGCAACAAACGGCAACGAATAGGCCTTCGTCAGATACGTGACGCCGCCGAATAATCCAATTTTGAAAGCCAGACGCGGCGAATCACTATCGAACAATTTGGCGGCCAGCACCAGATACCAAGTAACAAGGCAGGTTAACAATACTCCGGGAGTGAGATAAAAAGGCAACAGGATCAGTCCAGCCAGAAGCCCGAGTGCGAAGGCGAGGAAACGGCCTCGCTGGTCGGTAAATCGACTGGCGAGCGCCCGGACGCCGAACGCGAAACCCAATCCGGAGGCGACATCCACTAGCCTGACCGCGAATGTGACGGGCAGCTTCAACCAGATGAACGGTACGAGCAGCCACGAGTACATAGGAGACCACCAGCTGTTAACCGCCAGATCGAACGATCCGTTGGCGTAATGCTGCGCCACTTGCAAATAGGCCACTCCGTCGGCGCTCAGGCGGAACCGGAGACACCAGCCAATGATGAGCGCGATGAGCAGATACGCGCCAACGGCCACAGGCGTTGCCCACCGCGACACGTGTGCGTCGCGCGGTTCGGTCATAGGCTCGTCGCTTGAATTTTGATCCATGTGGGCGGCTTCTTTGCCAGGCGTTTGTACCTCAAATCACTTGTGGCTCAAGCGCAATTTGCATTTAGAGCGGGTTCAAGGAAGCAGCCGCTGAAAAGTTGCGGAACCGTTGGCAGTTAATTGTCAGCTTTTTCAAGATCGGCGGCCGTGCCTTCGGATTTTTGCGTGGATGCAGGGCGAACCGAGAATCTGCCGGTGGGTGTGGGTAGGACTTCCATTTTTGCGATTAGCTCCGCCGCGTCCTGCGCCTTAACTCCGCCATGCACAGCGCGCTCAATAATGGGCTGAAGATGAAGATGATTGTAGATCGTCTTGTCCACGAACTGAGCCTGGGACTGGCCGGGAAATTTGATCAAGAGCGGCACTTTTCGGAGAGATGGAGCGCCGTAATTGATTTCCGTTCCGTTGTCCGGATCTTCCCGCCAGCTATGGTCGCTGGTTACGATCAGCATTGCATCGTCGAACTTTCCCGCCTTTTTCAGTTCGTCCACAATTTGTCCGATCACGTTGTCCATGTGCAGCAGGTGCCGGCGGTAATCCTCGACGGTGGGTTTGCGATGAATGACCGGATTCCCGGCAAACGGCCCGTTATACGAGCCGTCCGCATTGAACACGTACGGCCCGTGCGGCAGCGGCACGTGAAAAAAAGCCAGCGTATTGGCGGGACACTCTTTCAGCAGCCGCAGCGTCTCGGCGCGCATCCAGTTGTTCAACTCAAACAAATTGCGGCCTTCCAGGGCAGCCGTTAGCCGCCAGCGCCATGGTTTGGTGAGCGGGTCGGTGAACCAAAAAAGATTTCGGCTCGTCATCAATAGAACTTTCGCCCAGAAGCTTTGTGCCGTCGGATAAACAGAGAAAGCGCGGCAATAGTCCAGATGTCGGCCCGCCATTTGTCCATAAGGATGATAAAATCCTTCGAGCGCGGTGAAGTATCCCTGGTTTTTTGCCAGGGAGAAGATGTTGGGCATGGCCGTGGCTGCGACAGATTTCCCTTTGTTGGAAAAGAACACGCCGGCCCGGCTGATTTTTGAAAGTCTATCTGTTTGAAAAACCAGCGCGGGCAGAGAGTAAAGGGTTTGGGAAGCGAAGGACCAGGCCTGGCGGAAAAAGAACGATTGGCCGGCCAGTCGCCGCAGATTGACCAGCTCCGGGATAAATTCGTCATCCCGCGTGCTCCGCACGTACGACCATTCATCGAAAACGAAAATGAAAACGGGCTTCTTCTCAGGCGCGGCCCGCGAGTCGAGGGAAAGTTCTGGACGCAAATCGGGATGACTTTCCTTCGGCGAACTCCAATTGCGCATGGCGAGCGTTTGGTAAAAAAGAATCGGAACGAGCGGAGAAAAAATAAGGCACACATTTCCGGCGTAACGGACAAGCGGAAAACGGCGATTGAAAAATGAGCAAGCAATCGTGCCGACAACGCTCAACCAGAGAGCACTCCAGAGGAAGACGCTCAACGACGACTGCCGGAACTGGGGCGCAAATCTCGGCGGCGCCAAGGTCAGTATTCCGTTGGCCAGTGCCAGCAGGAAAACATGATTGTAAAAATGCCGGACACGCTCCCGTTGCCGCACTTTGAGGATCACTGAAATTCCCAGCGCAATGGCAGCGAGAATGAGCACGCCAACTAGGAGCGCAAGACTATCAGCGAACTCCCAATGCAGGTAGTAACGATTTGTGGTTATGAGGAAGAAGCCTATCTGTTTCGAGAATGTGACCAGCGCGACAACCAGCGCGATAACGCTTTTTTGAATAAGAGTTGGCCGGTCTTTTATCATCTCAAAAATCGTGTCCGGTTGCTTCCGCCGCACCCGGAACTGTGCTGGCGTGTGTTTGGAACGCCCAGAAACGATTTGGCCGCATCTGCAAAAGCGTAAAGCGCTGGCTGTTCAACAACGCCTCCGCCAATTGCGGATCGCCGAAAATCATCAAGACAGGCTCGCCAAACGGGGCCAATTCTTCGGCAATTTCGTTTGGCGATTTGCCGGTCACTTCGCCCAAAAAGCGACCACCAGCCCAATAAGTGACGTAGAGTCCCGGACGCAATTTGTTTGAAACGAACAGCGAATGCGCTTTCAGATTGTCACCCTTCTCTTTCAAAACGACGGCATATTTCGCATCGCCATCCGGCTTGAGTAGCAGACGAATCTCGTTCGCCACGCTCAACGCCAATAGCGCCGACAAAGCGACGAGAAACACCAAATGAAATCGACTCAAGAACCAATGCCAGCCAGTCGGCGAAGTCGTCCGCGCCGAGGCACCGGCTGGAGTTTCGACTTGGGATCGCAATGCTGGTCCGGCTACGAACAATGCCAGCAGTATTCCCAAGGTCGGCCAGAGATAGCGGTCGGAAATGATCGAAGGAACGTAACCGCCCATGTAGATAAACGCAGAAACCAGCCCCCAAACCCGCAACCTTCCGTGCCAAGTTTTCAAAGTTTGCCGTAATGGGAAGATGCACAAAAGTGAAAAAATAAGTCCCACCGATATGAGACCAAAATGGTCCGTGGTTTTGAGAGCGGATGGAATGGCCAGGAGATTCTTGATGATCACAGAGAGTTTCTTCTGAAACCACGTCCTGTCTTCAAAAACTGCCCGCGGACGAAAACCGCCGAGCGTTTCCGTGGGATCTTCCCAGCTCCAAATGCGACCTTCGCGAGGAAACTTCAGATGTTTGAACGGCATTGCCTGATAATCTGGCTTTCCGCTCCATAGGTTGGCGTAGCGAGCTGCGCTGTTGATAGTGGGTGTTCCATCGTGCAAGCTAATCACTAAAGTGGGCGTGAGATGACGGGGAAAGATGACCAATGCCGCCAGCAGCCCCAACAAGTAACCACCGAACCAGCCCCGCCCGGAAATTGCCTTTGTCAGAGCCCCCACGCCCCGCGCGAAGCCCCAGCCAAAGCCGACATTCAAGAGCCGTATCGCAAATACCGGCTGCACCTTGGCCCAGATGAAAGGCACCGTCAGCCACGACAAGCCCGGTGACCACCAACTATTCACAGCCAATCCGAAAGAGCCATCCGCATAGTGCTGCGCTGCCTGCGCGTATGCGAACCCATCTGGCGTCAACAAGAAGCGAGTCTGCCAAGCCATGAACAAGCCGGCCACCCAGTAAAACAGCGTGATCCGTCGTGCCCCACGGCACCACTCGTCGAGTCCAAGCAATTCTTCCGCAAGTTGATTAACCAATTCCATCAACAATTCCCTTTGACGTGGCTACCAGGGCGAAAAGAATGGACGACGAAATTGAGCCGAAAAGCATTCGATATTTTGAAACCATGAAAGTTAGAGCGCATCGGAATGGTTGTTGTTCCACATTTTTATGAGTCGGACGTTCTTGGTCGGCCAACACATTCCCTGATGTTGACGCCAAAAAAGTCAAATCTGCAAAAAGCAAACATCATTCCAATTCATGCCTGACAATTTCCGGATTGCCGTGCATGCTGGGCCAATGCCGATTTATGAATTTGCCTGTCCGAAGTGCCGCGTTATTTTCAATTTCCTGTCCAAACGGATCAATCCCGAACGGCTGCCGCAATGTCCGAAGTGCGGCAACAAAAAAATGGTCAAGCAAGTGAGCGCCTTCGCCATGCCGCGCGGGGTCAAGGAACCCTCGGAAAATGCAGGCGCAGGCGCCGAAGATGGACCGAACGCGCCGGATATGGACGACCCGCGCGTCTTGCGCGCGATGGGTGAGATGGAGCGCGACATGGAGCATCTTGACGAAAACAATCCGAAGCACCTCGCGCACATGATGCGCAAGATGAAGGACATCATGCCGGCCGACACGATGCCGAAGGAATTCGAGGTCGCCATCAAGCGGCTGGAAGCGGGCGAAGACCCCGAAAAAATCGAAGCCGATATGGGCGACGTGCTGGGCGATTTAATGGGCGGGCAGAACGACGAAGGCGGGCCGCGTGGTTCGGGCGGGAGCTATACGAAGGATGGCGGGCTTTACGATTACTGAGGCGGCTCGTTTTCGCTGCGAGTCGCGTTGCCCAAATTCTCCACCACCGGTTTCGGCAAGGCTGGCTCGACTGAAGATGACGGCGGCCGCGTCGGCAAAAACGGCTTCCGAAACGCGTCAAAGAAATCATACCCGCCTTGAAAATCGGCGCGACTGTCGGTTTCGGTTTTGCTCAGGAGTTCGTTCTCGACCAGGTTGAAAACCAGTTCGCCGAAATCTTCGCCGCGAAAAATTCCCCACGCGTTGAACACGCTCAGAGTCATTGGCCCGAATTGTTCCAGACCAAACTGCCGGAGACCTTCGAGCAATTCCTGTCCCGTGACATGGCGCGGCTTCGTCTTCGACTGTTTGTTCACGAGGCGTTGCGTGTAATCGAGCGCGTCGCGCAGGAATTGATACGCATCGCGATGGTAGCGCGGATCGTTTTGCACGATGCGCTCCACGGCTTCGACATAATTGATTTCTTGCATGATTTACGGATTCGCACCTTCACCTGCGGGCGTCGGCGGATGAGCCGTGCGATACACTTTCACCGCCCAACCAACGAGCAGCAGCGCCAGCACGACGGCCAGGACGAGTTGTTGTTGCCGGGTAAGGCTGAACATGACGCAAGTCTAGCTCAGGCGTCACACCGCCACAATGTTGACGAGTTTGGCCGGCACGACGATGACTTTTTTGATCGTCTTGCCAGCGAGAAACGGCTGAACTTTTTCGCACGCGAGCGCGGCGGCTTCCAATTCCGCCGGCGTCGCAGTGGCCGCGACAACGATGCGATCGCGAAGCTTGCCGTTCACTTGCACAGGAATTTCCAACGTGTCCTCGACGAGCAGCGCGGGGTCGAACTTCGGCCACGGCTGGTAAGCCAGGTCTAAAGTTGATTTAGTATCCGTCCCCTCGACCTTGGACTTCAGACCTTGGACTTTAGACCACAATTCTTCCGCGAGGTGCGGCGCGAAAGGCTGGAGCAAAATCAAAAATTCCCGCAGCACGGAAACCGGTTTGGTTTCCCACGTCATCGCGTCATTCACAAAAATCATCATGGCCGAAATCGCTGTGTTGAAGCGCAGATGATCCAAATCTTCCGTCACTTTTTTGATCGTCGTGTGCAGCGTCTTGAGTTGGGCGGGAGTCGGCGACGCGTCGATAATCGCCGGGCCGAGTTTGATCAACTTCAACAACTCTCTGTGCCTCTGTGCCTCTGTGGCAGTCTGCGCCTGTTCAAATTC
Source organism: Verrucomicrobiota bacterium (assembly GCA_016195385.1). Classification (GTDB taxonomy): domain Bacteria; phylum Verrucomicrobiota; class Verrucomicrobiia; order Limisphaerales; family JACPZS01; genus JACPZS01. Next base: position 6,290 of record JACPZS010000018.1, read on the forward strand.
CGTCTCGCTGTTCTCGTCCACGAACAACCGCCAGACTCGGCCGAGGAAACGATAGACGCCCTCGACGCCTTTGGTGTTCCACGGCTTCACCATTTCCAGCGGGCCCATGAACATCTCGTAGAGTCGGAACGCATCCGCGCCGTATTCCACGAGGATGTCGTCAGGGTTCACGACGTTTCCGCGCGACTTGGACATTTTCTGCCCGTCTTCGCCGAGAATGAGTCCCTGGTTCACGAGCTTGAAGAACGGCTCAGGCGTGGAGACGTGGCCGAGGTCGAACAGCACCTTGTGCCAGAACCGCGCGTAGAGCAGGTGCAACACGGCGTGCTCGGTGCCGCCGACGTAGAGATCGACGCCGGGGGTGGTTGAAAAGTTAAAAGGTTGAATGGTTGAAGAGGCGGACTTTTCAACGGTTAAACTCTTCAACCCTTCAACTCCCTTCCCCATCCAATACCGCTCCGCCTCGCTGCTCACAAACGCCCCGTCATTCCCCGCATCGAGGTAGCGCAGGTAATACCAGCAACTGCCCGCCCACTGCGGCATGGTGTTCGTCTCGCGTACCGAGCCGTCGGGGAGGTTCACCCAATCCTGCGCGCGCGCGAGCGGCGGCTGGCCGTCGGGCGTGGGCTTGTAATCGTCCAGCGCGGGCGGCAGCAACGGCAGCGCGCTCTCCGGCAGCGCCTCGTGATAGGCGTCCCCGTTCGCGTCCTTCTTCCACACGATGGGGAACGGCTCGCCCCAGTAACGCTGCCGGCTGAACAGCCAGTCGCGCAATTTGTAGTTGATGGTCTTCTTGCCGAGACCCTTCGCTTCGAGCCAGGTGGTGATTTTCGCTTTGGCTTCGGCGGTGGGGAGGCCGTGAAACTGAACGCCATCAACTTCGAAATTGAAAGCTGTTCCCTCGCCTGCAAATGACTTTTGGAAATCGCCAGGATGATTGATGTAGCGACTCTCAAAATGCTCGATATATCTCTGATCCTTCAAATCAAGCGGCGCGTTTTCTACAATCCATTTGTATTCAGGCCAAACGACAACTCTGATAAACAACCCGAACTTTTTCGCAAACTCAAAATCTCGCTCGTCATGCGCCGGCACCGCCATGATTGCGCCTGTGCCGTAGCTCGCGAGAACGTAGTCCGCGATCCAGATCGGAATCCTCTCTCCGTTCACCGGATTGATTGCATGCGCGCCGGTGAACACGCCGGTCTTCTCCTTCGCGAGTTCAGTGCGCTCTAAATCCGATTTGCCGGCCGCAAATTTTTTGTAAGCTTCAACTGCCGGTCGTTGCTCGTTGAAAGTGACTGCTTCCACAGCCCAGTGCTCTGGAGCAATCACCAGGTAAGTTGCGCCGAAGAGCGTGTCAGGACGGGTGGTAAAGACCTCAATGATTGCATCCCCGGCGGAATGTTCGACCTCGAATTCCACCACCGCCCCTTCGCTCTTCCCAATCCAATTCCGCTGCATCTCCTTGAGCGAGTCGCTCCAGTCGATGGTGTCGAGATCAGCCAGCAGTTTCTCGGCGTAGGCGGTGATGCGGAGCATCCATTGGCGCATGGGACGGCGCACCACGGGGAAGCCGCCCACTTCGCTCTTGCCGTCGATGACTTCCTCGTTGGCCAGCACGGTGCCGAGTTCCGGGCACCAGTTCACCGGCGCTTCGCTGCTGAATGCGAGGCGCTTTGAGTCGCGGTAGGCCCGGCGAGCGGCTTGCAGTTGGTAGGGCGTCGCTGTCTCAGCGCGCCGGGGTGAGGCGTTGGCAGTTCCGGGGTGCTCCTCCGATTCGGGGCGCGGCGCGGTGAGGACACCGCGCCCTACCTTCTCCTCGGGCAGTTGCAAATCTTCGGGATACTTCAGCGTCTCAATCGGCTCGGCCTTGTTCGTCTCGGGATTGAACCACGAGTTGTAGAGCTTCAGGAAAATCCACTGCGTCCAGCGGAAGTATTTCGGATCGGTGGTGTCCACCTCGCGCGACCAGTCGTAGCTGAAGCCGAGGCTTTTGATCTGCTTGGTGAAGTTCGCGATGTTCGCCTCGGTCGTCTGGCGCGGATGCTGGCCGGTCTTGATGGCGTATTGCTCGGCGGGCAGGCCGAAGGCGTCCCAACCCATCGGATGCAGCACGTGCAGTCCGGCGGCGCGTTTGTAGCGCGCGAGAATGTCCGTGGCTGTGTAGCCCTCGGGATGCCCGACGTGCAGGCCCGCGCCGGAAGGGTAGGGGAACATGTCGAGCACGTAGAACTTCGGCGGCAGATCGGCGGCGGAAACTTTCTTGCCCGCGAGTCCGTGGCGCTTGGAGAAAGGATGTTCCGCCGGCAGCACCTCACCAGGATTGAACGCGCGGAAGGACTGCTGTTCCTCCCAGAACTGCTGCCACTTCGGCTCGATCAAATGGAACGGATATTGTCTGCGCATACTCGACATCGGGCCGGGATATTGGGGAAATCGCAAATGCCCCGCAATGGAAGATTTGGCGCGCGAACGGGAGGACGCATACTTCAGTTTTCCATGGTTGTCGGGCAGGCTCTCATTGGCACCCAGCTTTAGCTGGGTGAAACACGCGCTCGACGCAAAGAACCGCTTCAGCGGTTTCTCGGCTCGCCAAACCGCTAAAGCGGTTCAGGTTTTGATCGCGACATCAATCACCCAGCTAAAGCTGGGTGCTAATGAGACTGACGATTTCACGCGGCAGAAGAAATGGAACTGCGCACGTAGCAAAGTTTTGGTTTCGGTTGGGCGCGAAGCTTCGCTCAACTTTTTAGAAGCACGAGTTCGACCACGCACCAGATTTCGGCGGCGACAGTTTCCATGTCCCGTTCGGCATCGATGACTTTGATGCGCCCAGGCTCGGCGACGGCGAGAGCTTGATAGCCTTGTTCGACGCGTAAAAAAAAGTCGCGATCCGCTTCTTCCATGCGATCACGCAACGGCTCGTTAAAAGCGAGTTTGACTGGATGTGCTTCCGCGCCTGTGGCGGGCACATCGAGCAACTTGGTTTGTCGCGAGAGTCGGCGCGCTTCGCTCACGGTCGTCGAAACCGCGAGCAACAACGTCAAATCGGGGCGCGTTTCTCCGACCGCAAAGTCAACGATGCCGCGCACGGTTTTCAAATCAAGTCTGCGGCCGTACGCTTGATATGCAATCGTCGAATCGTAAAACCGATCGCACAGCACGACATCGCGGCGCGCGAGCGCCGGGCGGATGACTTCGCGCACGAGTTGCGCGCGACTCGCGTTCATGAGCAGCAGTTCGGCCTCGGCGGTCATCGCGTGATTTTGCTGGCTGTGCTTGAGCGTGTGCCGAATCTCCTCGCCAATCGGCGTGCCGCCCGGCTCGCGCAGCACGATCACCGTGCGCCCCAGCGCCCGCACGCGTTCGGCCAGTCGCTGAATCTGCGTCGATTTGCCGCCGCCCTCCGTGCCTTCAAAGGTGATGAACAAGCCAGTCATCTGAAATTAACCGTGTGTAGAGCCGTCGCCGCGTTCGTTCAGCGGTAGCTCAAATTTAAGCGACCGGCCATTCCGGAGGCGGAGCAATGACGCAGAAAGCAAAGACTCAGCGTTCCTGTGCAAATCAGTGTTTTGTGGTTCTGGTTTTTCAGAAAGCCGTCGGTCAA
>JACPZS010000227.1 GCA_016195385.1 Verrucomicrobiota bacterium
AATTGGAAATCACCATCTCCGTTTCCCAACAACACCGACACACTGCCCTGGTTGTCGTCCACCGCCAAATCTGGCTTGCCGTCGCCGTTGAAATCACCAAACGCCACGGATGAACCTTCACGGTTCGCGAGGACAACATGCGCGGTGTTGAAACTAGGCGCGGGGCATGAGTCGGCCCAAATTGGATTGGCGTGCAAAAGAAAAACGACGAAAAAAACGACTGCGGAAAACGGTTCCAAGATTCTCATGTTCGCCAGTTTTGCTAAAATTGACGGCCTGCGCAAGCGCAAGGAGTACCGCACGCAGTAGCCAGAAATGCCGAGTTGACGCCCGAACGATTCGTTGAGATTCGTTGGCGCGTTCAACCCGTGAAAATCACCGCGCTCACAACGCCAATTCGCCTTCGCCCATGACGCTCGCCCCCATCGATTGGATCATCATCGCGGTTTATCTCGCCGTGTGTTTGTTTGCCGGCTTGTGGATGCGCCGCTTCGTGCGCGGCGTGGAGGACTTCGCTGTCGCCGGACGCGAGATGGATGTGAACGTCGGCATCGCGTCGCTCGCCGCGACGGAGCTTGGCCTCGTAACGGTGATGTACACGGCGCAGCTCGGCTACGACAAAGGCTTCGCCGGCACAATGATCGGCGTGATCATGGCCCTGGCGATGTACGGCGTCGGGCGCACCGGATTCGTCATCGGCCCCATGCGCGCGGCGGGCGTGATGACGGTGCCCGAATTATTTCAAAAGCGCTTCGGTGCGCGCGTGCGCTGGCTGGCCGGGTTGTTCGTCGTGCTCGGCGGCGTGTTGAACATGGGAATTTTCCTGCGCGTCGGCGGCGAATTTCTCGTCCACACCACCGGCATCTCGGCGAATTACCTCGAATGGATCATGACGGGCCTGCTCGGCCTCGTGTTGCTCTACACGGTCCTCGGCGGAATGCTATCGGTGCTCGTGACCGACTATCTGCAATTCCTGATCATGGGCCTTGGCATCGTCATCACGTCGATCTGGGTAATCGCGGACGTCGGCTGGACGGCGTTGACGAAGGATCTGCTGGCGCATTGGGAGAGCAGCGCGAAAGCCGGCGGCGCAGCGATGCCGCATCCGTTCAACCCATTTCATCCGACGAGCCTCGGCTGGGGCTACATCCTTTGGCAGATGTTGTTTCAAGTCGCCGTCTGCACGACGTGGCAGACGCAAATCTCACGCGTCCTTGCCGCCAAGGATGAGGCGACCGCCAAACGAATGTATCGACGCTCGGCGTTTTATTTCGTCGGAAGATTTTTGCTGCCGGGCTTGTGGGGCGTGGCGGCGCTCGTGCATTTCAAATTCGGCGCGGCACTGCCGCCTGGCACGGACAGTCTGACCGCGATGCCCGCCTACTTGGGACAACTTTTACCGGCGGGCATCATCGGCATTCTCATCGCGGCGATGCTCGCGGCCGAAATGTCCACGGACAGCGGTTATCTGCTCACCTGGGCGACGGTGATTTACAACGACCTGCTCATGCCGTGCCTGAAGCGGCCACTCTCACCGCGCGCGCGGCTGGTGACGACGCGCTCGCTCGTTGTGCTGATCGGTTTGTTCCTCGTGTTCTACGGCCTGTGGTACGAGTTGAAGGGCAACACTTGGGATTATCTCGCCGTCACGGGGAACATTTATCTCGCGAGCGTTTTCACGTTGCTGGTCGCCGCGCTCTACTGGCCGCGCGCCAACGCCACCGGCGCGTTGGCCGCGCTCGTGTTGGGAGCCGTCGGACCGCTCACGTTTTTGATCGTGAATGCCCGGGCGGACAAAGCGCACCAGATTGCGCCGGAGGTTGCGGGCGCGTCGGCGTTCGCGCTGGCGTTTCTTGGCATGATCGTCGGCTCGCTCGTCACCGCTGCGCCCAAGCCGTCAGCTTCTCCGAAATCTTCGCCATGAACTTCATCGCCTCATATTTGTTCGTCGCCGTCTGGATGATTCTCCTCGTCACGTCCATCGCGTGGTACGGCTTCCTCGTGTTCTACATCGGCTTCAAGGGCGGAAAGGAAATTCTGGAGATGATGCGCTCGCTTGATCGGCGTAACCAGGCTGCTGGCGAGGAAGAGAAAACTCGTTCTTGATACTCGCTCGTCAGTCGGGCCGCGCCACACTCGATAGTCATGATGTTCTTGTCCAGACAGGCTCGCCGCGCGCGATTCAACTTGAGTAACGCCGGATGATTTGGCAGCAAAGGCGGACATGACACCCAGCCCACTGTCCGCCATGCCGCCAGCGACGACTACCGCCCGCCCGCGATTGGACTCCGTCGATTTGCTCCGTGGCTTGATCATGGTCTTGATGGCGCTCGATCACGTCCGCGATTTTTTTACGAATGTCCCCTTCGATCCGCTGGATTTGACGCAGACCAACGCCGCTCTGTTCCTCACACGCTGGTTCACGCATTTTTGCGCGCCGACGTTTACGTTCCTGGCGGGAACCGGCGCGTTCCTCGCTTCGACGCGCGGCAAGACCAAGACCGAACTTTCGTGGTTCTTGATCTCGCGTGGACTGTGGCTGGCGCTGCTCGAAGTTACCTGGGTGCGCTGCCTCGGCTGGGAATTCAATTTCGATTTCCACAGCGTCGGCGTTGGCACGCTCTGGTCCATTGGCTGGTCGATGTTTGTGCTTGGCTTCCTGATTTACCTGCCGACGTGGGCGGTGGCCGCGATCGGCATCGTGATGATTGCGGGTCACAACAGGTTCGATGCCGTCAATCCAGAGAATTGGGGAGCATGGGCCTGGCTCTGGAAAGTCTTGCATACCGCCGGTGCCGCCGGAGTGACGACGCCTGCGCTTGGCTACCGCTTTGCGATTGGCTATCCGTTGATTCCGTGGATTGGAGTCGTCGCGGCTGGCTATGGCTTCGGTGCGCTCCTGCAACGCGAACCCAAAGAACGTCAAAAGCTCATCCTCGGTTTGGGTATCGGGCTAACCGCGCTTTTCGTGGCACTCCGATTTACCAATACTTACGGTAATTTTCCGTACGGAACTTCGTATCATTGGTCAGTGCAAAAAAATTTCCTGTTCACGATTTTTTCGTTCATCGACTGCCACAAATATCCGCCGTCGCTGCTTTACCTCTTGATGACGCTTGGCCCGGCGCTCATCGTGCTTGCGCTTTTAGATCGTGGCACGCCGGCAATCTTGAAGCCATTCCTGGTCTTCGGCCGCGTGCCACTTTTTTATTATCTGCTGCACATCCCGCTCATTCACGGACTCGCAGTAATTGTCGCGTACGCGCGATTTGGGCGAGCCGACTGGCTTTTCAGCAGTCCGTTCGCACCGCCCGGCACGAACTCCATTCCCGCCGACAACGGCTTTGGCCTTCCCGTCGTCTATCTCGTGTGGATTGGCCTGGTGGTCGCGCTGTATCCGCTCTGCTGCTGGTTTGCCGAAGTAAAGCGCCGACGCCGCGACGCGTGGTTGAGCTACTTGTGAGCGCAGGCAGGTGAGAATACAGCCTGAACAAGACGCTCAAATTCAAACACGGGCGCGCACTCCGGACGAATCAATGGCGCTTTCGAGTTCAAGGGACACTCTGCTTGATCATGTTCAACGAATCGATCTTGAAGTCGCCGACTGGCTGCGTCGCTCCGCCCGGCCATGTCACCGTCACTTCTTCGACGCGCGTAGCGTTGCCCAAACCAAACGTTATCGGCAATTCCGATTGCGACAGGTAGCTGCGCGTGGGCATGACCTGCCGCGAAAGCGTGTGCGTGCCGACGCGCACTTTGATCCACGCGCCGATGGCGTCGCGGTTCGCTTTCGTGCCGACGAGTTTCAACCGCAGCCAGTGGTGATTGAGTTTTTGCTCGTTGCGCAGGAGCAACGGCGGCCCGTTGATTTGCGTCATCACGACGTCGAGGTCGCCGTCGCCGTCGATGTCGGCGAACGCCGAACCGCGTCCGACGATGGGTTTGAAAATATCCGCGCCGCATTTCTCCGACGGCACGGGCACGAAACTCACGCCGTGACTTTTTCCCCGGTTCCAGAAAAGTTGCGCGGGCTGCCGGTATTGCTGGCTCGCTTGAACCTTGTTGATTTCCTCCTCGAGATGGCCGTCGGTGGTGAGCACATCCTGCCGGCCATCGAGATCGTAGTCGAAGAAGAACAAACCGAACTTGAGCAACGACTTGCTCGCCGGGCCGACACCTTCGGTGATTGCCTCATCGGCGAACATGAGCGAATCGCGCTGCGAGACGTAGAGCGCGTTCATCTCGTTGGCGAAATTTCCAATCGCGATGCCGAGCGCATCGTCGTTGCGAAAGCGCGCGGAATCGATGCCCATCGCGCCACGCGCAGATCCGTAGGCATCAAACGCAATGTAAGTGCGCGCGCCGATTTCCTCGAACGTGCCGTTGTGTTTGTTGCGAAAGAGAAAGTTCTGGACGGTGTCGTTGGCGACCACGAGATCGATCCAGCCGTCGTTATCGACATCCACCGGCGCGACCGCGAGCGATTTGGCCATCGGCAAACCGGTCGCGGGGTTGCGGATTTGCAGGCCGGCAGTTTTTGAAACATCGGTGAAGTGGCCGTCGCCGTCGTTGTGGTAAAGGCAGGGAAACGTGCCTTCAAAATTCATCGGCGGCCCGTACGCGCGGCCGAGTCCGGTCAACTTGTAACCGACTTCCCGATCAATTTCCGGCGACCAGCGGACGTAATTGCAGACAAACAAGTCGAGCTTGCCGTCGTTGTCGTAATCGATCCACACGCAACCGGTGCTCCACTGGTTCGTGGAGCCGCCGACGCCTGCTGCTGCGGTGACTTCGGAAAATTTTCCGCCGCCGAGGTTGTGGAAAAGATGATTTCGCCCGACCGCCGTGATGAACACATCCGGCAGACCGTCGTTGTCGTAATCGCCCGTGGCCACGCCCATGCCATAGAAACTTACGTCCAACCCGGAGCCGCGCGTGACGTTGGTGAAGTTACCGCGGCCATCGTTGCGATAAAGCGCAAGCGTCGGCGCGGAAGTTTTTGCCACCGCGTGCCACGGCCAGTCAGTTGAATTGATGAACAATAGATCCTGGCTCCCATCGTTGTCGAAATCAAAGAACGCCACGCCACCGCCCATCGTTTCCGGCAAAAGCTTGTCGCCATACGCGCCGTTGTAGTGGACAAAATCAATGCCGCTGGACGCCGTGATGTCCACGAAAGTCCCGGCAGGAATCTCCGCCGCCGAAATTTCGGACGTAGCGGGCGCGGAAAGATCGGTGACGCGCGGTGTGCTCGTTGGCGTTTTTTGCCAGAGCAAAAAAATAACTCCCGCGGCGATGGCCAGAAGCAAAAATACGATCATTGACCCACGAAAAGCCCGGCCAATCACCGCGTCGTCGCCATGATCGGCCGAAGCTGTTTTCGATTCGTCCTCGTCGTGCGGGCGCTTGTTCATTGTGCTCGTGCTTTGTGTCACATTTTCTGGCTGCAATCAAAGCGGAAACGGTTAACGTGATCGCGCGAACATGCGGAACCAAACAATTATCACGGGCGCGTGGCTGAAATGGACCTTGTTCCTCGGGTTCTGGACGCTGATCGGTCTGTCGTTCGCGAGCCAGCTTTATCTCACGCAAGCCAAGCTGGGGAGTCCCGTTTCGTGGCGATCCGCGGCGGCGCGTTCGCTGGCGGACTGGTACGTATTCGCGGCGCTCTCGTTGCCAACGATGTGGCTGGCGCGAAGGCTTTCTTTCGAGCGCGCGGGCTGGCAACGGCCCGTGGTGTTCCATCTCGTGGCGAGCGCACTCTTCTCGCTGTTGTGGATGGCTCTGCGCGCGACGGTCGAAGTGTGGCGTGGCGAAATCTCCGTAAGCTTCGTCGCGGTGTTTCGGCACGCGCTCGTCGCGACGTTCTTTTTCAACCTGCTGATCTATTGGGTGATCGTCACCGTGAGTCACGCCTTTGATTACTATCAGAAATTTCACGAGCGCGAGTTGCGCACGGCGGAGCTTGAACGCCGCCTTACCGAAGCGCGGCTGCAGGCGCTGCAAATGCAGCTCAATCCGCATTTCCTCTTCAACACGCTCCACGCGATCTCGGCGCTCATGCACCAGGATGTCGAGGCTGCCGACCGCATGATTTCCCGCCTGAGCGATTTGCTTCGCTACGCGCTCGAAAGCACCGACGCGCAGGAAGTGTCGCTGCGGCAGGAACTGGATTTCCTCGACCGCTATTTGGAAATTGAGCAGACGCGCTTCGGCGACCGGCTGACGGTGAAAAAGCAAATTGCCGCCAACACGCTTGACGCGCGCGTGCCGAATTTGATCTTGCAACCGATCCTGGAAAACGCAATCCGCCACGGCATTGAGCCGCACGCGCGGCCCGGCCGCATTGAACTGCGTGCCAGCCGTGACAACGGGGCGCTCGTGCTCGTGGTGCGCGATAACGGCGCCGGTCTCCAACACGCGCCCGATGAAGGCGTGGGCCTGTCGAACACGCGTGCCCGGCTCCAGCAACTTTACGGCGATAAACAACGATTTGAATTTCGCAACGTCGCGGAAGGCGGCCTCGAGGTGAGCTTGAAAATTCCCTTTCGACTCGATGCGAACGAAGCGGCGCCCGCCCGCTCCGGCAGAATTTCCCAGCACGCATGAAAGTCCGAACTTTGATTGTGGATGACGAACCGCTCGCTCGCGGACGCCTGAGCCAATTGCTCAAAAAGGAGAGTGATATCGAACTTATCGGCGAGTGCGCCAACGGTCGCGAAGCGCTGGCCGCGATCAAAAAAGATTCGCCGGATTTGGTTTTCCTGGACGTGCAGATGCCAGATCTGGACGGTTTCGCGGTGGTCGAAGGCATGCGCGGCGAAAAACTGCCGGCCATCATTTTCGTGACGGCGCACGACAAGTTTGCGCTGAAAGCATTCGAAGTTCACGCCGTCGATTATTTGTTGAAGCCGTTCGACCGCGAACGTTTTCAAACCGCGCTGCGCCGCGCGTTGGATCGCCTCAAGCAAAAGCAGGCGACGGATCTTTCCACTCAGCTTTCCGCTTTGCTGGCGGATGTGAAACCCGAAGCCAAATTCGTAGATCGCATTCCCGTCAAGACCGCGGGGCGCGTCGTGTTTGTGAAAGTGGACGACCTCGATTGGATCGAAGGCGCGGATAACTACGTGAGCCTGCACGTCGGCAGCGCGTCCCATCTCGTGCGCGAAACGATGACGAGCTTCTCGGCGCGCTTGAGTCCCGAAAAATTTGCGCGCATCAGCCGTTCGGCCATCGTGAACATCGAACGCATCAAGGAACTTCAGCCGTTGTTCCACGGGGAATACGTGGTCCTTTTGCGCGACGGCACGAAGCTCACGTTGAGCCGAAATTATCGCGACAAGCTTGATCAAATCCTCGGCAAAGCGTCTTGATGGAGACAGGAGCCGGAAAGAGTTTCAATTATGCCCCGAACTGAGCAACTCGGTCTCACGCGCGAAGACATTTTTGTTCAGCGCACAAAAATGTTCCCCCGGCTTCCCAAAATTCTCACCGAAGGCGACTCGTGGTTCGATCTGCCGTTTCCCGGCCGGAATATCATCGACCAATTGATCACGCATTATTCCGGCGAAGCCTGCTGGCTGCGGCTCGAACACAGTGGCGACGAGGCGACGGAAATGTTTTTGCGTGATCCCAAGCAGCACGTGAACCAGGTGGACACGCTTCAGCGCGTGCTGAAGACCTACGCTTTTGATCTCATCCTCATCAGCGCTGGCGGGAATGACATCATCGGCACCGACGGCGATTTCTTTGGCTCGTTGCTTCAGTCCGGCGATGAAGATGAGCCGGCATCATTCCTCGATTTGGATCGGCTCACCGACAAACTGGACGAAATCGAAGAAGCCTATCGCGCGTTGTTTGCGCTGCGCGATCAATACCAACTCGGCAAAAAAATCGTGGCGCATAGCTACGACGACGCGATTCCGCAGGATCGCGGTGTGCGTTTGGTTTTTCCGATCAAAGGACCGTGGTTCTGGCCGCACTTGATCGATGCCGGCATCACCAGCCCGCGTGTGCAATGCGACATCGTCCACGAACTCATGGAGCGTTTCAAAGCCCGACTGCAAACACTCGCCGACGAGCCGGGCAACAAATTTTTGCTGCTGGACACAAGCGACACGGTAAACGACGACCAGTGGGAAGACGAACTTCATCCTTCGGCCGAAGGCTTTCACACCGTCGCCGAAAAATTTCTGCCCGCGCTGCGAGAATTCTGCCCCGGCCATTTCCAGCACGCCTGGCCCCTGCGGGCTGATTAACATTTCCGCGCATGGCCTTTGCATCTTTCCGCGAATTCATCACGAAGCTTGACCAAGCCGGCGAACTCACGCGCATCTCCCAGCCCGTCGCCACCGAGCTGGAAATCACCGAACTCGCTGACCGCGAGATGAAGAAGCCCGATGGCGGCAAGGCGTTGCTCATCGAGAAACCCACAGTGAATGGAGTAATTTCGCCCTTTCCCGTCGCGATCAACACGATGGGCTCGCACAAAAGGATGGCGATGAGCTTGGGCGCGAATTTAGTGGAGGACGTCGCCGCCGAACTCGGCTCGTTGATGAAAGCCAAGCCGCCCACATCACTGCGCGAAACAATGAAGTTGCTCGGTCAGGCCATTGAACTCCGCCATGCCCGTCCTAAAGTCGCAACTGATGGTCCGTGCAAGGAAGTCATCCACAAATTCGACGCGCCCGCTCCCGCGACAAGCTGGCCGCCCGCGCCCGACTGGCGAAATCCCTCAACTCTCAACCCTCAACCCTCAACCTCCTCAGATTCCCGATCACGAATTGTTGTGTCTGATCGGGCGTGGTGCTTACGGCGAAGTCTGGCTGGCCCGCAACGCCATCGGCACGATGCGCGCGGTGAAGATCGTCCACCGCCAGAGCTTCCAGCGCGCCGAGCATTTCGAGCGCGAGTTCAAGGGCCTGCTCAAATTCGAGCCGATCTCCCGTTCCCACGACGGCTTGGTGGATGTTCTGCAAATCGGCCGCCGCGATGACGCCGGCTATTTCTACTACGTCATGGAACTGGCGGACGGGGAGGAAATGCAAAATGAAAAATGCAAAATGAAAAATGAGGCCGCATCTAATCTGACCGCAAGCGACCGCCAACAATCCATTTTGAATTTTGAATTTTACATTTTGAATTACCGCCCAAAGACCCTCCGCAGTTTGCTCCGCGCTGACTCTCAAC
>JACPZS010000228.1 GCA_016195385.1 Verrucomicrobiota bacterium
AAAAGGAATTGGAGAAAGTGAACAAGCAGTTGCTGGCGTCGGAGCAAAAGGCGCTGGCCGCCACGCAGGCAAAAAGTTCGTTCCTCGCCAGCATGAGCCATGAATTGCGCACGCCGCTCACGGCCATCATCGGGTTCAGCGAGATGCTGCTGGCGGATGCGGAGAGCACGGGCCAAAAACAGCAGGCCGAAGATTTGCTGCGCATCAACGATTCCGCCAAACACCTGCTGGGCTTGATCAACGACATCCTCGACCTTTCCAAAATCGAGGCGCAGAAGATGGATTTGCACATCGAGTCGTTTGAAGTGGCGACGCTGCTGCGCGACGTCGCGAGCACCATGCAGCAATTGGTTTCCAAGCGCGCCAACACGCTCAAGATCGAAGGCGCGGAAAGCGCGGGCGTGATGAAGGCCGATCTCGTGAAGGTGCGCCAGAGCCTGTTCAACCTCCTGAGCAACGCGAACAAATTCACCGATCACGGCACCATCTGGCTGACGGTCGCGCGGGAACACGCGGATGGCGGCGACCGGCTGGTGTTCCGCGTCCGCGACACGGGCATCGGCATGACGCCCGAACAAATGGGCCGGCTGTTCAAGGCGTTCACGCAGGCCGACAGTTCGACGGCGCGCAAGTTCGGCGGCACCGGTCTGGGGCTGGCCATCACCAAACATTTTTGCGAGATGATGGGCGGCAGCATCCGCGTGGAGAGCGAACCTGGCAAAGGCTCGACGTTCATCATTGAATTGCCCGCCGAGGTGACCAAGGCGAAACGCGCCGAAGCGCATCGCGAAAGCAAAGGGGACACGGCGTTGCTGGCCGGTGCTCCGCGGATTCTGGTGATTGACGATGATCCGAACGTGCATCGTCTGATCGAGATGGCGCTCAAACCGGCGGGCTACCGGCTGCGCTTTGCGGCGAGCGGCGAGGAAGGGTTACAACTGGCCAAGGAGCTGCACCCGGCGGTGATCACGCTTGATGTCATGATGCCGGAGAAGGACGGCTGGTCGGTGTTGACGGCCTTGAAGTCCGATCCCGAGCTGGCGCAAATTCCCGTGATCATGTTGACCATTGTGGGCGACAAAGATCTCGGTTTTGCGCTTGGGGCGGCGGAATATCTGGTCAAGCCAATTGACTGGAATCATTTGACGGCGGTCTTGAAGAAATACGCCGGCACCACGCCCGCTTCGCATGTGTTGATCGTGGAGGACGACGCGCCGCTCCGCGAGATCCTGCGGCGCACGCTGGAGAAAGAGCAATGGCGCGTCGTGGAGGCCGCCAACGGCGCCGAGGCGCTCGCCAGTCTGGCCCGGAGCCTGCCGTCGGTCATCCTGCTCGATCTGGTCATGCCGGTGATGGATGGCTTTCAAGTGCTGGCCGAACTGCGCAAGCGCGAGGAGTGGAGCCGGCTGCCCGTGATTGTGACCACCGCGAAAGATCTGACAGTGGAGGAACGCAATCGGCTGCGCGGCGGGACGGAAAAAATTCTGGAAAAAGGCTCCTACGTGCGCGAGGAACTGGTGCGGGAAGTGCAACGGCTCATCAAACAATTTCGCTCGAGCTGACGACGCGTCCGCAGCGATTGGTTATTTTCAACTATGGCAAAAATTCTCGTCATTGAAGATGTCGAAAACAACCGGGTGCTTTTGTCGCGACGGCTCACCAGCAAGGGCCACCAGGTCATCCTGGCCGAGGACGCCGAGCGAGGTTTGGGCGTCGCGCGCAGTGAACAGCCGAATTTGATCCTCATGGACATCGGCCTGCCCGGCATCGACGGCTGGGCCGCCACCAAAAAGTTGAAGACGGATCCGGTGACGCAGGCCATCCCGGTGATCGCGCTGACGGCCCACGCCATGCAGGGGGATCGGGAAAAAGCGGTCGAAGCCGGCTGTGATAATTATGAAACCAAGCCGATCGATTTCAACAGTCTCTTCGAGAAAATCGACGCGCTCATCGCGCCGCCGACCGCTTCATGAGTGGCGTTGATACAAATCGTCCATGAGCGACTCTGACTTTTCACCCGCGTCTGACGCCGCTGGCGAGGGTGCCTGGCACGCGCATCGCGTCAGCCAGGCGCGGCACGACCTGCGCAATCCCACCAGCGAAGTGCTGGGCTTCACCGAAATGCTGCTGGAAGAAGCAGTGGCCGCGAACCGCGCGGAAGTGGTCGCCGCGCTGCGCGCCATTTACGAAGCGGCCAGTCAGATTCTCAAGCAAGTCAACCAGACGCTCGACCTGCAAAAGCTCCAGGCCGAGGCGTATTTGCTGGACGAACTGCGCGTCGCGATTCGTCACTCCACAGAACGGATATCCGCCACCGGCGAAAATTTGCTTCGGACGAGTGCGCCGTTTCCGACCGAGTCGTTCGCGGGCGATTTGCGGCGCATCCTGGACGCCGCCGGCCGGTTGCGCGACGTGTCGCCGGGGTTGCTGGCCGCGCTGCGGGCGGGCGAAGCGCCGCCGCGCGGGTGGCGAGGGCCAGAGTTGGACGCTCGAACAGTTCTGGCGGCGACCGAAAACCATTTTGAAACCGGATCGGTGCTGGTCGTCGATGACAACGAGTCCAACCGCGAGTTGCTGACGCGGCGGCTGTTGCGGCATGGCTGCGCGGTCGCGGTCGCGGAAAACGGACGCCAGGCGTTGGAGATGTTGCGCGCGCGTCCGTTTGATCTTGTCCTGCTCGACATCGTCATGCCCGAGTTGGACGGCTATCAGGTGTTGAGCGAAATGAAACGCGACGAGCAGTTGCGGGGGATACCCATTATCGTTCTGTCGGCGCTCGATGAAATGGAAAGCGTCGTGCGTTGCATCGCCAACGGCGCGGAAGATTATTTGCCCAAGCCATTTGATCCCGTGTTGCTGCGGGCGCGCATCGGCGCGTGCCTGGAAAAAAAACACCTGCACGACCGCGAGATTTCCTACCTGCGTCAAATCGAAGAGCAACGCCGGCGGGCGGACGACCTCTTGCACGTCATCCTGCCCGAACACATCGCGCACGAATTGAAGACCACCAACGCCGTCAAACCGCGCCGCTACGAAAACGTCGCCGTGCTGTTTTGCGACGTGGTGGACTTCACGGCCTTTTGCGACAAACATGAGCCGGAGGAAGTTTTGGAGCACTTGCAGGCGTTGATTCGCGTGTTCGAAGAACTCACGGCCCTTCACGGATTGGAGGAAATCAAGACGATTGGTGACGCGTTCATGGCGACAGCCGGCCTGCTCGCGCCGATGGAAAACTCAACACTGGCCAGCATCCAATGCGGGCTGGAAATGCTCTCCGCCGCGCGCCGTTTGCCGGCGGGCTGGCAGGTGCATGTAGGCATCCACACCGGGCCGGTTATCGCGGGCGTCGTCGGCCAGAAAAAATTCCTGTTCGACGTTTGGGGCGACACCGTGAACACCTCCGCGCGCGTGGCGAGTTTGGCGGGTCCGGGTTCGGTGTTTGTGAGCAGTTCCGCCTGGGCGCAAGTGCAGGATCGCTGCCTGGGCCATTCGTGCGGTCTCTTCCAAGTCAAAGGCAAAGGGCAACTGGAAGTCTTCCGCGTCGAAGCCGTGCTCGACCGCGCGACAGGGTGACAAAATTTTTTCCGCAGATCAGCATCGCCATTCTGCGGCAAATCCGCTTGGCACACCGGAGGCATTTTGATTAGCTCGGCGCGCCACATGAAGAAACTCCGCTGCGCCGCCCTGATTGCGAGCCTGGTCGTTGTGCTGCCGCTCGCGCTCCGAGCGCAGGAGCGACCGCCGCTTCGGGTTGAACCGCTGAATTCAGGAGGACAGTTGCATTACGACCTCAACACCGGCGCGGCGAGCGCGACCGGCGGCGTGAAAGTTCAACTCGGCGAGGACGTGTTGACCGCCCGGCAGGTGACGTTGAATCAGCAAACCGGGGAAGCGACAGCGGAAGGTGATGTTTTGCTCCAGCGCGGCAAGGCTGTCTGGCGCGGCGAACGGTTGCGCTACAATTTTACGACGCGCGATATTTCGAGTGACGCTTTTCGCACTGGTATGACGCCGTTTTTCGTCAGCGGCGAATCGCTTTCGGGCGCGGCCACCAACCAGGTCCATTCGGTCACGAACGCGTTCGTCACGACCGATGATTTTGCGGAGCCGGGTTACCGCATCCGCGCAAAGTCGCTGCGGATTTTGCCCGGCCATTATCTCGAAGCGCGTGACGCCGTGCTGTATCTGGGCGACACGCCCGTCTTCTACTACCCGTATTACCGGCGCAGCCTCGAACGTCATCCGAACAACTGGGTGCTGACGCCCGGTTACCGCAGCCGCTATGGGCCGTTCCTGTTGAGCACTTACAACTGGCACTTCGGCACGAACTTCGACGCCGGATTGCATCTCGATTACCGCCAGCGGCGTGGCTTCGGGCTGGGACCGACGATCAATTTCGATGGCGGCGAACTGGGCAAGGCGAATTTTCAATATTACTACGCCCACGACGACAATCCCGCGGCCGGCGGTGGCACGAACAACACGACACGCGTCGATCGCCATCGCATCAATTTTTCTTACGATGCAACTTTGCGAACGAACCTGACGGCGAAGGTCGTGGTGCGCGAACAGAACGACCCGTACATCGTTCGCGACTTCTTCGAGAGTGAATACCGGAAAAACATCCAGCCGAGTTCGTTCCTCGAAGTGAATCAGGCCTGGCCGAATTTTACCCTCGATGTGTATGCGCAACCGCGCCTCAACGACTTCTACGAAACCGTCGAGCGGCTGCCGGATGTAAAACTCACTGCCGCGCGCCAGCAACTCGGTGTCTCGCCGCTCTACTACGAAGGCGAAACCTCGGTCGGCTATTTCAAACACACGTTCGCCAACAATTACACGAACGATTTTGCCGCCATGCGCGCCGACACGTTTCATCAACTGCTGTTGCCATACACATTTTTCGGCTGGCTGAATTTCACGCCGCGCGTCGGCGGACGCTTCACGCATTACGGCGACACGGAAGGAGCGGGCACGACGACCACCGAACAGAATCGCGGCGTGTTCAACACTGGCGCGGAACTTTCCTTCAAAGCTTCGCGTGTCTGGCGCGGCGTCAGTAGCAAATTCTGGGACGTGAATGAACTGCGGCACATCGTCCAGCCATCCGTCAATTACGCCTACGTGCCTTCGCCGAACGTGCGTCCCCAGGAGCTGCCACAATTCGACAGCGAGCTTTCAAGTTTCCGTTTGTTACCAATTACGTTCCCCGACTACAACGCCATCGATTCCATCGACAGCCAGAATGTGTTGCGCCTTGGCTTGCATAACAAACTCCAGACGAAGCGCGCGGACGGCATCGAAAATTTGATCAATTGGTCGCTCTACACCGACTGGCGTTTGAAGCCCCGCGCGGGCCAGAGCACGTTCGCCGACGTGTTCTCGGACATCGACTTCCAGCCGCGCTCGTGGCTCACGCTCACTTCCGAGACGCGCTTCGACGTGGCGAACGAGCGCTGGCGGCTGGCGCATCATTACGCGACAATCCAGCCGGGCACCGCTTGGAGTTGGTCGCTCGGCCACCGTTATTTGCGCGATGATTTTACGAGTTATGGACAGGGAAATAATTTGATCACGAGCAGCCTCTACTACCGCGTCAATGAGAACTGGGGCGCGCGCATTTCGCATCACTTCGAGGCGCGCGATGGCACGCTCGAAGAACAATACTACACCGTTTATCGCGACCTGCGGAGCTGGACGGCCGCGTTGAGCTTTCGCGTGCGTGACAGCCGGACGGGGGTCAACGATTTCACGGTCGGCTTCACGATATCGCTCAAGGCTTTCCCCCGCTTCGGCCTGGGCCGCGACCGCAATACGCCCGCCGTCCTGTTCGGAAGCTGACAAAACCTCAGCGCAACTTCAGTTGCCGGCGTCGTTGATGGCTTGCGCGGAAAAATCCTGCGTGCCCCGGGCGCGTCCCGCTTCAATCAAAATGCGGTAAACTTTCTTCGGCTCCAGTGCGTGCGGTAGTTCATTGGAACGCGCTGTCGTCATTCCCGCAATGAGGTCGCCGTACAAAAATCCCTGCATCGGCGTAGAGCCGACTTTGGAAACCAAGTGCCACAGCGCGGGCGCTTTTTTGTTGGCCTCATACGCGCCCGCTTCAACAACTTTCACCGAATTTATTCGCACCTGCCTCTCCAGCATGAACGACACGGGATAGACGCCGACGTTCACGTCACCCGATCGAATCGGGCGGGTCTGCGGAATAATTTGAATGCGAGGGACATTGAACCAGTCGGAAAAAACGAACACGTAGGCGACCGCCAACAAAATTGCGACTGTGGTCAGCGTCAGATTGGGGCGGCTCATAAGTGCAGAAGTTGACGGCGCTTAGGCAAAGGAAATTCGAGCGATTTGCACGCCTCCCGTCGGACGAAGTTTTTGGAGCGGCGCCGCGGCCGGTCACGCGGACTTTTCAGTCGGATAATGAGTTTGAAAAAATAAGCGAATGAGAAAACGAACAAGCAGCTTTTCGTTGAGCACACTGAGAGATAAAAATGGAACGCGGGCCTTTACGCTCGTCGAGTTGCTGGTAGTCATCGCGATCATCGCCATTCTGGCGGGCATGTTGTTGCCTGCGCTGGCGGGTGCCAAGGAAGCCGGCCGCCGCATCTCGTGTTTGAATAATCTCCGCCAGCTTGACCTCGCCATGCGCATGTACGCCGACGATCATGAGGGCGGCTTCACGCTGCGTGCCGTCGGGCCGAGCCGCTGGCCTTCACTCTTGCAGGATTTCTACAAAGACACGCGCGTTCTGCGCTGCCCCACTGATCGCGCCGCGAATACCAATGCCGCAAGTTTGTCCGACACGAACAAGCTGCGGGGCGACACCGCGCCGCGCAGTTACATCATCAATGGCTGGAACGATTATTTCAAACAGACTCTCAGCGACGGCGATTTCGCCGAATACATGGGCGGCCGCTGGCTGACACCGATGAAAGAAAACGACATCAAGCAACCATCGGAAACGATCCTCTTCGGCGAAAAGAACACCGCGTCTGGCCACTATTACATGGATTTTTTGGAGAATGTCGGTGGCGTCGTAGGCAACGATTTGACCGAACTGGCTCAAAGCCGCCATTCGACCGGCTCGGCCAATTCGAGCAGCGGCGGTTCCAATTACGCGTTTGTCGATGGCAGCGTGCGCTACTTGAAATTCGGACGCTCGGTTTATCCCATCAACATGTGGGCGGTGACCGATGCGTGGCGCACGAACGTGGCAGGCTTTAAGCCATGATCGTGCGTGTGTCCTTTCTGGGTGCGAGTTGGTGACTCTGAAAATCTTCGACTGGTGATTCCCGGATTTTCGGGCAGGATTGCCGCCATGCGCGTTCTAGCTTTTCTCTTCGCCGCGATTCTGGTGTCCGCCTCCGCGGCCGAATCCTTCAAACTCTCCGCGCCCCGCCAGTTCCAGGGCATGTGCTCCGCCTCCGGAGCGGTCGCGCTGGACGAAAAGCATTTCGCGGTGGCGGATGACGAAGGAAATCAAATCCGCATTTACCACAACCAACGCGCAGGAATGCCGCTCAAAACCATCGACCTCACTTCGTTCCTCGAACTCGACGCTCGGCACGCGGAAACGGATCTGGAGGGTGCGGCGCGAATCGGTGATCGCATTTATTGGATTGGCTCGCACGGCCGGAATCCCGAGGGCAAAGTGCGGCCGAGCCGGCAACGATTTTTTGCGACCGACATTTCCGGCAAGAAAAACCAATTCGATCTCGCCCCGGCTGGCCGGCCCTATAAAGGCCTGCTCACCGACTTGAGCACGGAGCCAAAGTTCAAGTCATTTCATTTTGAAGAAGCCGCGCTGCGGTCACCCAAGCAGCCGGGCGCTTTGAACATCGAAGCTCTCGCCGCCGCGCCGGACGGACATCTCTTGATTGGCTTCCGTAATCCAATCCCCGAGGGCCGGGCGTTGATTATTCCGCTGCTAAATCCCGATGAAGTCATCGCCGGGAAGCGGCCTCGCTTCGGCGAGGCACTGCGGCCTGACTTGGACGGGCTGGGAATTCGCGACATGGCCTACGTTCGTGGCGGGTATTTGATTATCGGCGGGCACTTCGATGGCCAGGGGCATTCAAAACTATTTCGCTGGTCCGGCGGCGATGATCAGCCGAGCCAACTCGACGTGAAACATTTCAAGCAGTTCAACCCCGAGGCGATGGTGACTTATCCCAAGCGCGGTTGGGATGCCGTGCAAGTTCTCAGCGACGATGGTTCGCTGGCGAATGAGGGACAACGCTGCAAGGATCAGAAGGATCCGCGGGCACAATCTTTCCGTAGCTTTTGGGTCAGCTTCTGAAGAGAAACTTCGTGCGTGAAGTTTCCGTCCATTCCGTTCCACGGGCGACCGGATCCTATTTCGTCGGAGAATAATCCGTTGCGGTCATGAAGACGGATTTGACACCGCCGTTCACAGTCAACGAGCCGCCGGCTTTTTCTTCCGAGGCTTTCTTCGCCGCCTGCCAGGTCGGATCGCCACCGAAATTCTTGAAGGACGCTCCCGCCGCTTCCTTCGATGCGTGGGCAAGCAGATAAATCAAAGTGTCTTCGGCCCCCTTTTCTTTTTCGGCGGGTGTCCAGTATCCAAAATTCGTCATGCCGTGTTTGGCGAAGAGTTTGACCGTGTGGTCGCGGAAGCGGGCGTTCAAATCGCCAAGCTTGCCTGGCGTCGCGGTGTAAGTGCGCAATTCAAAAACGCGCGGTTCCTTTTTGCTCGCCATGATTTCCGGCGAATAATCCGTCGCGGTCATGAACGTCACTTCGACTTTATCGACCAGCTTGCCGTTGACCTCGGACGCCTTGTAAGCCTTCTGCCAATCCGGATCGGCCATGAACGCCTTCCACGACTGCTCGCGCGCTTCGCGACTGGGATAGGACAGGATGTAGATGAGTTTGGTTTCCGGATTTTCGATGGGCACCCAGTAACCGACGTTCGTGATGCCGTGCTTTTCGAAAAGCTTGAGTGTGTGATTGCGAAAACGCGCGTGCAGTTCGTCGAGCTTTCCGGCGGCAGCGTAGTACACTCGCATTTCGTAGCAACGAGAGTCTTTGGCTTGGGCAGTAGCGGAAAAACCGGCGCAGGCGGCGGCAGCGAGCAGGGTCATGATCAGGAATCGTTTCATAAATTGGTTTGGCAAATCGTGATGGCCAGATGCAATCGCAAATCGCCGGTATGTCCAAGAAAAATCGCGTGGAATTACCCATCTCGAAAAGTGGCAATTGACGGTGCGAGTTCACGTTCAATAAACCAAAAAACCGAAGTTGGCCACGAGAGAACACAAAGAGCACAAAGAAAGGCGAACTGATCTTGAAGGTAAAATGGGGCTAGATTTTCTCCGCTCTCATTCTCCTCCGCTCTGATCGCTCTGAATGCTTTGTGTTCTTTGCGGCAATTTCAATTTCAGAATTCGGGATAAATCTCCTACCGCCGCCCATCGTACCATATACCGCAGGACTCTCGTTTCTTAAGTGTGCCTCCCAGCCCCAGCACGCTGCGAGCGAGAAACCACAAGTATTCCCGCGACGAGTAGAGGTGCATCTTGCGGGCGGAGGTCTTGAGCGGATGCCGGTTCAAAATCACCACGCGCTGACGCCGGGACTTCGCCAGCGTGTTCAAACGCCGGCTGAATTCAATTTCCTCCGCCACGAACAGTTCGTGGCTGAAACCGCCCAGCTCCCGAAACGCTTCCGTTCGGGAAAAAATGAATGACCCCGCCATCCACCGCCGCCAACGGCTGAGAGAGTTCCAACCGCGCGTCAGCGTGGCCGCCCAGCCAA
This sequence comes from Verrucomicrobiota bacterium, assembly GCA_016195385.1. Lineage (GTDB taxonomy): Bacteria > Verrucomicrobiota > Verrucomicrobiia > Limisphaerales > JACPZS01 > JACPZS01. Next base: position 9,787 of record JACPZS010000228.1, read on the forward strand.
TCGCTTCGTCCAGTTCCACGGTCGCGCCGCCGCCGAGACAATCGCCCGTCTCGATTTGTGCCGCCACATCGGCCAGCAAGCCGGCGCTGGGAAACGAATCCGCATCCACGAACAAAAGCCAGTCGCCCGTGGCCGCCGCCGCGCCCGTGTTGCGCGCGCGGGAGATTTGATTAACCGGCTCGAAGACCACGCGTGCTCCCTGGGCGCGCGCGAGATTCGCCGTTTCATCCGTCGAGTTGTTGTCGCAAACTACAATTTCGTATTTCCAGCCGCGTCGCTCGAAAGCGACGGCCGCCGCCCGGATGGATGAAAGCGAGCGCTCGATGAGCTTCGCTTCGTTGAAGGCGGGCACGACGACCGAGATTTTCAAGCGATTGTATTTTTCATGGCCAGCGTTACGCTAGGGCAAAGCAATTCACATGGCCAACCAAGTTTCGACCTTCGATCCCGCCGCGTTCAAGCAACTCCTCGCCACGCCGACGTTGCCCGATCTCGGCCCTGGTCCGCGCGCCGGCGTGGAACGACTGGATGCCTTGCAGCAGCGACTCAATACCTTTTTCGCCAAGTGCCGATGCGCGCCGGCCCGCCGCGAGTTGCTGCGCGGCGCGGCGTTGCTCTGGCACGACCACCACGATGCCGCGCACGAATTCGCGCAACGAGATGCGTCCGCCGAGGGAAGTTTTCTGCACGGGATTCTCCATCGGCGCGAGCCGGATTACGCCAACGCCAGATACTGGTTCCACCGTGTCGGCCATCATCCTTGCTTCGGCGTGATTGCCGAAAAAGTGGCCGAATTGATCGCGGACAATCCTGACCGCGAACCGGAAATCGAACTCCTGCCCCGTGGCCACTGGGATCCGTTCGCCTTCATCGACGCCTGCGAAGCGGCCGCCTTGCTGCCATTGGCCGATCCGCGGCGCAAGTTGCTCCAGGAAATTCAAGCCATCGAATTTGACGCGTTGGTGGAGCATCTCGGCCGCCACTCTCAGGGCTGAACTAGAGCCCGATGAAACTCCAAAGCCATCCCCGAGACTCGTCAAATGCATCCGGAATGTGGCCTTGCGCCTCGATTTGGTGGACTCCGTTGGGGGCGATTGTGTGAGCTAACGCGACGCACCGCGGATGACGTGGGGTGTCTCCATCCGACTACAACCATGAAACATAACAGGGGATCAATTCGAGTGGATTCGGCGAGACTCACTGGCAAAGGGGGGTTGGGCCCTATTAATAGCCAAATTGAGGCCGTTGAAACAGTTGACCTGTCGAAGCAAGACAATGGCGTGCGATCAAGCAAACTGCTTCAGCATACCAAACTGCGCGTTTTGATAGCGGTTGGATTTTATTGTTTGTGCGCAACTGATGGTTCTTCTGGAGGGTCACCCGCTCCGCCAGACGGCGTTCAGTTGACAATTACTGCACCAACCAACGAAGTTGTTATCGCTGCATCATCCGGTTTCACATTCACAACAGCGTTTAATTATCTATTGATCACAAACGTTTCCGTTAAGTTCTACGTGGGAACCAACTTTGTGGGAAACGCAGACCATTCGCCGTTCTCAGTTGTCGTGACCAACCTAGCTGAAGGGCGCTACCAACTCAACGCCAGGACAGATGTAATTGCCTATCTTGGCACACGAGTAGAGGCGCCTCCTGTCTTCATCACCATCGGCAAGACGAACAACAATCCCCCGGTAGTAAGTTTGAAACAAATCGAATTCGGCGTCCTTTATTTGCCTTCCGTTGTTCGCCTGGATGCCCAGGCTAGCGATAGCGACGGGTACATCACTCAAGTCGAGTTCTACAATCGCACACTCGCCTTCACCAATTTGCTTGGTGTGGTCCGTTCTCCACCTTTTACGATGATCTGGAGCAATTCTGTGACTAGCGATGGAGGTTATTTTTTTTATGCACGCGCCACGGACAATTTGGGGACAGCGATTCAATCGCGCGATGTGGGTATTGGATTCACGCTGGTTCAACCGCCCAACAATCGGCCGGCCATCGATGTCGTTCTTCCTGGTGAAGGTGAAGAAGTCAGTCTGAGATCCCCGGTGGTTATCCAAGCCAGAGCGCGGTATCTGGATAACAACATTAACCCGGTGGATTTCTACACGGGAACCAACTTGATCGGGAGTGCCCTTGGCCCGCTTTATTTTCTAATCGTCAGCAATTTGCCCCCAGGAAAACACACACTGTCGGCTGTGGCCAGAGACTTGCAAGGCAATGAAGGCAGCGGAGGAACCAAAATGATCACGATAAAAGGAGTGCAACTGAGTTCGCCGAAACTGACTTCCTCACAGGGGCTTGAGTTTGATGCGCAATTTTATCCGCCGGGATCATTGACCCTACAAATCACAACCAACTTGGTGGATTGGGTTTCGTTGAGCACGAACCGGGTGAGCGGCAGTTCCTTCCATTTCGCCGATCCCGGCAGCACCAACTATTTTCAAAGGTATTACCGCGTGCTGCTGGGGCCGTAGCCGTCTCTGCCGAGCTTGGCCACGTATGGCGGCAAAGGTCTCACGATGCAGAGCGGCAGCCTTGCTGGTTATTTCGCTTTGATCGAAGCGGCAACACTCTGCTTGCGCCGGCCAACACTCCAACGATATGGTCGCCAAACGAGCTTTGACATCATAACGAAATCACGCGCCAACCAGGTCCTGATGGTTGGACTTGCCATCCTCGGCGTTGCGGTTTTTATCCTCGGCTCGCGGGTGCTGACGAGTGTGGGGGTTCCTTTCCAGGCCGCCTTCAAAAAAATTCAGGCTGGCATGTCCGAGGCAGAGGTTGTTGCAGGACTAGGCACCCCGGACGAGAAGTCAGCGCAGTTCAGGCTCGGCCAGTACGCTGGATTTGAGAAAGAGTACGCGCGCGCCGCCGACAGCGGCTCTTCCTATTACCTGATTTGGAACAAGGGTGTCGATGTTGTTTACACGGTCGGGTTCGACAACGCTGGACGGGTGACCATGAAGGCCGGTGGAGGCACATGAGGATGCTGCCATCAACGAAACAGGCGTAGCATTGATCGGTGGCGGCGCGGCGAGGGGATTTTTTACGGTGGGTTCGGCAGCAAAATAGTCAGGCCCGGCTTTGGGCGGTCGCATCGACCAACGCGGCGACCAGACCGTCGATGGTGTGTTCGCGGGGTTCGAGCGCGGCCTCCAGACCAAGGGCGGTGATCGCCTTGGTTGTCTCCGGTCCGATGGAGGCCAGTTTGAGTGCGGGAAACTTTTGCAGCAGCTTCGGCAAATCCAGGCGCGCGTGGAAATTCTCGACCGTCGAACTGCTGGTGAACGTGATCCAGTCCGCACCCGCGTCCATTAGTTTGGCCATCGCGCCGGTGGTGTCGTCGGTTTCGGGAACGGTGCGATAGCAGGCGACGTCATCGACAATCGCGCCCAGCGCCTCCAATTCCTGGGGGAGTTCGGGGTTCGCGACTTCAGCGCGCAGCAGGAGGATTTTCAAATTCTCAATGGTTTCGTACGCGGCGAAGGCCTGGCTGATTTTGCTCGCGACGTATTCCTCCGGCATCAAGTCCACTTTCAGATGCAGTTCCTTGAGCTTGGCCGCCGTCGCCGGGCCTACCGCCGCGATGCGCGGGCCGCCAATGTCGCGCAAATCCTCGAAGCCTTTGAAAAAGTAGTCGAAGAAGGCGGTCACTCCATTCGGGCTGGTGAAGACGATCCAGTCGTAGGAATTCAGGCCCAGCAGGGCATCCTTCAAATCGCTCACGTCAGTCGGCGCCGTGATTTTGATGGTGGGAATTTCAAGGACGTCCGCGCCCAATTCGCCGAGTCGCTTGGAAAGCTGGCTGGCTTGCTCGCGCGTGCGCGTCACGACGATGCGTTGACCGAACAGCGGACGTTTTTCAAACCAGTTTAGTTTGGCGCGCAAGTTTACGACGCTGCCGATGATGGTCACCGCCGGGGCGGTGAATTTGGTTTCCGCGACGATGGCACCGATGGTGGCAAGCGTACCGGTGATGGATTGTTGCTGGCCGGTGGTGCCCCAGCGCACGAGCGCCACGGGCGTGTCCGCCGCCATACCGTGCGTGACGAGTGACGCGGCGATCTGCCCGATGCGCTCGACGCCCATCAGGATGATTTTGGTTCCGGGCGTGCGGGCCACTTGTGCCCAGTCGATGTTCGATTCTTCTTTGGTTGGATCCTCGTGCCCGGTGAGCACGAGGAAACTGGAACAATGCTCGCGATGCGTAATCGGGATGCCGGCGTAATTGGCCGCCGCGACAATCGACGAAATCCCCGGCACGACCTCAAAGGGAATTTTCGCCGCCGCCAATTCTTCTGCTTCCTCGCCGCCGCGTCCGAAGACGTAAGGATCGCCGCCTTTCAAGCGCACGACGCATTGACCGGCTTTCGCACGGGCGACGAGCAGTGCGTTTAATTCATCCTGCGGAATCGCGTGATCACGCGAGCGTTTGCCGCCGTAAATAATTTCCGCCGACTTCGGCGCGAGGCGCAGCAAGTTCGGGTTGACGAGCGCGTCGTACACGACGACGTCCGCGCGGGCGAGCAACTCCGCGCCGCGCAGAGTCAGCAGACCGGCATCGCCCGGTCCCGCGCCCACGAGATAGACTGTGCCTTTGGATTTCATCCTGATTGGTGCTGCTGAATCTTGAATAAGTGCAAACAACCGCCGTTCAAATCGGATTCAACTCGAACTCCGAAATGGAAATGAGCAGTTGGTACCGAGTGCCGCCACGGAGACAGTCTCACGATACTTTCGCCCTAAGTTCAACGATGGCGGTCGCCACTCGCTGCGGCACATGGTTAGGCGGCACGGTTGTCATGATGAATAATGGGCCAATGCTGATCGACCTTCTGTTTGATTGTGTCCGCCACCACTACGACTAGCCAACCGAATCCCCAGCCGAACAAAATGGCGACGAAAAGGAGGCCGGGTGGCTCGGGAGAAGGCCACCCATACGTTTTGAAATAAGTGGCGTAGAAAAAGAAGAAACCCAACTCACCGAGAACGAACATGAGCCAACCGAGAAAAATCCCGGCCCGACGGTAGCCGTGAAACACAGCCCAGAACGGCAAGGCGATCATGGGCATGTGGCTGACGAGCGTCAACACGCAGAACATCAATGCACCAGGGCAAGCACGGCCCATCAGCAAAGTGATGCCGAAGAACAAGACGGGCGTGCCAATCAAGCTCCATGCGAGTGTGTTTCGTTTTGTGGCGTTGCTCATGCGGCCTAACATTCTGGCTCACAGCAAGTGCCGTTTGAGATAAATCGCGTAAAGTTCGCAGCGCGGTTTGGCGTCACGCGCGGTCTCGCCGATGATCAAGCCGGCCGTGCGGAGGCGATAAAAACTTTCCGGCGTGGGGCAGGGGTCGCCGAGCAGCACGCCGCGCATCACGTTGCAGAGGTCGTTATCTTTCGCCAAGGAAACGAGCAGACGTCGCAGGTGATCGCCGTAGATGCCTTCGTCGCGATCCGCCTGCTGTTCGAGCGCTGGCAGTTCCATTTTTTGCGTGACCATCTCGTAAAGGCCGCGCCGCACGAGGTATGGCTGGCCGCCCACGAGCCGGATGTAGCTGGCGAGTTCGCCGGCGTTTTTCAATGGCGACTTGTGGCGTCGGTTCAGCTCGGCCACTTGTTCAGGCTTGAAATCTTCCAGCGTCAACCGTGTGCCGATGTTAAAAGGCGACTGGTTCATGTCCGTGATGAACAGGTGCGCTTCGGTCGCGTAGGCGATGATGAGCGTCAAGCCCGCCCACGGCCCGGTTGGGTCGAGAGAACGTTCGTTGTGCCAGGAGCGAAACAGGCCGAAGACCTCGCTGCCGAACTGGCAGGTGAAAAGGCGATCCACTTCGTCCATTCCCCAAACGAGCGGCGCGTTGAGCGACGCGAGGACGGCTTTGCGCAAGTAGCGTTCGAAGTTGACGTTCGGGCCGCGCCGTTCGTCCCACGTGTCTTGCGGATACGTGGAAAGCTGGAGTTGTTCGGCCAACGATTCCGCCAGCGTGAAGTAGAGCGACTCGGGTGACTCAAGCTGCGACACGTTGAGTTTCTGGAAATCCGTGAGCACGACTTTGGCGCCGCGCTCGCGCGCGGATTGCAGGCCGCGGGCGAGCATCGAGGTCTTGCCCATCTGGCGCGCGCCTTTGATGAGGATGATGCTGTCGTAGCGCGCGACGGCGGTTTGCAAATCGGCATCCTGCGGGCGGACGAGGTAATACGCCGAGTGCAAGGGCACGGCACCGCCAATCGGTTCGAGGGCCGACGGGATATTAGGGGCGGGCGTCACGACGCGCACAGCGGGTTTGGGCCGTGCGCTGACGCGCTCGGCGAGACGCACCGGCGTGGGCTTCGGCGCGGGTTCCGCGGGCTGGGCGGGAGCAATCGCGCGAAGTTTTGCGACCAGTTCGGTGATGACGCGCGGGCTGTCCTCGGAGTTATTCCACATCAACGCGGCCAGCGAATCAATCATCTGGCCAAGCAATTCCGGCAGCGGCCCGTCATAATTCACGCGGATGGGAAAAAGATGCGGCCGGCCATTGTTGATTTGCGCGGCTTCGTGGACCAGTTCGACTTCGTAGGCAATCATCTCGCTTTGCGAAGAACTGTGCGAGAGCAGCGGAATCACCGCGTCCGCGCTGCGAAGCTGCCGCTCGATCTCCTTGGCCCATTCGACGCCGACGCTCAGATGCTTGTCCGTGAAAACCTGAAAGCCCGCCGCCGCGAGCTGTGTTTCCAGCACATGCGCCAGTTCTTCGTCCAGGGGCATGTAGCGCTTGTGCAAAATCGCAATGCGCAGACCCGGCGCGGCGTGATGGATCAAATTCTCACTCATAAAACAAATTCGGGCTGAATGTCTGCCGCGAGGATAGGAGCAGCCTTCGCCGCTTTTCAACTGATTTCGCTGGCGAAGAGTTGCAAAAAGTTTTTCGGAGTTTACCTCGCGCTGCGCGCTGAATAACCTCGCTCATGCTCATCTTTGACGCCCATCTCGACCTTTCGATGAACGCGCTGGAATGGAACCGCGACTTGACGCGGCCCATCGACGAAATCCGCCAGCGCGAAGAAGGACAGAAGGACAAACCCGATCGTGGACGCGGCACCGTCTGTCTTCCGGAAATGCGCCGGGGCAACGTCGGACTGTGCGTGGCCACGCAGATCGCCCGCCATGTCAAACCAACGAATCGCCTGCCCGGCTGGCATTCGCCCGAACAGGCCTGGGCGCAAACACAAGGTCAACTCGCCTGGTATCGAGCGATGGAAGATCGCGGCGAGATGGTTCAAATCGCCAGTCGCGTCGCGCTCGAAAAACATCTGGAACTCTGGGAGGGCAGGGGACCAGAGCCGCCGTCGCAGCCCATCGGCTACATTCTCAGTCTCGAAGGCGCGGATTCCATCGTGACGCTCTGTCACCTCGAACGCGCCCACGCTGAGGGTTTGCGCGCGATCGGTCCGGCGCACTACGGCCCCGGCACTTATGCGCAAGGCACGGACGCGACTGGCGGCATCGGCGTGCGCGGCCGTGAACTGCTTCAAGAAATGGATCGGCTCGGCATCATTCTCGACGCGACGCACCTTTGTGACGACAGCTTTTGGGAAGCGCTGGATTGCTTTCAAGGGCCGGTGTGGGCGAGCCATCAAAATTGCCGCTCGCTCGTGCCCCACAACCGCCAGTTCTCCGACGAACAAATCAAGGTGCTCATCGGACGCGGCGCGATCATCGGCGGCGCGCTGGACGCATGGATGCTCGCGCCCGGCTGGGTGCGCGGCCAGACGACGCCGGAAAGCGCGGGCGTCAAGCTGGACAGCCTGATTGATCACATTGATCACATTTGCCAGCTTGCCGGCAACGCGCGTCATTGCGGACTCGGCACGGATCTCGACGGTGCCTTTGGCCGGGAACAAGCTCCGGCCGACCTGGACACGATTGCGGATTTGTCACTCTATCCGGCGCTGTTGCGCGCGCGTAGCTTCGGCGAAGCCGACATTGCCGGCATCATGCACGGGAATTTTGTTCGGTTCTTGAAGTCGGCGTGGAAATAATTGCCAGGGGCAAATTCAACACTAACGCGGCTCAGACTCCAACCAGCCGCAGGAATTCAGCCTCGCTGATGATTTTCACACCGAGCGTCCGGGCTTTTTCCAACTTCGATCCGGCTTCGTCGCCTGCGAGCACGTAATCCGTGTTCTTGCTCACCGAGTTGCTGACGGAGCCGCCGGCCTCGCGAATTCGCCGCGAAGCTTCATCGCGCGACAACGTTGGCAAAGTGCCGGTCAGGACAAAAGTTTTGCCAGCCATTGGTTGAGGCGTAACGGTGGCGGACTGGGTCGAACCACGCGGCGCGATGCCAAGCTGGTGCAATCGTTTCAGCACACCGGCACCCGTGGGACTAGCAAACCAGTCGAGCACTGCTTTGGCTGCGACCGGCCCGACGACCACCACCGCTTCACGTGGCGCGGCGTCAATTTTTTTGGACGGTTGGGCAAACTTGGCGGCAATGAGTCTTTGCCCGATCCGATCGGCTTCTTCTTTCCGCTTCAGCTCGCGCAAGCGGTGAAGCTCCAGCACGTCACGCAGGAATTTCGATCCGGCGAGTTCTTCGATAGTTTCGTGAAAGCTTGCCAAATCGTAGGCGGTTTGTTCGCCGACCTCGGAGATCGCCAGCGCGTGGAGCCAGCGGTGCAAAGGCAAAACTCTCGCGCGCTCCAGTGCGTCCATCACCTTCACTGCATTCTTTTCGCCGAACACGCGCGGCTCGTCGTCCGTGCCGAGATTTAATTTGGCGAGTTGTTCCTTGGTGAGAGCAAAAAGATCGAGCGGTTCGTTCACCAGGCCGCGTTCGACCAGCTTCTCAGCCACGATGCCGCCGAGGGATTCCAAGTCGAGCGCCTTGCGTTGCGCAAAGTATTCGACGCGGCGGGTCTTTTGCGCCGGGCAGCCGGCGACGTTTTGGCAACGCCAGGCGACTTCATCGCTGTCGCCGTCTGACATTTTTTCCTTGGCAATCGGCCCGCCGCACGCGGGGCATTTGCCGCCGATATGCTGCCACAAATCAAACTCCTTCGCACCCGGCGGGCGCTTGGTTTTCAAGACCTCCAATACTTCCGGAATCACCATGCCCGCCTTGCGGATGACGACGGTGTCGCCGATGCGCAGGTCTTTGCGGCGGATTTCGTCTTCGTTGTGGAGCGTGGCGCGCGAAATCGTCGAGCCTTGCACGAAGACCGGTTCGAGTTCCGCGACTGGAGTAAGCACGCCGGTGCGGCCAACTTGAACCGTGATGTCGCGCAGCACGGTTTCGGCTGGCGTAATCCACGGGATTGGTTTGTGAACGATAGCGTAGCCGGGCGCGCGCGTCTTGGCGGGAATCCGCACGCAGTCGTCGAAGCGATTTACTTTAATGACGACGCCATCGATTTCGTACGGCAACTGACGGCGCAGATCGTGAGCCTCATCGTAACGGCAAACCACTTCCTCGCGATAACGCTGCAAGACTTCCTCGATGTCGCGGCAAAGCCACCATTTGCGCTGCGTGGGCAGGCCAAACTTCGCGAGGGACCCGAGCATTTCTGCGTGCGAATCGAACGAAATGCCGTCGCAGGCGCCGATGCCGTAGAACACCGTGCTCACGGGCCGTTGTCCCACCAGGCGCGGGTCCAGCAGCTTGAGTGTGCCGGCGGTGGCATTGCGCGCGTTGGGCAGTGATTTCTCGCCGGCAGCTTGCAGCTTCTGGTTCAGTTTCTCGAAATCCTCGGTCGCGAGGTAGGCTTCGCCGCGGACTTCAAGCAAAGTGGGCGGCTGTTTCAAATTCAACTCCAACGGTATGGCAACGACTTTGCGGAGATTTGCTGTGATATCGTCGCCGAAGCGGCCGTCCCCCCGCGTCACTCCCAGCGCAAGTTTGCCGTCTCGGTAATGAACGCTGATGGAAACCCCGTCCACCTTTGGTTCCATGATGTATTCGAGATGGTCCCGGCCGAGTTGCTTGCGCAGGCTTGCATCGAACGCGCGGATGGCAGGCAGCGTGTTTTCGTCCTGGGCGCGATTGCGTTTATCGCGGTCGGGTTCTTCGTCCTTGGTGGGATGTTCAGCACCGTCCACTTTTTCCAGCGAAAGCATCGGTTGCCGGTGCTCGACGCGCGCGAAACCTTTGCCGGGCGTGCCGCCGACGCGTTGGCTGGGCGAATCGGAGGTCGCTAATTGAGGGAACTGGCGCTCAAGTTCGATCAACTCTCGATACAGGCAATCATACTCGAAATCGGAGATTTTCGGCTGGGCTTCGACATAATAGGCATGATCGTGCGCGCGGATTTGATCCGCTAATCGCGCATGGCGGGATTGAGCATCGGCTGGAGCCATGCGGCGAATGTTGAGTCAGCCCAGCGCGGATGAACAGAATTTTTGTCGAGCATGGCTGGACGTTTCCACAAACGACGCCAAATGACGGTGAGTGAAAGAAGTTGCTTCGGTCTGCGTATTCAGCTAGCAATGCCATACCTAATTAACCGTGAGCGCAACGAGCGATCTGCTGCGCACGCATGCCTTGGCAGACCTTTACCTCAACTGATGAGGTTCAGCCGTCTGTCGAGGCATTTGTAGTGTGCAGGTCGGTCGAGTGCTCAAGCCAAGCCGGCGCGTAGCTACACCCGACGCCGATTTGGAGGTTAAGCGGGATGGTTGAAAAACCGAGAAAGTTATGACGTATGAAGATGACAAGTTTTTTTTCGCGCTTCGGGTGGCTGCGGTCGGGAGGGAAATTATTGACGCTGGCTGGCTTGGTGGCTGTTGGTTTGTGGAGTGTTAACGCGTCGTTTGGCCAAACTCCGCTGGTCACGAGTACGACTTTGGGTGGCGTGAGAAACAATTTATCGGGCTGGGTGGGCATCCGGATTGACGTCCAGTCTGCGCCAATCACCGTGACGGCCTTGGGTCGCCTGGTCTTGAGAGGAAATACGCAGACGCATTCACTGAAGTTGGTCGTGGCCAACACTGGAGTGGACGTGCCGGGCACGACTGTGACAGTTGCCACCGCACGTTCTACGGCTGGCCAGTACAAGTATGCGACGCTTGCCACGCCCGTGGTTTTGTCGGCGGGAACTTCCTATTATCTTGTCAGTTCAGAAGTCTCCGGCCGGGATTACTGCGCAATTTCGGATGGTTCATCCATCGTCACAACTTCGGTAGCCACCGTGCCGGGCACGGTTTTATCCGCAGGCTCCGGTTGGAGTTTTCGCGCCGGTGCCAACATGACCCGCGGCGTTAACCTCCTTTACAATTCCGCCAATGTGCCGCCGACGATCAACATCAGTTCCCCAATTGGCGGAGCAAAATTCATCGCCCCGGCCAACATCTCCATCGACGCCGTGGCGGCGGACTCCGACGGCACGCTGGCCCAAGTGCAAATCCTTTCCGGCGCAACGGTCCTGACTACATTGACTGCTCCGCCCAACGTGAATTCCTGGAATCCCTCGTTCAGTTGGAATGCCGTGCCTGTGGGAAACTACTCACTCACGGCGCGCGCGACGGATAACAATGCAGCGACAACGACCTCGGTACCAGTAACGATCAGCGTCGCGGCCAATCTTCCGCCGGCGGTCGCAATCCTTACGCCGGCTAGCGGCAACATCGTCAATGCCCCGGCGACCATCACGCTGACGGCCAACGCCGCCGACAGTGATGGCACCGTCGCCCGCGTGAATTATATTGGTGCGGCAAACAATCTACTCGGCACGTCGTCCACCAGCCCGTACTCGGTGACGCTCAACAACCTCGCGGCGGGAACGTTTGTGGTCACGGCTCAAGCTGTCGATAATCTCGGCGCGGTCGGAATTTCCGGCCCCGTTACCCTCATCGTGAATGCGCCGCCGACGGCGAACGTGTTGACTCCAGCAGTTGGAACGATTTTGGTGGCACCTGCCTCGCTGACTCTCACTGCCAGCGCCGCAGATATTGATGGCACTGTCCTCCAAGTGAACTACTTTGATGCCGCCAATGCTCTAATTGGTTCTTCGACGATCAGTCCGTATCCAGTTTCCTTCATCAATCTGGCGTCAGGAGCTTATACATTCACGGCGCAGGCAGTGGATGACAATGGTGCCATTGGTTTTTCTGCGCCGGTAACGATTACGGTTCAGCCGCCTGCCAATGTGCCGCCAACCGTGAGCATTCTGACCCCGGCCGATGGTGTCTCGCTTCTGGAACCTGCTTCAATCACGTTAACCGCTGCCGCGACAGACGCAGATGGCACCGTCACAAACGTGGATTATTTTGACAGTCACAACACGCTCGTGGGGTCGGCGACGGCCAATCCATATTCCGTCACTTTGAACGGCCTGTTGGCCGGCACCTACCTATTCACCGCGCAAGCCACTGACAACGGCGGCGCGCTGGGGGCATCCGCTCCGGTTCATGTGGTAGTCAGCCCGCCGAACGCGCTCGCGCCCGCCAACGATTCATTTTATGCGCCTCAAATTATCGCCGGCGCAACGGGGTCAGCGGTCGGAAGCAATGTCGGAGCGACCAGTGAACCCGGTGAACCATTTCACGCGGGCAATATCGGCGGCAGTTCGATTTGGTATCAATGGACCGCGCCTTCGAGCACTCCAACTTCGTTCGACACCGTGGGCAGCGGTTTCAACACACTCCTGGCGATCTACGACGGCACCGGGGTGAGCAGTTTGACGTCGGTAGCCGCGAACGACGACATAAGCCCTCTTATACTGCAAAGCGAAGCGGACTTTTTCCCAGCCGCAGGCACGACGTATCAGATCGCCGTGGATGGTTTCAACGGTGTGGCCGGATCCGTGGTGCTGAATTGGTATCCCACGCCTCAGCCACCGCCCCCACCACCGTCGAACGACGCGTTTGCCAGTGCTCAAGTGTTGCCCAGCGGTTCCGGCAGCGTAACCGGCTCGAACGTAAGTGCCACTAAAGAACCCGGTGAACCAAACCACGCCGGTGACGCCGGCGGGCATTCGGTCTGGTTTCAATGGACATCCACCGCAGACGCGACGGCGACGCTCGACACGTTTGGCAGCGGGTTCGACACGCTGCTGGCGGTTTACACCGGCACCAGCGTGTCCGGGGTGACGCCGGTTGCGAGCAACAATGACGTATCCACCGGCACGATTCAAAGCTGGCTCACGTTTACGGCCCAAGCGGGGGTCACTTATATGTTTGCAATTGATGGGGCCGCCGGTGCATTCGGCTCGTACTCGTTAAACTTGCAACTCGGGCCGCCACCGCTGCCCGACTTGACCATCTGGGCGCACACAGCCCAAGTTAGCTGGTACCTGACGAATGAAACATTCACAAGCACGCAATGCGATGTCGTGGAAGGTCTCGTCGCGGCCGGCTCCCGTCGGTTGCTTCGGTTTTCTTCAGAAACCCGCAACATCGGCACGGCCGATTGGTATGTGGGCAACCCGGTGGGCAACCCGCTCTTTGTCTGGGCACCCTGCCATGCGCATTATCACATGGCTGGCTTCATGCAGTATCTGCTGCTGGATCAAAACGGACAAATGGTTGCTCCCGGCAAGAAAATCGGTTTCTGCCTGAGTGATTCCCTCCGCTGGGACAGCAACGCTGGCACCAGACCTAAATACCATTGCCTGATCCAAGGAATCCAGAAGGGCTGGGCGGACGTTTACAGCCAGCACACCTCCGGGCAGTGGATAGACATCACTGGCCTTCCGGATGGTTATTACACGCTCGAAGCGACGGTGAACCCGAACCACATCTTCCTCGAATCCGATTACTCCAACAACACCATCACGGTGCCCATCGTCATCGGCACACCCGCGCCGCCGAATGATAACTTAGCCAATGCTACTGTGCTTTCGGGAACTTCAGGAACCGTGAATCAAACAACTGCCTTTGCGACCAAAGAACCAGGCGAACCAAACCACGCCGGCAACGCCGGTGGCAGATCGGTTTGGTTCAGTTGGACGGCGGCAAGCACGGACGCGATAATCATCGACACTCTCTTCAGCAAGATTAACACCTTGCTGGCTGTCTATACCGGCAGCAGCGTCAACGCGCTGACACTCGTGGCCAGCAACGATGATATTCCTGGTGCCGTGCCGTCGACCGTATCGGGGCGTGTTATCATCAATCCCGTCGTTGGTACGACCTATTGGATTGCGGTGGATGGCTACAACGGCGCCTCCGGCAACATCAAACTGAACTGGCTGCAGACCCCGCCGCCGGCGAACGACATGTTCGCCAACGCACAGGTGCTCAGTGGCACTTCGGGCACCGTAAAGGGGATGAATTTTCTGGCCACCAAAGAACCAGGTGAGCCTAACCACGCTGGCAACACCGGCGGCAAGTCGCTTTGGTTCCAATGGACGGCGACTAGCAGCGGCACCAATACCGTGGACACGCTGGGTTCGGATTTCGATACATCACTGGCTGTTTACACCGGTAATGCGGTGAATGCGTTGACCTTGGTTGCTCAAAATGAAGACATGGGCGGCCCGTCCCCGTATAACGTGTTAAGCCAAGTGAGTTTCGATCCAGTGGTGGGGATCACTTACTGGATCGCCGTGGACGGTTATCGCGGCAAAAGCGGAAGAGTCCAACTCAATTGGAACCAGATGACATTGGGAGGATCGCTCTCCAGCCTGCATCGGAATCCTGGCTCGCTCGCGCTGGCCAAAGTCCACGATCAACGCCCTCAATTGACTTGTTCGCCGGAGCCGGGCGGAGGATTCCTCCTGAAGATCGAAGGTGTTCCCGATCAGTATTACGACTTGCAGTCCTCGCCCGACTTACATCAATGGACGCGCGTTCATACAGTGCAGGCGGACGCCAATGGTCTGGCGCTGATGGTGGATCGCTCGAAACCCGCCGGCCGCGTCAGCCTGTCGGATCCCGTCTGCGGTGCCGAGAGCGGCCTCAACCCGGCTCTGGCACGAGCGCTGACGCCGCGTCTGTTTTATCGCGTCGTGGCGATGCAGGATGAGAATGCTGCTGATTTATCGAGCGGGCAGTAACATTCGCCCGGAATTTCAGGATCGGGTTTCGGCACGAACCGGTTTCAAGTTCAGTTGTGGATGCTGCCTAATCTAATTGCGCAGCACTCGTAACGTCATCCCGCCGAACTGCATGATCAGTTTCGCAGCAACGCGAAGCGATTTTTCAGGTCAGACAATTCTCGCGGCTCCTTGAACTTCGGGAGATTGCGCGAGCGCACCAATTTTCTCTGCGTGTGGAAATTTTCCGTTGACAGTTTGCCGGAGGGCGGTTGTCATTCGCGCCACTACCGAAGGCCATGATTCCCCACTGCGGGAATATTCGTGTAGTGATTTTTTGTGACAAACTAGCCGCAACGTCGAAATCGAAATGAGCCAGAAGAAAATTAACGTCGCCATCGTCGGCCTCGGTTTCGGAGCGGAATTCATCCCCCTTTGGCAGAAGCATCCCCACGCGGATTGCTACGCCATCTGCCAGCGCAACGAGGACAAGCTCGATGCTGTCGGCGATTACTTCGGCGTGGGCGTCCGCTACCAGGATTACGCCGCGCTGCTCAAGGACAAGAACGTGGACGTGGTCCACATCAACTCTCCCATCCCCGATCACGCCTGGATGAGCATCGCCGCCCTCAAGGCCGGCAAGCACGTCGCCTGCACCGTGCCGATGGCCACCAACATCGAGGACTGCAAGAAGATCGTCGATCTCGCGAAGAAGACCGGCCTCAAATACATGATGATGGAGACGGTCGTGTATGCCCGCGAATATCTCTTCATGAAGGAGCTGCTCGACAAGGGCGAACTCGGCAAGCTCCAGTTCGTCCAGGCGAGCCACCAGCAGGACATGGACGGCTGGCCCAATTACTGGCCCGGCCTTCCGCCGATGTGGTACGCCACGCACTGCGTCGGCCCGGTTGCCGGCCTGATTGGCAAACCCGCGGAATACGTGAGCTGCTTCGGCTCCGGCACCATCCGCAAGGAACTTGTCAAAAAGTACGGCTCGCCCTTCGCCGTCGAGAGCGCGCACATCAAGTTCAAGGGCACCGATGTCAACGCCCGCATCATCCGCAGCCTGTTCGACACCGCCCGGCAGTATCGCGAGAGCATCGATGTCTATGGCACGAAGAAATCCGTCGAGTGGCCGCTCATCGAGCACGAGCCACTCGTCATCCACACGGCGAAGAAGCCAGAACCGAAGATTCCAAGCCACGTGAAGTGCCCCGACTTTGCCAGGCGCCTGCCCAAGAGCATCGCGAAGTACACGACTCAGGGCGTCTATGACGCCAGCAAGAAGACGCACTTGAGCTTCACGCAAGGCAGCGGCCACGGCGGCAGCCATCCGCACCTCGCCAATGAATTTGCCATGGCGCTCGTCGAGGACCGCGACCCGTTCCCGAACGCGGTGCAGTCCGCCAACTGGACCTGCGTCGGCCTTTGCGCGCACCAGTCGGCGCTCAAGGGCGGCGACATCGTGAAACTGCCAGCCTTCACCGTCTGAGCCAGCAGCCACCACCGAATGAGCGCGCCGGCCACCCTCGATAGACACGCGGAGTACAATAAGCCGAAGCTTTTTGTTCTCAGCGTCATCGCGCTGGCGACAGCAGGCATGGCCTTCGGAATTCGCGGTGACATTGGCGGGGCCTTGCAGGGTCATTTCTTCGATCCGATCGATCCCGCTAACTCCGCCCGGCTGATTGGCGAAGTCGTGGGGATCTTGTTCCTGGGATTTGCCTTCGCCATCGCCATCGGCAGCCCTCTGCTGGATTTTTTTGGAATGGGCCGCCTGTTGGGAGTGTCGAGCCTTTGCTTTGCCGGCGGGACGTTGATCGTGCTCTTTGCCGATCAACTTAAGGGGAACGTCCCGGTCTATTGGGTCTTGTGGACCGGCATGTTGCTGACCGGCATCGGACAGGGCCTGGTCGAAACGGTGATCAACCCGCTGGCAGCCACACTTTACCCGGACGACAAGACCCACAAGTTGAACGTCCTTCACGCCTGGTGGCCGGGTGGGATTATCATTGGCGGCCTGATCAGTTTTGGGATGGGGAAGCTGGGATTTGGCTGGCAGGCAAAACTCTCGGTCGTGCTGCTGCCGGCCATTGTTTATGGAGCGATGATTCTTGGGACAAAGTTTCCTCCCACCGAACGAGTGGCCGCCGGTGTCTCCGCAGGATCGATGTTCAAGGAACTGGGACGCCCGCTGTTCATCATTCTCTGGCTCTCGATGTTCCTCACCGCTGCTTCCGAACTCGCGCCCGGCCAGTGGGTGGACATCGCGCTCACCCGAACCGTTGGCATGAAGGGCATCATCCTGCTGATTTACGTCAGTGGCCTGATGTTCGTGATGCGGCATTTCGCCGGCACGCTGGCGCATAAACTTTCTCCGATCGGACTGCTGTGGGTTTCCTGCCTGCTCGCCTCCGCAGGCCTGCTCCTGTTGAGCGTGGCAAACTCGCCCCTCACCGGCCTGCTCGCCGCAACAGTATGGGGCACGGGCGTCTGCTACATGTGGCCGACAATGCTGGCCTCGGAATCGGAACGGTTTCCGCGTGGCGGCGCGTTGTTGATCGGTTTGATGGGCACGGCCGGAACGCTTTCGATCAAATTCGTGCTGCCGTGGATGGGAAGCATTTTTGACACGACGAAAATAAAGGTCGCGGGCGGCGAGGCAGCCTTTAAGGCATTGACTGGAGAAAAACTCAACGAAGTGCTGGGTGCCGCCGCCCAACAATCCTTCCGCATGGTGGCGATTCTCCCGGCGATCCTGCTGATCGTCTTCGGCGCGATCTGGCTCTATGACCGCGCGCGCGGCGGCTACAAGGCGGAGGTCATCGCGCCGAACACCGGCGCCCTTCCTGCAAATCAGTGACCGTTAGAATTTCGACCCAAACCCCAAACCAACACAGAAAAAAACTATGAGCAACGAAAACGACAACGGTATCGCACCGAACGCCAAGCGACTTTTGTTCGCGGGTTTCATGGCCATTCTCGCGGCGGGCATCGGCTTCGGTATTCGTGGCGGCATTCTCGCCAATTGGGGCGCTGACTTTGGCTTCACGGGCGCGCAACTGGGAGCAATCGGCGGCGCAGGTTTTACTGGCTTCTGCTTCGGCATCATTATCGGCGGCGTGATCGTGGACAAAATCGGCTACGGCAAACTCGTGGTCGCGGCGTTCTTGTTCCACGTGCTTTCCGCGTTCGTGACGTTCGCGGCAAACAAAGGGCAGGCGCAGGAGGTCGCATACAATTTCCTTTACTGGGGCACATTCATTTTCGCGCTGGCGAATGGCACGCTTGAGGCCGTGGCGAATCCGCTCGTCGCGACTCTGTTTCCCAAGAACCGCACGCACTACTTGAACATCCTGCACGCGAGCTGGCCGGCGGGCCTGGTGCTGGGCGGTTTGGTTGGCTGGATACTCGGCGACGGGATGCACCTGAGCTGGAAGTTGCAACTTGCGCTGTTCCTCGTGCCCACCGTGGGTTACGGTTTGATCTTCTTCGGCCAGCATTTCCCGAAGTCGGAAGCCTCGGCCAAGGGGTTGAGCATCGGCGAAATGCTGGAGGAGGTTGGCATCCTTGGGGGCCTTATTGTCACCTTGCTACTTACGCTGTTTTTCCAGAACGCGCTTAGCCTCGACACGCAAACTTCGTATGTGTTAGGAGGAATTCTACTTGTCGTTTTGGGCATAATTACAAAGCAGACCGGCCAGATTTCCACGGAACGATTTGTCATCCTGATCGCCAGCACACTCATAGCGATTTTTATCCAACAAGGGTTGCATCTTGAGGGCAACGCCGCATTGACACTGGCTCTGGCGTTG
Organism: Verrucomicrobiota bacterium; assembly: GCA_016195385.1. GTDB lineage: Bacteria > Verrucomicrobiota > Verrucomicrobiia > Limisphaerales > JACPZS01 > JACPZS01. The sequence continues at coordinate 28,570 of JACPZS010000228.1, forward strand.
CTGTGCGGACTGGCATTCGCTCTTGGTTCCTCGGTTGGTGCCTGGCTGCTCTTCATTCTGATAGGCACCCACGTTTTGGTCGGTGCGGTCGAGCTGGGCACAGACGGCTGGATTCAAAACATCACCGGCAACATCCTCACCACGAGCCAGGGCAAAATCCTTTTCGTTTACACTTCGCTCTTCATGTTCGCGCTGCGTTTCTGCGCTGACTTCATTGAGAAGAGCCTGAAGATTTCGCCGATTGGCCTGTTGTTCATCTGTGCGAGCCTCGCCTGCATTGGCCTGAATCTCGTCAGTGGCATCAACACTTTTGTCGGCGCGATGCTCGCTTTGTCCGTCTATGCGTTTGGCAAAACTTTCTTCTGGCCCACGATGTTAGCGGTCACCAGTGACCGCTTTCCGCGAACCGGCGCCATTGCCATTTCCATCATGGGCGGCTGCGGCATGATGTCCGCCGGGCTGCTTGGCTCCGCCGGGCTGGGCTACGCGAAGGATCGGTTCGCGGCGGACGAGTTGCAAAAGGCCAATCCCGCCATCTACGCGCAGTACAAAGCGGCCACGCCCAGCAAATTCCTGTTCCTCGAACCGGTCAACGGACTGGACGGCACCAAACTGGCAGCAGTCCAGGCCGTCGCCGCCGACAAGCGCTCACCGGAACAAAAAACCGTCGGCGAGGCGAGCATCCAGGGTGATCGGCGCACGTTGAAGGCTGATTCGTTCATCCCGGCAACGATGGCGCTGATATATCTCTTGTTGTTCCTCTACTTCCGAGTGATCGGCGGTTACAAGACAGTGCATATCGAAGGCGTGAGCAAAGAAGCCCAGGCAGCAGTCTGATCGTTTCGTCGAGCTTTAACCGCACGCGCGCGATGGCAAGCTACGGAGCACGCTGGGCTTTTTCGTCTGGCTTGCTTGCTCGTGGCACGCTCAAGGTTTCAGTCGGAAGAAACGAGCGGCCCCTTGAAGTTGCGCCCGAAAGTTGCCTTGGGGCTGGCCCGGCACGTCCTGCCACGGATCGTTGAGCGAATCCGTGGTTTGGAGCGTGCCGCTTCCGCTCCAGGCAATTTCAATTTCATTTTGGAGCCTTCGGGCTTGGAGGTTGACGCCCACTGGCTTCGTCGCGGGCAAATCGAAAAGCTCAAATACGAACGTGCGGTTCTGATTCAGGCCCGATTGAAATTGGCTGATGAACACGAGGCTGCGGTCAACGGAACTTGCGACACTTGACAACGGCAATTCGACGAGTGTGGAGTGGTCAGGCTCAAGCGAGAAGGCGTTGTTCAAAAAATTCGTGGCGGCTTGGAGCAGCAGTGGATTTCCGAAATGGAGATCTTCGATGGCGAGGGATTGATCCAGCACGGCAAAACCGATGCGGCCTTGCCAGGGAAGGCTCCAGCCGCCGGCGTCATCCGCGCGAACCACCTGCCGTACCGCCAGTTTGTCTCCACTGCTGGATTCACCCAACGACGCTGATTTGGTCGGAATCTTGTCCTTGTCCGCAGGCGGATCGGTGGTCGGCGTCCAGTAACCGCGCAAGTAGCGCACCGGCACGCCGCAGGAATAGCGGAACAAAATGAAATCCCCGGCGCGCACATGATCGTTGGGCGCATCCCAGCAAACCATCGTTTCGTTTTTATCGGAGTTGAAAGTAATCTGCGGCGTGCCCCACGGATTTCCCGGAACCTTCACCGCGCCGTTGGCGTCGGCCCGTTTGGCTTCGGCCTTTCCGCCCTTGGTCACGTTGCCCTGGAAAATCATGTGGAAGTCGCTCTTCTCTTCGCCCGTGCCATTTTGCACGTGCAACGCCAACCCTTGGGGTGGACGTCCGACCACGACTTTTTGCGGAAAAGGATTTTCGGCGAGCCGATTGGTGCGGCTGCCGGCGGGATACAACATGCGGTGCGCCGCCGCGAACGGGTAGCAGGGTTGTTGATTCGTGACCCAGGCGTAGGTTTCCACGTCGGTCGCCACTTTGTTCGTCGCCTTCAATGCTTTCAAGCAATCCGAGAATGCGTCCGCGAAAAGCGACACGGCAAGACTCACCGTTACTCCTCCGGCCTTCGTGAAACCCGCGCCGCCGTAGGAAACTTTGTTCTCGTGCGCCGACGTGATGATCGAACTGCCCTCCGGAAAGTTCCAGAACGTGTTCGTGTCCACGAGGCTGAACGAAAAGCAGGCATTGATGAGCATGTGAATGGGCGCTCCCTTGGCCGCGAGCGTCTGCAATTTGTAGCACAGTTCGCGATCATAGACGCACTCGTTTCCTAGAACCAGACAGTTCCAACCGCCGTGCGACGTGATGCGCACGTAAATCCGTGAACACGGCGGATCGATCTTGCACACGTCTTGAATGGCCGCGACGAGATCGGCGCATGATGAAACGCCGCCGCCCTTGGCAATTTTGATCCGCGCGTCCGGCACACCAAACTGTTCGATGAGATCCTTGCGAAATTGCACGACGTTGTTCGACATGTGCTCATCCGGCGCGCCGCGAACAATGAGCGCGCACGCGGTATCGCTCCCGGGCGGCGGAATGGACGAATGAAGACTGCGGCGAGAAATCTGAGTTTGCGCATTCAAACGAGCGGCGACGGGCAGGACGGGAGCTTCGCCGGAGACCAGTCCGTCGCGATTGGAAAATCCAGCCGGCGCGGCACTCGTGCGTTGCTCGGAGGCGCCCCAAAGTTCCAACATGTTTCCGTCCGGCAAACGGAGCCGGGGCCACCAGCCGTGTTCAGCGACGCGAATGCCGCCATTGGCGACCGTGGGATTCGGCTGATCCGTTGTGACGAACACAAAGCGCGTCAGGTGCATGAACTCCGCCGCCGGCTCGTCATCGATCCAGAAAAAATAACTCGGCGTGCTGTTCGTCAGCGGTGGACCAGGCCACGGCTGCACGCCAACAAAGTGAGGTTCAGCCACCGCACCGCTGGGTAACATTCCTTCGTGACTCGAGCCGAAACCAAAATCCTTGAACGGCGACCAGGCGGCGGAATCAGCGCCCAGCGCAATACCGCTCGCGGGAGAAAGCAGCGCCTCCACCACCTCCTGTCGCGTTAGGTCGGCCGCCCAACTTGTGTGCGCACCGACCAATAGCAACAGCCAGCCAAACAAGCCTCGCCACTCGCCGCCAAATCTAGCCGAGGGCTGATTCATGATGGAGTCCTACTCGCGCGTGATCGTTTCGTCGAGGTTTAACAGCACGCGCGCGACGCTCAACCAGGCTCCGCGTTCATGCGCTTCATCCGTGGCAGCCGCTCCGTCTGTCCTGCGTTCTGTTTCCAAAAGTTTTTTTAATCGTTCCAACTCCGAAGCTTTCGGTGGCCGCGCGACACAACAGCGGAAGGCAAAATCAAACCTGGCGTTGTCATCGCCGGCGTGTGCTTGGAAGCGGGCGGCAAGACCTGTGGCGATTTCGAGGAAGGCTTGGTCGTTGAGCAACGTGAGAGCTTGCAATGGAGTGTTGCTGCGCAAGCGGCGCGTGCAGGCGAGATACGTATCCGGTGCGTCGAAGACCGCCAGCGCGGGATAGAATCGCGTGCGCTGAATATACGTGTAGAGGCCGCGACGAAAGCGGTCACCGCCGCTGCTTGTTTTCCACTCTCGTTTGTTTTGAGTGAAAGCGTCCAAACCCTCGGGCTGCGGCGGAAATACTGGCGGCCCGCCGAGTCGCGCATCGAGCAAGCCGCTTGCTGCAAGCGAAACGTCACGGACAAGTTCGGCGTCGAGGCGGAGACGAGTCTGTCGCGCGAGCAGTTTGTTCGTGGGATCGATCTCGGCAAGTTCCGTCCGCGCGTGCGAGGACTGTCGATAGGTCGCGCTCGTGAGGATCAAGTGGTGCATGGCTTTGAGGCTCCAGCCGCGTGCGATGAATTCCGTCGCGAGCCAATCGAGCAATTCAGAATGCGATGGCCGCGCGCCTTGCAAACCAAAGTCGTTGTCCGTCTCGACGATGCCCTTGCCAAAATACTGCTGCCACAGGCGATTCACGATGACGCGCGCGGTGAGCGGGTTTTCCGGCGAAACCAGCCAGCGCGCAAGACCGAGACGGTTCGTGAGCGCCCGCGACTCGACGGCCCTGCTTTGAAGTTCACCAAACACTGCTGGCACACCCGGCTCAACGCGATCACCACGACGAGTAAAATCGCCTTTCACGAACACGATCGTCTCGCGCGGCTCGGAATGCTCGCGCATCACGAGCGTCGTGATGACCTTCGGCTCGGTCTTTTTGAATTCGTCGATGGTCTTGCGCCGCTCCTTGTGTTGCGCGTCCTGGTCGCGAAAGGCATTGAACGCAGCGGCGGTCTGGAATTCATTTCGTTGCGCCGCCGGAAGCGCGAGCGCGGCCAGAACTTCGGGCTTCAATTTTTTCTTTGTCTCTTCGTCGAGTGCGGTTTCCCACGCGGACTGCTTGAGTTTCAATTCTTGTTCGATCCATTCGTTCAACTCTTTTTCGCGGCGCTTGAGTTCCTCGCGATAGCCCGCGAGCGCCGCGAGTTCCTCCGGCGTGCCAAGCTCAAGGGTGTTCGCGGCTTCGAGCACGGCGCTGCCGTGGCCGTCGTTCTCCTGCTGATTGAAAAACCCGAAGAAGCGATAGTAATCGTGCTGCGTCAGTGGGTCGTATTTGTGATCGTGGCACTCCGCGCAGCCGAGCGTCAAACCAAGCCAGACCATCGCGGTGGTGTTTACGCGATCCATCGCGGACTCGATGCGGAATTGCTCTGGGTCGATGCCGCCTTCGTGATTCACTTGCGTGTTGCGATGAAAGCCGGTCGCAATCAGCGGGTCTCGCGTCTCGGGTTTTTGGTCTGGGGAATTCGATTCTGGGAGCAGGTCGCCGGCGAGCTGCCAGATGGTGAATTGATCGAAAGGCAAATCGGCATTCAGGGCGCGCACCACCCAGTCGCGATACGGCCAGATGCTGCGCGGGCTGTCGATGCTATAGCCGTTCGAGTCGGCGTAGCGCGCCGCGTCAAGCCACCAGCGGCCCCAGCGTTCACCGTAGTGTGGTGAAGCCAGCAAGCGATCCACCACGCGCTCGAAAGCGTCCGCTGCGGTGTCGCGCAAAAACGCCTCGACTTCTTCCGGCGTGGGCGGCAGGCCGGTGAGGTCGAGGCTCGCACGACGAATGAGCGTCGTACGGTCGGCTTCGGGCGCGGGCTTCAGTCCTTCGCGTTCAAGCCGATTGAGGGCGAAAGCATCGATGGGATTGCGAATGAACTTTTGCGCCCTCAGTTCGGGAACCATCGGGCGCACTGGTTTTTGAAAAGCCCAGTGTGCTCGCGCTCCGGCTGCATCCGCGGCGGACAATGAGGCCGTGAACAAACTCAGCGGGACGAGCCACAAAAAAGTCAACGACACGTTCATGCGAATGATTGCAGTCGAGAAATATCAGAAGCCCGTGGGCTGGGACAGAGCAAAACATCTCCCAGCCGATCCCATATTCCGCCGGTGACTTTGTCCGTCGGTTTTTGCTTTCCGTCGCTTGACTTTTTCCTTCACCATCGACGCATGGATTCGCTCTCCGCTGATGAAATTCGCCGGGCCGTGCAAACCGCGCTGGCTGAGGACATCGGCACGGGCGACGTGACGACGCTGGCGACGATTCCCGCCGACGCTTCTGCACGCGCGCTGATGGTGGCGCGTGAACCTCTCGTCGTCGCCGGGCTTTCGTTCGCGGAGGCTGCTTTTGCCGAATGCGATTCAAGTGTCAAGTGCGAGCGCCTTGTTGCAGACGGACAACAGGTTAATAAGGGCGAAACTTTGCTGTGCCTGCACGGTCCCGCGCGTGCGTTGCTCACAGCCGAGCGCGTCGCCCTTAACTTCGTTCAACGACTCTCTGGCGTGGCGACTTTGACGCGGCAGTTCGTCGAAGCCGTCCACGGCACACGCGCGCAAATTCTCGACACGCGCAAGACAACACCCGGCTGGCGGCGTTTTGAAAAATGCGCGGTCACGTGCGGCGGCGGACGCAACCATCGCTTCGGATTGTTCGACCTCGTGCTGATCAAGGACAACCACCTCGCCGCGCTGCGCGCGGAATTGCCCAACGCCATCGCGGCCGCAGTGCAGCGGGCCCGCGCGCTTTATCCGCAACTGAAAATTGAAGTGGAAGCAGACACGCTGGAACAAGCACACCAGGCCGTCGAAGCCCGGGCTGACATTATCCTGCTCGACAACATGACGCTCGCGCAGTTGCGCGAGGCGGTCGCTTTGGTGAATGGACGCGCGCAGACGGAGGCTAGCGGCGGCGTTAACTTGCAAACCGTGCGCGCCATCGCCGAAACCGGTGTTGATTTCATTTCCGTTGGCGCGCTCACGCACTCGGCGCGCGCGGTGGACATTGCGCTGGATTTTGAACTTTGACGAAAGCACACAACGCGATTCCCAATGAGCATCGACACGAAAATTTTATCCGCCCTGCGCACCGCTGATGAGGGCTTCGCGCCAGCGGTCGAGTTGGCGGCGCGGTTGGGCGTAACCCGCACCGCCTTGCGAGCACGCGTGGAGGAACTACGAACGCTCGGTTACGACATCGAGGCCAGCCCGTTGCGTGGCTATCGTCTGCGCGCTGCGCCGGACAAGCTGCACGCCGACGATCTGCTGGCGCGCATGGGCAAAGTAAAAGTTGTCGGCCGCGACATCCGCGTTTTTGAAGAAACGACTTCCACGAGTGACGTCGTGGGCCGGCTGGCGCAAGACGGCGTCAAGGAAGGCGTCGTGGTCTTCGCCGAATCGCAAACGAAAGGCCGTGGACGACTCGGTCGCAAATGGACTTCGCCCGCGCACAAAGGGCTTTGGTTCTCCGTGCTGCTGCGTCCCAAGGTCAGCCCGCAAGCGGTCACGCAAGTCACCATCACGGCCGCGACCGCGCTGGCCCGCGCGATTCGCGAGCAAACGGATTTGAAGCCGGAGATAAAATGGCCGAACGACATTTTGATTAAAGGCAAAAAAGTGGCGGGCATTCTCACCGAGCTGCACGCGGAATTGGATCGTGTCCGATCCGTCATTCTCGGCATCGGTGTTGATGTGAATCTGACGACGGCGGACTTCCCCGCCGAACTGCGGCGGCTCGCCACGTCATTGAAAATGGAAATGGGAAAAGAATGGCCCCGCGCGGAGTTGGCGGCGGGGATTCTGCACGAATTGGATCGCAACTACGCGCGCCTTGGTGCCGGCGAATTTGAGGTCATCGCGGACGAATGGGCGGACCACTGCACGACGCTTGATTGCAACGTGTCAATTCGCGTCGGCCCGCGCAAAATCGAAGGCCGCGCGGAGTCCTTGGACGCGGACGGCGCGCTGCTCGTGCGGACGGAGCACGGCCATCTCGAACGCGTCATCGGCGGCGACGTGACTTTGGAGAAATGATTTTGATTTTCGACATCGGCAACACGCACACGCACCTCGGCCTCGCGAATGCGAAGCGCGTGCTGCGCCAAGCAAACATCCCAACGGCGAGTTGGTTCGATGAAACCGCCGACGCTCTCGTAAAAAAATTTCTGAGCCGCTCAAATGTGGAAGGCGCGGCGCTGTGCAGCGTTGTGCCGCGCGCGACGCCGCTGATCCAACGAGCCGCCAAAAGATTTTGGAAAGTGGATTGCCTGCCACTGACGCCGCAAACCATTCGTGGGGTCGGCATCGACTATCCGAAACCCGAGACGATTGGCCCGGATCGGCTGGCGAATGCCGTCGCCGCGAAACATCACTTCGGCGCGCCGGTGGTCGTGGTGGATTTCGGCACTGCGGTCACATTCGACGTGGTGAATCGCGCGGGCAATTACGCCGGCGGCATCATCGCGCCGGGGCTTTCGGCGATGACGAGTTATCTGCACGAAAAGACGGCGCTGCTGCCCGCGATTGAAATCCGCGAGACGAGCGCCGTCATCGGCAAGAGCACGAGCGAGGCGATGTTGGTTGGCGCGGTGCATGGTTATCGCGGGTTGGTGCGCGAGTTGATTGGCGAATTGAAGCGCGAACTGAAATGTCCGCGTCTGCCGGTGATCGCGACCGGCGGATGCGCGAAATTGATTGCGGCGAAACTGCCGGAGATTACCACGGTGTCGCCGCTGCTCACCTTGGAAGGATTGCGGCTCGTGTGGATAGCGCATCAGTGTGGCGAGTGATCGCTTCACGCTACGCGAACACGAGCGCATCTCAATTTCTAGCAAGGCAGGATTGGGTTTCGCATTAGCACCCAGCTTTAGCTGGGTGGCAATCTGAAGCGGTTATCCCGCCGTCCGTCGCTGATCACCCAGCTAAAGCTGGGTGCTAATGAGAGCAAGCGGATCGGTTGCAAGAAAGTGAGATGCGCCATGCGAACACCGATGTTGCACTTTGAACTTTGAACTCGCAGTCCCGGCCGCCATAGTCCGCGCATGTCTGAAGCTCCTGTGCTGAATCTCGATCTGCCCGGCATCCGCAAAATCAAAAGTGGAAAAGTCCGCGAGATTTTTGACCTCGGAGATCGACTGTTGTTTGTCGCCACCGACCGCATCTCCGCGTTCGATTGCATCATGCCTAACGGCATTCCGCGCAAAGGCGAAGTGCTCACGCAGCTCTCGCATTTCTGGTTCGACCAAACCGAGAGCATCGTCCCAAACCATCGACTCGCAAAGGCAAACGATCCGTTGCCCGCGCAACTGCAACCCTTCGCCGCCCAACTCGCGCTGCGCAGCATGATCGTAAAAAAAGCGCAGCCGCTCACCATTGAATGCGTCGTGCGCGGTTATCTCGCGGGTTCGGGTTGGAAGGAATACCGGCAACAGCAAACCGTCTGCGGCATCAAACTGCCGGCCGGATTGGTCGAATCGTCCGAGTTGCCCGAACCTATCTTCACGCCCGCGACCAAGGCGGAGTCAGGGCACGACATAAATATCCCTTTCGACGAAGCTGCGGAATTAGTCGGCGCGGAGTTTGCGGAAAAAGCGCGCGCCGCGAGTTTGAAAATTTATTCCTTCGCCCGCGCCTACGCGCGTGAACGCGGCATCATCATCGCTGACACCAAATTTGAATTCGGCGTGTTCGATGGGCAGTTGATTTTGATCGACGAAGTGATGACGCCCGACTCCTCGCGCTTCTGGCCCGCCGATAAATATCAACCGTGCCGCAGCCAGCCGAGCTTCGACAAACAATTCGTTCGCGACTACCTCGAAACGCTCGACTGGAACAAAACGCCGCCCGCGCCCGCGCTGCCGCCGGAGATCGTGGCCAAAACGCAGGCCAAGTATCTGGAAGCATTTGAACGGCTGACCGGTCGCCGCCTCTGAAAAAACTCAGGCCGCGCCAATGTCAAAATTTTCACTCAAGCCCACGCACAAGGCCGTAACCGCCTACTACGAGTCGCTCGCCAAATTCGCCAGACTTGGCGTCAAACACGAAACTGCCGTCCGCTCCGCGTTTCAGGAACTGCTCGAATCCTGCGCCCGGCAGTTCAATTGGAAGCTCGTCCCTGAATACGGCATCAAACGCAAAGGCCAGGCTGACGCGAAAGCCGACGGCGCGTTGCTCGACAACTACGGTCTCAATCACGGCCTCTGGGAAGCCAAGGATTCCGACGACGACCTCGACAAGGAAATCAAACACAAGTTCTCTATCGGCTACCCCAAGCAGAACATCCTTTTCTGGCAGCCCGACCGAGCCGTACTCGTTTTGCCGCTCTAAAAGATCGACGCTCGCGAAGACGCTCACTCTCCCGAACGTATGTTCTGCGTTACACGGGCACAGGTGAAGAAAATGAAGCGCGCGAACAGAAGCCCTCGCCAAGGCATTACTGAACTGGTAGAACTTCTGTCATGCCGGGTCTGGAACCCAAGTCACCGATCAAGTTCGACGAACGCTACTCCGCAGCACTGCTCCGGTTCGACGACTTTGGCATCCGCCACGAAGGCGCAGCCGAGTCCGCCTTCCGTTCCCTCTCCACTCCGACCGGAAGGCATCAACGTGAGGTCTCGATCTGAGGCTCACCTATGAACGACGACCAACTATTCCGGCTTATCCTTCTCGCTGGTTTCGTCATCTTCATGCCGATTGGAATTTATCATCGGCTGAAGGCGCGCACGGGCGAGAAACTCGACCGCCGGCAGGAAGGCCTCTTCATCATGATCACGTTGCGGCTGGTTGGCGTCGCGGGAACGACTGGCCTGATCGCGTACCTCAGCAACCCCGCCTGCATGGCCTGGGCGACGGTGCCGCTGCCGGTCTGGCTGCGCTGGATGGGTGTGGGCCTTGCTTTGATCGCCGGACTGCTGCTCGTGTGGATGTTCCGCACCTTGGGCAGGAACTTGACCGACACGGTGGTGACGAGGATGCAGCACACTCTGGTGACCACGGGTACTTACCGCTGGGTCCGGCATCCCTTTTACTCATCGGCCGCATTGCTGATCCTCGGCAGCTCCCTCGTCGCGGCCAACTGGTTTTTCTTTGTGGCAGGCTGCCTCATGTTCCTGCTGCTGGCACTCCGCACTCGGAGGGAAGAGGAACATCTCATCGCCAGATTCGGTGACGACTATCGGAATTACATGCAGCGAACCGGCCGGTTCGTGCCTCGCCTGTAACCGCTCGCGCCTGAACGTTCGACCTGCTACAATGCAGCCATGCCGGGCCTGACCCCAAGCCATCGCACAAACCCATTAGCGCGTATTGCGATTCCCTCGCCAAGTTTGCCATGCTCGCGCCGCCCGCCGACGGCGGCTGATGCGACTGAATTTGCCGTTGCTGCGGAGCTTGTGCTTCCGCAGTCCTTGCTCTACAAAGATTCCACTCGTAACCGAACTGAAGGCCGATATGTGGAGATTGCCAACCGTAATACGAAAAGCGAAAACACGAGTGGCAAACACCTCGCCGTGGGAATCGGACTGCGGCGGTGTGCAAAGCACCAGCCGCAGTGCCCGCGAAATTGGACCGCCTCGCTTTCAATTACCCCGCTGCGATTCTCCGCTTCCTTCCCGCGACAAGGCCATGCGTCTTGCAGAAACCCTCGCCCACATCGCCGGGCAACTGCGCCAAGGTAAATTCGCCGGCTCGCTGGCGATGCCGCGAGGTGTGCTGTCGCAATTATTCCTCATCACCCTTCTGAGCGTCGCCATCGCGGGATGCAACCGGCAATCGGACGTGCCCACCCAAAGCCGCAAGGCACAGCTTGAGAACCGTCAAGGCGAGCTTCCCGTCAGGAGTCTCGCGCCGGCTGTCGCCCCACCGAATCCAGATCCGGTCGCTATTCCTCAAGGCGCAGCGGCCAATGCTCAAAAGGTCCCCGGCAACAAGCTGCCGCTCTATGAACTCAAGATGGACCCCAAGGATGTCGCAGCGCTGGAGCGCAACCCCGATTCGGGCGAGACGCATCCCGCCACGTTCATCGCCGATGGCGAAGTCTATCCGAACGTGCAAGTCCGCTTTCGCGGAGAATGGGCGCGCTCCTGGCCCAAGAAACCGCTCAAGATTTTCTTCAGCCGCGCCAAGCCCTTTCAAGGGCACCACAGCCTGAACCTGAATTCCGCCTGGCGCGATGCCGCGTTCGTGCGCGAGACCCTCGCCTACCACGTCTATGCAGCGTGCGGCGTGCCGGCCTCCCGGTCGCGCATGGTGCGCCTGTACCTGAACGGCCAGTTCCGCGGCCTGTACGCGGAAGTCGAACAGGTGGACAAGCCGCTCCTCAAGCGGTTCAATCTCAAGGGTGCCTCGCTGTTCAAGGCCATGTCCGACGAGGACCAGGCCGACGAACGCGACCACGGCAGCGAAGCCGCCTTCGCCCGGCACTACTCGAACGAGTCGCAGAAAACCAACGGCCTCCACGAACTCCAACTCTTTTGCCACGAACTTGCGCTCGCCCCGAACACGCTTGATTTCTTTACCCGCCAAGTGGATCTCGAAAAATACATCAACTACCTGGCCGCGACCGTCCTGATTCAACACTGGGATTGTTTCAATAAAAACCATTTTCTCATCCATGACCGCTCCGGCTCGGGAAAATGGTTGGCGCTGCCCTGGGATCTCGACCGCACCTTTGGCGATCATTGGAACCAGTCTTTCGACAGCGCCAATCTTTCCATTCTCTTGGGCACGCGCCGCGCGCCCGGGCCCACGGGTTGGAACCGGCTCCAGGACCGCTTCTTCAGCGAGCCAACTCTGCGGGCGCGATTCCTGGATCGACTCGCCGAACTGCTCGAAAAAGAATTCACCACCCAGAAACTTTTTCCCGTCCTCGATCGACTTGAAACCGCCATGGGACCGGATGCGGCACTGGACCGGCGGCGCTGGCCCGGCCCGGCCGGGGATCTTCATAACGGCATTGCCGGAGTCAAAAGCTACATCGAACGGCGCAGAGTTTTTTTGCAGCGCGAGCTGACGCAGCTCCGGCAAGCCAAGTCCGTTCCGTAACGGTTAGGCCAGAGAAAATCGTGTCAAAACTCTTTAGAAATGTCCCCTAGTTAACTCACGAGAGAATGTCCCCTTTGTTGTTGGTTGTTCCTGGTCTGCTTTCCTCGGCTGGGGGTGCGGGACGCAGGGAGGCCGGAGCGTAGCGCAGGCCGAC
>JACPZS010000019.1 GCA_016195385.1 Verrucomicrobiota bacterium
GCCATTTGAAATCAGAGTAGCCGAGATCCAGTGCGCGATTCAGCGCCTCAAACGCGGCCTCGCACTGTTCAGTGAGCGAGTAGCTGCAAGCGAGGTTGAAGTGGGTCATCGGATCTGTCGGGCGAAGCTGCGCCAACTGTTCGTCCACCTTGAGACCTTCGGTGAACCGGCCGCGGCGCGTGTAGTCGTCGCCCAGAAGTTGCAGGGCGTCCACGTAGCCGGGCGCGCGGCGCACCACGCCTTCGATGAAGCCGATCTCGATGTCGAGGTTTTGCTGCTCCTGACGGCTTAACTTTTTTCGCGGGCTGACTTTGTTCGGCATACGACCTGGGCAGGATGTAGCTCAGGTGGCGGCGGGAAGTCAAGCGGGGCACGCGGCCTGGACGCAAGTGCGTGGCTGCGGATCGGGTGGAACGGGCCACTGGCCCGTTCTGTCGGGCTACCAGCCCGACTGTTGAGCGTGCGACATTCAGTCCGGAGGAAGTAAACCCGGCGGCAGGTTGCCGCCGAAAACGGCCAGGTTGGCCGTTCCACCCAGATCGCCGGCGACGTTTGGTTTGCGAATTTCGCGATTCAGCACTTCTCGTACAAGCGCGCGAGTTTTTCGGGCGGAGTTCCCAGCCAGTATTGGAGCGTCACGCGCCACATGCGCGCGTAAGTGCGGATGACGCCGCGCTCGGTAAAGCGGCGGGCGGAAGTGCTCACGGTCACGTTTGCAAGCGCGAGGCGTCCAACAGCGCGCAAGCGGCGGCAAAGTTCAAACTCTTCCATCAAGGGAACGTCCGGCACGCCGCCGATTTTTTCGAGCGCAGCGCGGCGGACAAAGATCGCTTGATCGCCCATGAACCGTTTTCCGAAGTAGAAACGCACCGCGCAGCGCCAGCGCGACCCGCGCATCAGCCAACTCGGTTCGCGAAAAATTTTCCAGAAGCCGCCACCGACGACCTTCGCGTCCCGCAAACAATTCGCGATCGCTCGTCCGGCATCCGTCGGCAGCCAGGTATCTGCGTGCAGCAGGAGCACGACATCCCCGCGTGCCAGCATTGCGCCGGCGCGTAATTGCCCGCCACGACTGCGCGCGTGCGAGAAGACACGGCAGCCAAGTTCGCGCGCTACTGTGAGCGTCGCATCGGTGCTGCCGCCATCGACGACGATGATTTCCATCACTTCGGGAACCCGCCGCGCCGAGGCCACGGTCGCCGGCAGCGCGCCGGCTTCGTTCAATGTGGGAATGACGACGGAAATACGATGAGAGGTTTCCATGCTCGCTGCGCAGTCGAATAAATCCGAATTCCGAAATTGAATTGCCGCAAAGAGCGGAGCCGCGTAGTGATTTCGGTAGGCAACAATTTGTCCGTCATGCTCCAGCCGAATCAGTCCGTCTTTCTTTGTGCTCGCTGCGTTCTCTTGCGGCCAACTTCGGTTTCCGGGATAAATGCTTTCACACGCGCCAATACGTGCCGAGGCTTTAGCTTGCGGAAGTCGGCGACACGCCTGGCTCTCGTTCGCGCCCGGCTCGCTCGTCAATGCCGGAAATGCCGCGCGCCGGTGAAAACCATCGCGAGATCCCGTTCGTCTGCGGCGGCGATCACTTCGGCGTCGCGCATGGAGCCGCCGGGTTGAATCGCGGCAGTCGCGCCGGCGGTCGCGGCGGCGATGAGTCCGTCCGCAAACGGGAAAAAGGCGTCGCTGCACACGACGCTGCCTTTCAACGACAGTCCCGCTTCGCCGGCTTTCCACACGGCGATGCGACTGGAATCCACGCGGCTCATTTGTCCTGCGCCCACGCCTAGCGTGCGGTCGCTGCCAGCATAGACGATGGCGTTCGACTTCACGTGTTTCACAATGCGCCAGCCGAACAGCATCGCTTGCAACTCGGCGGGCGTCGGCGCGCGCTGCGTCACCACTTTCAGCCCGGCGATCGTGATGGTTTTCAAATCGCGTTCCTGCAGGAGATACGATTCCGCGCCGACACTGCGCACGTCCCACGGACCTGCCGTCGCCGGGTTCTGCAAAATCTTGAGCAGCCGCAGATTTTTTTTCTTCTGCAAAATCGCCAGCGCCTCGGCGGAGAAATCTGGCGCGATGATGACTTCGCTGAAAATTTCCGCGATGGCTTCGGCGCAAGCCGCGTCGAGCGTGCGATTCACGGCAATGATGCCGCCGAACGGCGCCTGCTTGTCGGTGGCAAACGCTTTTTCCCAGGCTTCACGCAGGCTCGCGCCCTGGCCAACGCCGCAGGGATTCGTGTGCTTGAGAATTGCGAGCGTCGGCGGATCGACGGCGAACTCGGCCATCAAGGTGGTGGCGGCGGTGAGATCCAAAATGTTGTTATAGGAAAGTTCCTTGCCGTGAAGTTGCTGGAAAAATTCGTTGAACCGGCCGTACAGCGCAGCGCGTTGGTGCGGATTTTCGCCGTAACGAAGGGATTGAACCAGCGGTTCGTCGAGCTTCAACGAAGCGGGCAGCGCGGTTGCTTCGCCGGTCGTCGCGGCTACTTCACCGAAAATTTTTCCGAGGTGCGCGGCGATGGCGGCATCGTAGGCTGCGGTGCGGGCAAAGACGCGCGCGGCGAGGCGGCGGCGCAGATCGAGCGTGGTGTTGCCGGTCGCCGCGATTTGCGTGGAGACTTCGGCGTAATCGGCGGGGTCGGTGATGGCGGTGACGCTGTCGTGATTTTTGGCGGCGCTGCGGAGCATCGATGGGCCGCCGATGTCAATGTTTTCAATCGCGTCGTGAAGCGAGACGTCCGGTTTGGCGACGGTCTGCTCGAACGGATAAAGGTTCACGACGACAAGATCAATGGGCCAGATGCCGTGCTGGCTGACGGCTGCTTCGTGTGCCGCGTTGCCGCGGATGTAAAGCAGGCCACCGTGAACTTTCGGATGCAGCGTCTTTACGCGGCCATCGAGCATTTCGGGAAAGCCAGTGTAGTCGCTGAGATCCTGCACGCTCAACCCGGCCGCACGCAGCGCCTTGGCCGTGCCGCCGGTCGAAATGAGTTCGACGCCGGCTTGCGCGAGCGTTTGTGCGAAGGCGACAAGACCGGTTTTGTCGGAAACGGAAAGGAGCGCGCGTTGGATTCGGGACATAGTGCGCGGCTAAAACACCAGAGCGCGCTGGGAGAGTCAATGGACAAAAGTAATTTGCCGGCTGCTTCCAACCGCGCACGCAAAATTCCCCGCTGGCCACGCACGAGGTCATGGATTACCGTCCGCGTCGAACATGATTTCTTTGCCCAAACCCGAAGTGATAGTGACTCACGAGAGCGACCTTGACGGTATGGTTTCCGGACTGCTGCTTCAGCGTCTCGCCCAGCGTCTGTTCGATGAAAAAATCCCGCTCGAAGCGCACCACTACCACAGTTGGCGGCAGCGCAGCCCGAAGGAAAAGTCAGCGTGGATTTGCGACCTGACCTTTGAAGCGCGGCTCGACAAACCGAACTGGGTCGTCATCGATCATCATCCGACGGAGGCGAAACCAAAGCACGCCCAGTTGGTCCACGACTTGACCAAGTCGGCCGGCTCGCTCTGTTACGAATTGTGCCGCTCGCACGAATTGACTTCGCCGGAGCTGGACCGGCTCGTTCACTTGAACAACGTGGCGGATTTGTTTTTGGAGGACGATCCGGATTTTGTGATCGCCGGCGATTTTGCCAACCTCGTGAAGGTTTATCAGTTCTGGAATCTCCACGCGCTCATTGGCGGGCAGTTGGAAAAACTGCTCGACCATCCGCTGCTGGAAGTCATGGCGGTGAAGCGGCGCATCGAAGACCCGCTCGGCTTCGCGTGGAGCAAGACCAACGTCCTCGAGATCACTCCGACTGTGGGCTTCGTCGATACCGTCGTCGGCAACAACAACCTCATCGTGCATCAGTTGCTCGAACAGAAGGCCACGCCGTATCCGGTGCTGTTGACGCTCTTTCGCAAGGCGGCCGGCACCGTGATCGTGAGCCTGCGCAGCCGCAACGGCGAAGCGTTGAAGGTTGCCGCGCAATTGCAAGGCGGCGGCCATCCCAACGCCTGCGGCGCGACGCTGCCGCGTTCGGTGCTCAACCTCCCCGACGCGGTGGATTATCTGCGGCGCACGCTCAACCCAGCGACGACGAAGGCTTCCGCGTTGAACAGTCTCGAAAATATCTTCGCGGCGATCGATCTGGAAAAAAATACGCCGCGGCGGGCGTGATTTTTGTTTTCGTTGATCCGCCAGTGAATCGATGGCACGCCGGAAATGATTTCAGTTATGCGACGGAAGTTCACGCCAGACATTGGCCGCCGGCTCGGCATAATCTGCCGCGCGGGTCTGGTCCTGACCGGCCTCCTCGCCGCCGCGAATTTGCCCGCGCAAAAGACCTCGAACTGGCGGATCTTCAACGCAGAGGACGGCCTCAATGAATCATCCGCGACTGCAGTGACCGTCGGGCCGCGCGGCACCGTCTGGGTGTGGCACGGCGAAACCGAAACCTTCAGCGCGCTGGACGGCTACACGGTGACCAATCTCCCGGCCGCCGCTCCGATGGCCTATCACCTCAAGGAGAATCTTTCACAGCAGTGGTGGACGATTTCTTCGCGCGGAGTGCAAACGTATCGTGACGGTCAGTGGGTTCAGTACCCCATCCCGGCCGTCGAAATGGAGAATCGCACCAATCTGCTCCGGCGGGTCCGCCCCATATCCATCGTCGCCGCGGAACGCGATCACGTTTTGTTGCTGCTTTCGGATCGTCTTCTCGACTTTAACGCGACCCGCAACGAAATCACCGTTTTACGCACGGCGCAGCAAACCAAACTGGGCAGGTTTTTCGACATGACCGAATCCCGCGATGGCGGTGCCTGGATCACGGGGAGCAAAGGGCTGGCGTATTTGAAAGGCCCGTTGCGCCGCTTGCCCGGGCAGGTGGAATGGCGCGACATCCTCACCGATGAATCGCTGCGTGCGCAAAATCTTCAGCGGCCGGTCGATGACGAACAAGGCGGCGTGACAACAGTGGCCGATCCCATCGGCGGCGGCCGCAAATTTGTTGTTCACTTCGACGGACAGGCCTGGTCGGCGCACTCCATTCCCGATGAAAACATCCGTCAAGCGTGGCACAGCTCGGATGGCGTTTTCTGGGCGATGACCATCAAGTCGCTGTTCCGCTTCGCGGGCCGCGAGAAGGAGGTCTTGGAAAAGGAAAGTTTTTTGACCGGCCAAAATTATGACGCCGTGGTCGAACCGAAAGGAATTTTCTGGATTGCAACTTCGGAAAGGCTGCTGCGCTACGCGCCGTTGACGTGGCGCGTGCCGCTGGATTTGCCGTCGGAAATCAGCTCCGCCAACAACGCCGTCGAGGGCATCACCGAGGACGCCGCTGGGCGGTTATGGCTGTTAAGCGCGGACGCGCTCTTGCTGCGGCAGGCCGGCGCCTGGCGCGTGTTTCCACTCCCTCGTGAAGCGGATGCTTCGCTTCCGAACCGCGCGATGCTCGCGGTGCTGGCCAACGGCCAGGTGGCGTTCAGCTTGAACGACCGTATCGCGCTTTTTTCTCCGGGCACGGAGCGGTTTGAATTTCTGTCGCACCCGGATTCACGCACGCTCAAGCTGCTGGGACCGCTCAATGACGGAACTTTGTGCGTTCAGGCGCGCGCGCCCGCCTCCGCAGTTGAAGCGTTCTCCATCGAAGCGTTCAACGGCAGCACGTTCGTCGCGCTGCCGGCGCTGCCCGCAAGTTGGGCAGCTGCCAATGAGCCACTGGTCACCCGGCAGATGCAGAATGGCGATCTCTGGCTGGGCGGCACGCGCGGCGTCGCCATCCTGCGGCAGAGCCAATGGCAGACTTTTGGCGCTGCCGATGGCTGGTTGGAGCAGCCGGTGTTTTGCATGCTGGAAGTTGGCGAAGGCAAAATCTGGTGCGGCACGCGGGATCGAATCATGCAGTTCGACGGCAAGCGCTGGTCGCTTGTGCGCGCGGGTTTTGACCGCGTGAATACGATGTTCAAGAGCCGGGATGGCAGCGTGTGGGTCGCGGCGGGCAACGGCGTGATTCGATTTTGGAACGGAGCATGGGTTTTGAATTCTGTCGAGGAAGGGTTGCCGAGCGCCTCAATCAACAGTGTCTCTGAAGATCGCAGCGGTACTATCTGGGCGGCCACCACGCGCGGGCTCGTGCGCTACCATCCGGAGGCGGACATCGATCCGCCCCGCGCCGTGATTTCCCCGACACCGGCACGGATCAAAGCGTCGGCGGATGGCGTCATCGCCCTGGAATTTTCCGGGGCGGACAAATGGAAGTACACGGCTGAGGAGCGGTTGTTTTTTTCGCATCGACTGGACGATGGCGCATGGTCGGTTTATGCGCCAGTCACGGTGGCCATGTTTACGAACGTCGCGTCGGGGCGGCACCGCTTCAGTGTGAAAGCGATGGACCGCAACTGGAACGAGGATCCCCGGCCGCCGAGTGCGGAGTTCAGCGTGGTCGTGCCATGGTTTCGCGACCCGCGGCTGCTGGCGATATCGGTGGCGGCGCTGGTCGTGATCTTGTTTTTCGCCGGGCTGGCTTTTAACCGCCACCGGCGCCTCGTGCGCAGCTACGCCGAGGTGGAAAAAATCGTGGCGCAGCGCACGCGCGAACTGGAGCTGGCCAACCAAGAACTCCTGCACAGCCAGAAGATGCGCGCGCTGGGCACGTTCGCCGCCGGGATCGCGCACGATTTCAACAACATTCTCTCCATCGTCAAAGGCTCGACGCAGATCATCGAAGCGAACCTGGACGACAAGGAAAAAATCCGCACGCGCGCCTCGCGCATCCGGAGCGTGGTCGAGCAGGGCGCCGGCGTCGTGCGCGCCATGCTTGGTTACAGCCGCAGCGACGCCAAGGAAATCATGGCCTACGATTTGCACGAGGTCATCGAAGCCACGTTGAAATTGCTCGGCGATCATTTTCTGCGCGACCTCCGCATCCGCGTGGAACTGGGCCAGCCGGCGCGGGTTCGCGGCAGCAAGGATTTGCTTCAACAAATGCTCCTGAATTTGATTTTGAACGCGGCCGACGCCATGCCGGGGCCGGGCGAAATAGTTTTGCGTACCGGTCGCCTCGAGATCATCCCGCCGCATCTGGTGCTGCCGCCGGCCACGACGGACGCGTGCGCTTTTGTCGCGCTGCAGGATTTTGGCGCGGGCATTCCGCCCGCCGTGATGCCGCGTATTTTTGAACCGTTCTTTACGACGAAAGATCTCTCGACCAAGCGGGGCACCGGCCTGGGGCTTTACATGGTCTATGAATTCGCCAAGGAAATGGGCTACGGAATTCAGGTCGAATCCCAGCCTGGGCACGGAACTACTTTCACGCTACTACTGCCGATTGACACGCAGGCGGCGGGCGGCAGCACAAAAACTTAAACTGCGCTATTTGCGTGGCTTGAACTCGCGAAACGGCACAGGACGACGCCCCGCTAGCACCAAACACCGCCCTGTTCGATGGCAAGGCGAAACGAAAACGACGGACGCTGGAAGAAATCAGCTACCGTCACACTTTCCAAAAAAGTGAAATGAAAAGCGGATCTCCGCGCTACTTGATGGCGTTGAGCCGCAGAGACAGCCGTGATTTCTTGCGATCAGCGCGGCCTTTGTGGATTACGCCACTCTTGGCCGCCTTGTCGAAAGCCGACGCCACGAGCCGCAGCGCGACCGCCGCTTCGTCTTTTTTCTTGGCGACCACCAATTCGGCGTATTTTTTCTCCAGCGTGTGCAGGCGGGATTTGACGGCGCGATTGCGCAATCGCTTGCGGGCGTTGCTGCGCACGCGACGTTCGGCTGACTTTGTGTTCGGCATAATTTCGAGACGTTCTTAATTCAAAGCCCGCAACCGTAGCGAATCGAAGCACTTTGTCAACGGCCCGTTCCAGCGTATTTGTGTGCCCCGCGTCGCGGGACTTTTCCCTTTTCTTTCCGAGGCTCGCCTTTATCTTTCGCGTCGCGTTGGAAAGATCATGGCCCTGAAACTGTTCAACACTCTCGCTCGCTCCGTCCAGGAATTCGTACCGCTCGATTCCGCCGGCAAAAAAGTAGGCATGTATTGTTGCGGTCCGACGGTCTATGACCTCGCCCACATCGGAAATTTTCGGACGTTCGTCTTCGCCGATTTGGTGCGGCGTTATCTTGTGTTCAAAGGCTACGACGTCCGGCACGTCATGAACGTCACGGACGTGGAGGACAAGATCATCGCACGGGTTCGCGAAGCGAAAATGCCGCTGCGTGACTTCACATCGCAATACGAAGCCGAATTCTTCAAGGATCTCCAAACGCTCAACTGCCTCCTGCCGCACGACGTGCCACACGCCACCGATTACATCGCGGAAATGATCGCGTTGATCGAAAAGCTCATCGCGCGCGGCGTCGCCTACAAAACCGCTGATGGCTCGGTCTATTTCAGCATCGAGAAATATCGGGGCTGCGGCTGCCACTACGGCCAGCTTGTGAAACTCAATTTCGATGAAATGCGCGTCGGCGAACGCGTCAGCAGCGACGAGTACGCAAAAGAATCGCTCGCCGACTTTGCGCTCTGGAAGGCGCGCGTGCCGGAAGATGGCGACGTTTTTTGGCCGAGTCCGTGGGGCGCGGGCCGGCCCGGCTGGCACATCGAGTGCAGCGCGATGAGCATGAAACTGCTCGGTCCCAGCTTCGATCTCCATCTCGGCGGCGAGGATTTGATGTTCCCGCATCACGAGGACGAGATCGCGCAGAGCGAAGGCGCGGGCGTGCAAACCGCCGGCCAACGCTTCGTGAAATACTGGCTGCACGGCGCGCACCTGCTCGTCGAGGGCAAGAAGATGAGCAAGTCGCTCGGGAATTTTTTTACGCTGCGTGATCTACTCGCGAAAGGGTTCACCGGAACGGAAGTGCGCTATCTGCTGCTCACTGCGCACTATCGTGAGACATTCAACTTCACGCTCGAAGGTTTGCAAGGAGCGCGCGCTGGCTTGAAACGCATCTATCAGTGTTTGGACAGCATGCGACAACTTGCGCAGTTCGCCCCGATGCAAAAACTCGAGCTAGCGCCCGACATTGTGGGAGTACAAGCGTTCGGCGTAACAACCGAGCCAGACCGAACCTTCATCGGTCGCTTCGAGAGCGCCATGGATAACGATTTCAACGTTTCTGCCGCTTGGGGCACGGTCTTTGAATGGGTCCGAGAGAAGAATCGTGATCTGTCGTCGGGAGCTATGTCCGAAAAGGAAGCTAGCTCGAATGTTCATTCCTTAGAAATGGTGTTAAACGTTTTTGGATTACGAACCGCAACATTCGAGACAACTTCGGCGTTCATCAAAACTGACGAAGCAAGTATCACTTTAGATGATCAAGGCACACCCGAACCGGCAATGCGGTTAATGTTTGAGCGTGAAGCCGCACGCAAAGCCAAAGATTTCAAGCGCGCCGATGCGATTCGCGATGAGTTGAAGCGGCTCGGCTGGGTGATCGAAGACACGCCCAACGGCGCGCGGCTCAAGCGGCTTTGAACCACCGTCGTCGTTGCTTGATTCGGAACGCCGAGCATCGCTCGGCTTGAGTGGATGCCATCCCTCCTTGTGCCGAGCGATGCTCGGCGTTCCAAGCGCAGTTTCAACTCAAGCGTTTGCTCATGCGTGTCCGCCGGTTTTACTGGCCAGTTGAATCATTTTCGGCGAGGAATTGCTTACCATGACTTGGATTACAGACCCACAGATTTGGATCAGCCTGGTGACGCTGACGGTGCTGGAGATTGTTCTAGGCATCGACAATCTCGTTTTCATTTCCATTCTCGCGGGCAAACTGCCGCCGGAGCAGCAAGCCAACGCGCGCAAGGTCGGGCTGGCGCTGGCGCTTGTAACGCGCATCCTGCTGCTGTGCGGACTCGCATGGCTCGTGAAACTGACGACGCCACTGTTCGAAATTCTCAGCCACAAAATTTCAGGCCGGGATTTGATCCTCATCGCCGGCGGTCTTTTTCTCTTGGGCAAAGCGACACACGAGATTCACGAAAAGCTCGAAGGCGACGACGGCGAAGTGACCCGCAAACTGGTGCCGAAGTTCGCGCGCGTCATCGTGCAAATCATGCTGCTCGACATCGTATTTTCGCTGGACTCAGTCATCACCGCGGTCGGGATGGTCAGCCAAATCGGCGTGATGATCTCAGCGGTGATCATTGCGATGATTTTCATGCTGGTCTTCGTAAACTCCGTCAGCGCGTTCATCGACCGGCATCCCACGATCAAAATGCTGGCGCTGAGTTTTCTTCTGCTCATCGGCTGCGCGCTCGTGGCCGAAGGTTTTCATCGCGAAATTCCCAAAGGCTACATCTACTTCGCAATGACGTTCTCGGTGGGCGTCGAGAGCCTGAACATCAAACTGCGCTCGCGCAGTCCCGCCAAAAAAGTCGAACTGCACCAGCCGTATCGCTGACGGTGACGCGCAAGTGCTGACGATTTAGTACGTGTAGGTACCATTTGATTTGCCAAAACCTCCCACCTGCGGAATAGTCGCCTTGCTCGAAAACAACTCCGCGCGACGATTCGATTCGTTCGCCGGAAAACTTAATCCAAGCTCCGCAGGTTTCATGAAATCGGACGACGGCAATTTTAGCAACGGGCTGGCACTGGTGGCAGCTTTGACCGCCACGCTGCTCGGCGCGGCTTGTTCTGGTCAGAGTGCAAAACCGGATCAAAGCGAGAACGCAAGAACGAACACGTCGGCGCGAACGAGCGTGGCAGTCGCAGGCGAATGGCCCATGTATCGCGGCGGGCCGGCGTTGTTGGGCGTCGCGGCGGGAAAGCTGCCCGACCATCCAGTTCTGCTTTGGAGTTTCAAAACCGGCAGCGCCGTAAAATCTTCCGCTGCGCTCGCGGACGGAAAAGTTTTCATCGGCTCGGACGACGCGAACCTCTATGCGCTGGAGCTGGCGACCGGAAAAAAACTTTGGGCCACCAAGACCAGCGGCTCCATCGAATCTTCGCCGCTCGTGCTGGACGGCAAAGTGTTCGTCGGTTCGTCGGATGGCTTGCTCTACGCGTTCGATACCGCAAACGGCAAACTGGCGTGGAAACATGAAACTGGTGACAAAATTCTCGGCGCGCCCAATTGGGTGAAGTCGCCGGACGGCAACAGTACGTGGGTGCTCGTCGGCAGCTACGATTTCAAACTGCATTGTGTCGATGCCGCGACGGGCAAAAGCAACTGGATTTACGAAAGCAGCAACTACATCAACGGTTCACCGGCGGTCGCCGAGGGCAAGACGGTTTTTGGCGGCTGCGACGCGCTGTTGCATGTCATCTCGCTCGCGGACGGCAAGCAGATCAAAGAAGTCGAAGCGGGTGCGCAAATTGCCGGCTCGCCAGCCATCGCCGATCAACGGGCTTATTTCGGTCACTACGAAAACGCTTTTCTCTGCGTCGATCTCGACAAGGGAATGGTCGCCTGGACTTACAAGGAACGCGGGTTTCCCTATTTTTCGTCGCCCGCGATTACGAGCGATCGCGTGATCTTCGGCGGTCGCGACAAACGCCTGCATTGCGTGAAGCGTGACGACGGCACGGCAGTTTGGACGTTCGCCACGCGCGGCAAAGTGGACAGCTCGCCCGTCGTCTGCGGAGATAAAATCATCGTCGGTTCCGACGATGGCCGGCTCTACATGGTTTCGCTTGCCGATGGCAAAGAGCTTTGGTCTTACGAAATCGGCAAACCCGTCGCGAGTTCACCGGCGGTGGTGGATGGTAAAATCGTCATCGGTTGCGACGACGGCGGCGTCTATTGCTTCGGCGCAAAAGGCAAACCATGAGCGCAAAATACCAACGTAAAACCTGGCGCGAGAAACTTGCGGACGACAAGGGTCTGCCCAAGATTGGTAAAGTCGAGGGCAAGCTGCGCAAGACCTGGGGCACGGGCACGATGGTGATTCCCGCGCCACGCGAAGTGGACGCGATGATCCGCAAGATTCGGAAAGGCCGCACCGCGACCATCAACGATCTCCGCAGTGCACTCGCCAAAAAGCACGGAGTGGACATCTGCTGCCCTATCACGACCGGCATCTTTGCCTGGATCGCCGCCCACGCCGCGGCTGAAGACGAGGCCGAAGGCAAGAAACGCATCACGCCTTGGTGGCGCGTGCTCAAGTCGGACGGGAAGTTGAACCCGAAATATCCGGGCGGCGTAGTCGAGCAGGCCACGCGCTTGAAAGCGGAAGGTATTGAAATCGAAGCGGGCAAAGGGAAAAAACCGCCACGCGTGAAAGATTGGGAGAACCACTTGGCCAAAACATTTGCAGTGGCATGAATGATAACCAGTCAAACCGTGCGTTCGAGCTTGGCTTGTTACTGCTTGTGCCCGTCATTTACACGGGCCTTGAAGTTGCTGGTGTCATATTTAATGCGGCTGGTCACGGAACTTTGCTTTTTTGTGATATACCCTCATGGCCGTTCCGAGGAGGCGCTACTGACGTCTGGTACAGTGCGGCCATATTGTGGGCCAGTGTCGCAGTCTTGATGGTCTTCCGACAAAGACCGGAAGTTCGCGTTCTTCTGACAGCAATCTTGCTAACACATTACTCCGGATGGTGGATTCATCGTGGTGAACATGATTTCTACTACGTGCGCCGGGTTTGGAATTCCTCGGGTTCCTTGCTCGCGGTTTGGGTCAGTGTTTACGCGGTGTGTCAGATCATTTTATGGGCAATGCTGATTCGCGCTTTCTTAAAATCGCCACAAGCAAAAGACATCGACAAGCGGTTGGACAAAGATTTTTTCGCATGACACCCGAAACCGCCCTCGAAGTTCAGATCGAACGCTATCGCCAGATGTCCGGCGAGGAGCGGCTGGCGATTGCGCTGCGGTTGCACGAACTATCCTGCTGCGTCTCTCGCGAGGGGATTCGTTCGCAGTTTCCGGACGCGAGCGAAGCAGAAGTGGAGCGGCGGCTCCGCGAGCGAATCCGGCTGGCTTATGATTTATGACCGAACAAGAATTGCTCATCGATTGTCTGGTGCGGCTAAACCGCATCGGCGTCGCCTACATGGTCACCGGTTCGATGGCCAGCAATTTTTGGGGCATTCCGCGCTCGACGCATGACCTCGACTTCGCCATTCAATTGCCCTCCGCTGCCGTGTCACAACTGGTCGCGCAGTTCAGCGGCGACTTCGCCATCGACGAAAACGCGATTCGCGCGGCGTATCGACCGCCCTACCAGTTCAACGCCATCGACACGCGCTCCAGCCTCAAGGTTGATTTCTGGCTGCCGGCGAACACCACGTTCGAACGGGAGATGTTTTCCCGCCGACTGCCGCGGAATCTCTTCCACCAACCGGCGTGGATTGCCACGCCCGAGGACATCATTCTGCACAAGCTTTATTGGGATAAACTCACACCATCGGAACGGCAGCGCAACGATGCGGCGGGCGTGTTCGCCGTCCAGCGAGAAGCGCTCGATCACGATTACTTGCGAAGCTGGGCTCTCGGACTGGGAGTCGATGCCACCCTCCACCTCCTTCTTGAAGGCAAACTGAAGCCAAAGCAAACATGAGCACAACGACTTTGAATTCTCGCACGGTGTCCCCGCCCGCTCTGCCCCTCCAGAAAGAAACAACCGCCGGTAATTACTTCGTCGCGAATTATCCGCCGTTCGCGTTTTGGAAACGTGAGCAGGTTCCTGATTTTCTAGCCGCGCTGGAGCGTCCGCCGCTCGTCGCTCGTCGCTCGTCGCTCGTCCCGCCGCTGGGCCTCTACACGCACATTCCGTTTTGCCGGAAGCGCTGCCACTTCTGCTACTTCAAAGTTTACACGGACAAAGATTCCTCCGAAGTCCGCGGCTATCTCGACGCGCTGCTCAAGGAGTTGACGGTCTATGCGGGCAAACCCGTCATCGGCGGGCGCAAACCCAAATTCGTTTACTTCGGCGGCGGCACGCCGAGTTATCTTTCGCCCGATCAGTTGAAGTTTCTCACCGACGGCATGAAACGCTTGCTGCCATGGGACAAAGTGGAGGAAGTCACCTTTGAAGCCGAGCCGGGCACGCTCACGGATCACAAGTTACAAGCGATTCGTGATCTTGGCGTGACGCGCCTGAGCCTCGGCATCGAACACTTCGACGATCACATTCTGGAGATCAATGGCCGCGCGCATCGCTCGAAGGAAATCGCCCGCGCCTACGCCTACGCGCGCGAAATCGGTTTTCCCCAAATCAACATCGACCTCATCGCCGGCATGGTCGAGGAAACCGAGGACAAGTGGAAAGAAACCGTTGCGAAGGCGGTCGAATTGCGACCCGACTCGGTGACGATTTATCAGATGGAAGTGCCGTTCAACACCGGCATCTATCAGCAGATGAAAGCCGAGGGCAAACTCGTTGCGCCTGTCGCGGACTGGGAAACCAAGCGCCGGTGGGTGAACTTTGCCTTTGGCGAATTCGAGAAACTCGGCTACACGATCACGAGCGCGACAACCGTCGTGCGCGATCCGGCGAAGGTGAAATTTGTTTATCGCGACGGCCTCTTTAGCGGCGCGGACATTTTGTCCATCGGCGTGGCGAGCTTCGGGCACTTGAGCGGCGTGCATTACCAGAACCACCACGACTTCCAGCCGTACGTCGATGCCGTGAACGCCGGCCAGTTGCCAGTGTATCGCGCGTACGTTGTGCCCGACGACGAGCGCTATCTCCGCGAGTTCATACTTCAACTCAAGCTCGGCAGCGTGAGCGCGGCGGCGTTTGCAAAAAAATTTGGGCGCGATCCACGCGAGCAATTTGCCGCACCGCTCAGCACGTTGAAGGACTGGGGCTTCCTTGCCAACGGCGGCGACCGCATCGGCGTGACGCGCGACGGCTTGCTGCAAATCGACCGGCTGCTGCACCAGTTCTTCAAGCCGGAGCACGAGACGGGCAGGTATGCTTAACACTTTGCAACTTGGACATCGTTTGATTTTGCAAGCCGTTGCGTTGCTCGCGTTGCTGGGCTTCACGATTTCCGCGCGAGGGGATTTCTTCGTCGCACCCAACGGCACGGACGCTAATCCCGGCAGCAAAGCAAAGCCGTTCGCTTCGCTGGAACGCGCGCGCGATGCCGTGCGCGAACTCAAGCGCGAAAACAAAATGCCCAAGCGTGGCCTCACCATCTGGTTGCGCGGCGGCGATTACGTTCGTACGAACGCGCTGGAACTGCTCACCGAGGATTCGGGCACGGCACAAGCACCGATAGTCTGGCGCGCTTACCGCTCCGAACGCGTGCGGCTGCTCGGCGGACGCAAGCTCACCGGGTTTGAGCCGGTGACCAACGCAGCCGTTCTCGCGCGGCTTGACGAAAAGGCGCGTGGACGAGTGTTCCAACTCGATCTTCGCGCGCTGGGCATCACTGATTTTGGCGAAATGAAATCGCGCGGTTTTGGACGGCCGACGACCCCTGCGCATTGCGAATTGTTTTACGACGGCAAGCCGATGACGCTTGCACGCTGGCCGAATGAAGGCGCGTGGGAAAAGATCGCGGGGTTCCCCGATATTGCCGGCAAGGGGGACGACCATGGTGGGAAAATTGGCGATTTGCCCGGCGGCTTTTTTTACGGCGGCGACCGTCCGCGTCGGTGGCGGAACACGAACGACATTTGGGTGCATGGCTATTGGGCGTGGGACTGGGCGAATTCCTACGAGCGCGTCGCGTCGCTTGATCCCGAGCAGCACTTCATCAAAACCGCCGCGCCGTTTGGTTTGTACGGATTCCGCAAAAGCCAGCGATTCCATTTTCTCAACGTGCTCGAAGAACTGGATCAACCGGGCGAGTGGTTTTTGGATCGCACGACTGGAGTGCTCTATTTCTGGCCGCCTACAATAAAAGGTCTTATCGTAAATCGAAGATTGGGCACTGACGGCATCTGTAGAAACAGCGAAGTCTGGCGGCAGGGCGAAACGATTTTTTCCGCCCTCGATCAACCTCTCCTTAAGTTGACCAGCGTCTCGCACGTCACTTTTCGCGGCCTCACGCTGGAAGCCACGCGCGGCAACGCGGTTGAAATTCGTGGCGGCGCGAGCAATCGCGTCGCGGGCTGTGTGATCCGAAACATTGGCAACAGTGCAGTGACCATCGACGGAGGCCGCGGCCACGGCGTCGTGAGTTGCGATATCTTCGACACGGGCGATGGCGGTGTATCCTTGAGCGGCGGTGACCGGCAAACGCTCACACCGGCCGCACATTTTGTGGAGAACTGCCACTTCCAACGCCAGGGCCGCTGGTCAAAGTGTTACGTTCCGGCTGTGTTGCTGAGTGGGGTTGGCCAGCGCGTATCGCACAACTTGATTCACGATCATCCGCACTGCGCGATTCTCTTCACGGGCAACGATCATTTGATCGAGTTCAACGACATTCATCACATCGCACTGGAGACGGGCGACGTGGGTGCGATTTACACAGGCCGGGACTACACGTTTCGTGGAAACAAAATTCGCCACAACTTCATCCACGAAACGGGCGGCATCGGCATGGGATCGATGGGCGTTTACATGGACGACTGCGTGAGCGGCACCGAGGTCTTTGGCAACGTATTTTACAAAGTGCATTGGGCGATGTTCATCGGCGGCGGACGCGATCACCGGGTGGAGAACAACATTTTTGTCGATTGCGATCCGGCGATTCGCGCGGATGGCCGCGGCCTCGACAAATCACCGGTCTGGCGCGGGATGGTCGATGATTTCATGCGCCAGCAACTCGGCGCAGTGCCGCTCGCGCTGTATCGCGAACATTACCCGGCCATGAAGGCGCTCGACCGCTACTACGGCCCGCCGGGAGGTCCGGCCATTCGAGGCGCGGAATTCAAGGGCGTGCCACCCGAAGGCAACGTCATCGTGCGCAACGTCTGCGCCGGCAAATGGCTGGACGCGGGTTGGAACGCGACGAAGGAATCGCTCGAGTTGCGTGATAATTTGACCGATGCGGGGCCGCAATTTGTTTCCCGCGAAAAAATGGACTTCCGGCTGAAAAAAAACTCGCCGGCCTGGCGAACCGGATTTCAACCGATTCCATTTGAAAAGATCGGCCTGCACGCCGACGAATTCCGGCGCGAGTTGAAGCGCCACCAAGTTGCCCCATGAGCGCCTCCGTCCCCAGCCACACGCCGCGCGTCCTGCCCTTCGCGTATCCGCTCGACGAGTTTTACGCGCAGGCGGGCTTGACGCTCCCGCGCATCGAAGCCGTCTCTGGCGAGACGTTGCCCGAACCATACCGTTCGCTGCTCGTGCACGAAAGGGACATGACGCCAACGCTGGAGCAATTTCACGGCGCTCACATCCACATCCGCGCCTTGCGACGTGAGGAGCGCGGTGATTTTTATTTTCGTGAAGTCGTGCTCGTGCTGGACCGCGATGAAAAACCGGTCGAGTTCGGCGCGATCAAAATCAGCCTGCCCTTGTTTCCACCCGCCGCGCGCCGGTTGATTCTCGAAGAGCGCGAACCGTTGGGCAGCATCCTCAAGACCTGTGGTGTCGCGCACACCAGCCGGCCCAAGGCGTTTCTGCGGGTGGAGTCGGACGCCTTTATCAACAGCGCGCTCCAACTCACCGGCCAGCACACCCTTTTCGGCCGCCGCAACACACTCGCGGATGCCAGTGGCCGTCCGCTGGCCGAAATCGTCGAGATCCTTCCTCCGTGTCTTCAGCCGCCAACGGTCAAATCGATTGCGTAGATCGTCCCGGCGCGAAGTTCAATCGGCGTAGCCGTTTGGATGCCGCTGATGCCAGCGCCAGGCAGTTGCGACAATGTCGTCCAGTTTCGGGTACTTCGGACGCCAGCCAAGTTCGTTGATGGCTTTCGTCGCGGCGGCGACGAGGCGCGGCGGATCGCCCGGACGGTGCGGCTTTTCGAGCGCTTTGATCGCCTGGCCAGAAATTTTTTCGCACGCCCTGATCACTTCGCGCACTGAATAGCCATCGCCATTGCCGAGATTGAAGAAGCCTTGTTTGCCCGGCTGCATCGCGAGAATGTGGGCCTGCGCGAGATCGAGAATGTGGACGTAGTCACGCACGCACGTGCCATCGGGCGTCGGATAATCCGCGCCGAAAATCTCGCAGTGCGGTGTCTGGCCGAGCGCGACCTTGAGCACGTTCGGAATGAGATGCGCTTCGACGCGATGATGTTCGCCAAAACGCTCGCTTGCGCCCGCCGCATTGAAGTAACGGAACGCGACAAATTCCAGTCCGTGAATCCGATGGAACCACCGCAGCAACTTCTCGAAAATCAACTTCGATTCGCCGTACGGATTGACGGGCTGCTGCGGAGCTTCCTCGGCGATGGGCACCACGTCTGGAATTCCGTAGGTGGCGCAGGTCGAACTGAACACAAATTTGCGCACGCCCGCAGCGACAGCGGCTTCGAGCAGAGTCAGTCCGTTGGCGACATTGTTGCGAAAATACTTTCCTGGTTGCGCCATGGATTCGCCCACGAGCGCGCTCGCCGCGAAGTGAAGGATGACCTCGGCCCCGGATTGTTGCAGCGTGGCGCGCACTTTTGCGGCATCGCTCAAGCAACCTTCCACGAACGCCGCGCGCGCATCGACGGCGGAGCGATGTCCCTCGCTCAAGTTGTCCAAAACCGTCACGCGATGCCCGGCGTCGAGCAGCGCCTCGACGCACACCGAGCCGATGTAACCTGCCCCGCCAGTGACCAGAACGTTCATGCGCGGGCAGGCTAAAGAGGCGGTGGGAGCGCAGCAACGAATTTAATTCCTGCCCGCGCGCCGCCCGGTTTATGCTGCGCGCCGATGTGTTGGAGCTTGGTAATTTTAGCGATGGCAAGCGTTTTGAGTTGTCCAGTTTTCGGACAAACGCCGGCGAACATTTCCGCTGAAGTCAAACGCGGCGGCGAGTTGGCGAGCGTGGTCTGCGCCAATTGCCATTTGTTTCCCGAGCCAGGTTTGCTCGACAAGCAAACATGGAAGAATGGCGCGCTGCCGAACATGGACAAGCTGCTCGGCCTCTCGAAAATGAAGAACGATCCGAACCCGGATGCGCAACGAGTATTCGCCGACTGGTTGCTGATCCGGAAATTTTACGTCGAGAGAGCGCCGGAAATTGCGCCGCCGCAAAAGGAGCATCCCAAGATCGCGATCGGCTTGAAACAATTCGACGTGATCACGCCTGACTATCGTTCGCCGCCGCCGTACATCACGCTGACGAAAATCGATCCGATCACGCGCCAGATTTACGTTGGCAACGCGCGGACCAAGTCGCTCGACGTCCTCGACCCGATGGCGAAGCTGCTCACTTCGATTCCCGTGGACAGCCCGCCCGTGAGTCTCACGATCAAATCGAACGGACTGTTCGTCACTTTGATCGGCAGCGTGCCGCCATCGGATGATCCGCAGGGAAAACTGGTTTGGATCCAGCGCAACGGCGACAAATACACCAACGGCGCGGAACTGGTTCACCACATTCTGCGGCCAACGGACGCGCAGTTCGCCGATCTGAACAACGACGGCCGCCAAGATTTTGTGCTGTCGGGATTCGGAAATGTCACGGGCCGCTTTTCGTGGTACGAGAATCTTGGGCACGATCAATACCGCGAGCACGTGCTCTTCGATCGTCCGGGCGCGATTCGCTCCTGCGTTTATGACTTCAACCACGACGGTCACCTTGACCTCATCGTGATGATGGCGCAGGCGAAGGAGGGCATTTACATTTTCGCCAATCGCGGCCGCGGCGAATTCACCGAAGTGCCGGTCATCGAGTATCACCCGCTCTGGGGTTCGAGCTATTTTGAACTCGTGGACTTCAACAAGGACGGCTTCATCGACATCCTCGCAACCAACGGTGACAATGGCGAATACCCGTCGTGCATGAAGAATTATCACGGCGTCCGTCTCTACTTGAACGACGGCAAAAACCGCTTTCGTGAAGCCTTCTTCTATCCGCTAAACGGCGCGTTCAAAGCCATCGCGGCGGATTTTGATCGCGATGGCGATCTGGACATCGCCGCGATTTCGTATTTCCCCGACTACGAAAATTCGCCCGAAGAAAGCTTTGTCTATCTCGAAAACCTGGGCGACCTGGAGTTCAAGGCCGCCACCTTCAAGGACTGCTTCGCCGGTCGCTGGCTCACAATGGACGTCGGCGATCTTGACGGCGATGGCGACCTCGACCTCGTGCTCGGCGCGTGCAACCGTAGCCCCTACAAAGTGTCGCGCGCGATTGCCAGCTTGTGGGAAACCAACGGCCCGACGTTGCTGCTGCTCAAAAACACGGTGAAGAAATGAGCGTTTTACCGTTTGCTTAATCTGTGCCGATTTCAGCTATTCCTCGTCAAACGAATGAATTGCAATTTGGACCTCAGAAAAACAGGAAGAAATTTTTCCCGCTTCCTTCCCGAGTAATTGAGTTCCAACTTTTCTTTTTGTGTCCGTCCGCAGCTTGGTTTTGCGTTCTAGCGATTCGCTAAAATGATTGTCTCACTCGCCGACGCCGTGTTGAAATCCGCCACGTGAACGACGCCGAAGTTCTCCAAATTTTCCGTGACACTGGCGCGCTG
Organism: Verrucomicrobiota bacterium; assembly: GCA_016195385.1. Classification (GTDB taxonomy): domain Bacteria; phylum Verrucomicrobiota; class Verrucomicrobiia; order Limisphaerales; family JACPZS01; genus JACPZS01. Next base: position 20,498 of record JACPZS010000019.1, read on the forward strand.
CTCGAAGGCCACTTCGTCCTGCGCAGCGGCCTGCATAGCCGCCAGTTTTTTCAATGCGCGCTGGCGCTCCAGCAAATGCCCATCGTCGAAAAACTCGGCGCGGCGCTTGCGGAAAAAGTTCGCACGCTCGAAGCGGTCACCGTGATTGCGCCAGCGATGGGCGGATTAGTCATCGGGCAGGAAGTCGCGCGGCAATTGCACGCGCGCTTCATTTTCGTGGAAAAGGAAGAAGGCAAGCTCGTGCTGCGTCGCGGCTTCAAGATCGCGCCCGGAGAAAAAATGCTCGTCGTCGAAGATGTCGTCACCAAAGGCGGCCGCGTGCAGGAAACCATCGAGATAGTCCGCGCCCACGGCGGAATCGTCGCTTGCGTGGTGATGGTGGTCGATCGTTCCGGCGGCGGCGTGAATTTTGGCGTGCCAACTTCCAGCCTGCTGAAGTTGAACGTCGAAACGTTCGCGCCGGATAAACTGCCGCCGGACTTGGCGAAAGTTCCGGCAGTAAAGCCGGGGAGCAAATAGACTTGGCGCGTCTGCCGCCCTTGCTCAAGCTGCGTGCGCCCTGACTCGCAGATGAAAGAACAATTCTTCTCCAAACTTGAATTGCTGATCGCGGATGCGCGGCGCCTCAAGACGGCCGGCTTTGGCGAACAGGAGCCGGAGGCAGCTACGTGCCACGAACTGCTGCTGCCGCTCTTTAAAGCACTCGGCTTCCGCAAGGAGAACATCAAACCGGAGTTCAAAATCCTCAGTGATTCGGTGGATTACCTTTTGAAGTCCGAGCGCCCGCTCATCTTCGTCGAAGCCAAGAGCCTGCTCGATTGCCCGAACACCAGCCTGTTCGAGAAGCACCGCGCGCAGGTCCATCGCTATATCCAGAACTACCGCCTCAGTCCCGAAGTCACGAAGATGGAGCAGCCCGTTGCCTGGATTCTGCTCACCAACTTCGACCAACTCCACTTCATCCGCGTCAACGAAACCGCGCCGACGTTCTCTTTCAAGCTGGATGAGCTTTGGCCGCGCCGCGAAGAACTTTGGGAACTGCTCGCGTTGGAAAATCTTGAAGCCAATCACATTGACGAGCTTTACGACCAACAGCACAAGGCCACGCTTGACCAGCGATTCCTCGCCGACCTCAAACGCTGGCGGCTGATGCTGGCCAACGGTTTCGCGCTGCGGAATCAAACCCGCCCGCTGGAAGAAATCATCCGCGCCAGCCAGTTGCTCCTGAATCGTTTCATCTTGTGCCGCATGTTGGAAACGAACCGGCTCATCGAGTGGAACAAACTCGCCCGCTCCTATATTCACTTCGAGGTTTTCTTCGGCAACTTCGCCGACAAAACCTTTGCCGAGCATCTCCGCGAGTCCCTCTTCATGGAGATCAAGAAAAAGTTCAACACCGAACTTTTCGAGCAGCCGCTCCTCTGCGACACGCTCCCGCTCGACAACCAGATTCTCGCCATGCTCGTCGGTCACGAACCGCTTTCGCCCGAAGTCGCGGCGCAGTGTGGCTTCGAGTCCGGGCAGGGTGAACTCCTCGCCTTTCGCCATCTTTACAACTACGACTTCAGCCTCATGTCCCAAGACGTGATGGGTTCGGTCTATGAACGCTTCCTCGCCCACAACCTCCGGCAGGACGGCGGACGCATCGTCATCGAAGACACCGATGAGCTGCGCAAAAAGGAAGGCATCTACTACACGCCGCGCTACATTGTGGACTACATCGTCACTCACACGCTCGGCGAAAAGATCAAACCCATCCTCGCCGAAGCCAAAGCGTTGCTCGGCTACAAGAATTTCAAAGACGCGTTCGCCAAAATCCGCGAATTCTCGCAGATCAAAGTCCTCGACCCTGCGATGGGTTCGGGTTCATTCCTGCTGGGCGCGTTCGACTCGCTCATCGCCGCCTACGCGGACTACAACGCCGAATGTCAGCGCCACAAAAAAGAGCGCAACGTCGTCGGCACGCTGTTCGACGCGCCGGACGCCATCGCCGAAGAGGTGAAGGACGCCGCGCTCCATGTGCTGACGGAAAATCTTCACGGCGTGGACCTGGACGCGCAGGCCGTGGAAGTCGCCAAGCTCAACTTCTGGATTCGCTACATGGCGGTGGAGCGCGACGCGATGCGCGAGCGGCTGCGCTTTGAGAAGGGCCGCAGCCAGGCATTGAACCTTCTGCCCACGCTCACCGCCAATTTCAAGCACGGCAACTCGCTCATCGCGGACAAAGCCGTGGCGGGCGACACGGCGAGCAATTGGGCAACAGAATTTCCAAAGGTCAAAGACTTCGATGTCGTCATCGGCAAGGAAAGCGGTCTTCTGCCAAACAACCTTGCCATTGACACAGTGAAAGCTCGCGCAATTGACTTGGCGGTATCATAATTTCTTCGACTTGAAACTAACCGAACCATATTTCACAACCGAATACGGAAAAGCTTTTTTGGGCGATTCATCGGAACTGATGAAGGAAATTCCAGATGACTCAATCAATCTGGTCGTTACGTCTCCGCCTTTTGCACTCACACGAAAAAAAGCTTACGGCAACAAGGAGGATCACGAATACGTCGAGTGGTTCATGCCTTTTGCGAAAGAAATCAGACGAATTCTCAAAGAAGATGGCAGTTTCGTTCTTGATTTGGGTGGAGCGTATCGCAAAGGCTCGCCCACGCGTTCGCTTTACCAATACGAATTGCTCATCAAACTTTGCAATGAAGGCGGATTCCATCTAGCTCAAGAATTATTTCATTACAACCCGACACGGCTGCCGACGCCAGCCGAGTGGGTCACAGTGCGACGTGTGCGCTTGAAAGATTCGGTCAATGTTGTTTGGTGGTTGAGTAAATCTCTGAACCCCAAAAGCGACAACCGGAAAGTTTTGTTGGCTTACAGTGATGCGATGCAAGATTTGCTAAACCGCCAGTCTTACAATTCTGGCCGTCGGCCTTCGGAGCATGACATTAACGCGACATCATTTCTGACGAATAACGGCGGGGCTATCGCTCCGAATGTTCTCGCGCTCGCCAATTCCGAAAGCAACAGCAGTTACATTACGCGTTGCAAAGAAAACAATCTTCAACTGCACCCAGCTCGCTTTCCCGCTGCGTTCGCAGCTTTTTTTATTAGTTTTTTGACGGATGAAGGCGACACAGTTCTCGATCCATTCGGCGGCTCTGGCTCGACTGGAGCGGCAGCCGAAAGAATGGTGCGCAATTGGATGACGATAGAAATCAATGAAGAATACATCCGTGGTTCGCAAATGAGATTTCAAGAGGACGACCAACCGCTCTTGTTAAAGGAGGCATCTGTTCCTTATGGCAAGGATCCTAAGAAAACCAAGACTGCTAGATCTCGTCGTTGAAGCAATCCATGCTTGCGGCTGGGATGTTTTGATTTTGTCGTCACGCGACGACCATCCGTTCGCGCTGTCTATTTTCAAAGGTGATACAAAAGTTTCGTTGCTGGTTTATATTTGGAATTTGACGCACGGTGGATTTCCACGAGACCCGAATGAATTTCGGATTCAGGTAACTGGCGTCAGTCAAATTGAACTTCGTGTAGGTTGGAAAACACTTCTGTTGGGTTGGTCGGATGATTTGAATGCCTTTGCGGGATTTGACGCAACCAAGCATCAAATTTCCATGTCGGGGCGGTCTCCCTCTATTCAGATTAAACGTGATGCACTGGAAAAAGCCGTTAAGAATGGTTTTGCGACTCAGGCGCGGGACAATCAGGAAATCGCCATAGCTTTTCGACCAGACTTTTTCACCTCTTATGTTTTAGGCTCGTCAGAACTGCATCAAACCACGGCTGGCATCTTGGAGACAAAGGCGCTTGAGAGGATTTCCCGTGAAGAAGCTGTGGACTTTGACCTCGAAGACATCGAACCAAAAGAACGGCGACAAGTTTTGCAAACCGTGAACCGCAGAATTCGCGATGACCGTTTCCGGGTAAATGTTCTCCGCGCTTACAGCCATCGCTGTTGCGTCTGTGGTATCCAGTTGGATTTACTTGATGCTGCTCACATCATTCCTGTTGAGCACGAACGTGGAACGGATGAAATCAAAAACGGGCTTTCACTTTGCGCTCTGCATCACCGAGCTTTTGACCACGCTTTAATCACTGTTCGCACGGATTATTCGATTGATTGCAGCGAAAAAGAATTTCAGAGACTTCGCACAATCGGTTGGCACGGCGGTGAATCTGAATTCAAAGCAGCACTGCGCGACGACATTTTATTGCCGCCGAAAAAAGAAATTTACCCTTCACCCAGCTATTTGGAATTTGGCCAAAAGTTGCGCGGCTGGACAAATTAAATGGACTCCGCGAGACAGCAATTCTTCGCCGAGCACTCGCGCCAGAAGAAATGGACGAAGGGCAAAAAGCCCGAGGCGATTTATCCGCTGCTGGTCAACACGCTCGAACCGCTGGTTTATTTCACGCCGGCTGCCGGCGACAATCTCCGCGCCATCCGTGACTTGACGAAAGCCGCCGCCGCCGAAGCCGGCAGTTCCGATCTGGCTGCGATTGAAAAGGAAATTGCGAAGCTCGACGCCGAGATCGATGAGCGCGTCTATGAACTTTACGCGCTGACGCCGGAAGAAATCCGCCTAGTCGAGGAATCCGCGCGGAAATGAGTCCTGGAATGACTGCCACAAAAAACGGGCTGACCGCGCGCCAATGAACGTCGTCCTCGTCGAACCGGAAATTCCGCCGAACACCGGCAACGTCGCCCGACTTTGCGCGGCGACGAACACGCGGCTGCACTTGATCGAACCGTTCGGCTTCCAGTTCGACGACAAGCAGATCAAGCGCGCGGGCATGGATTATTGGGCGCACGTCGATTGGCAACGCTGGCCGAACTGGACGGCGTTTCGCGAACAAGTGCCGGCCACGGCGCGGCTGTGGTTCATCGAGTCGGGCGGAGGGGAAATTTATTCCGAAGCAAAATTTGGCGCGGAGGATTACCTCGTGTTCGGTCGCGAGACGGCCGGCCTGCCGAAGAATTTGCTGGCGGAGAACCGCGACCATTGGCTGCGCATCCCGATGTTCAACCGCGACGCGCGCTCGCTTAATTTGTCGAACTGCGTCGCACTCGTGCTTTACGAAGCGCTGCGGCAACAGGGGTTTCGGGGTGAAATTGTCGAAGATTGATTCCGTGAAGAAGATTGCCGCGCTGACGACGGAAAGCTAAGTTCGCCGCGAAAATGATGAACAACTTTATGAAAAAACTGCTGCTGCCACTGGCGCTTTGTCTGGTGACGATGATTTCCACTTCCGCGTTCGCCACGTCACCCGGCGCGGGCAAAACGAAACTCATCCACATGGTTTCCTTCAAATTCAAGGACACCGCGACACCGGCGCAAATCAAGGAAGTCGAGGAGGCCTTTCGCGGCTTGAAGAAAAAAATCCCGCAAATTCGCGGCTTGGAATGGGGGACGAACATCAGCCCGGAGAAGCACGACAAAGGTTTTACGCACGCGTGGATTCTGAGCTTCAAAAGCGCGAAGGAGCGCGACGCGTACCTGGTTCATCCGGAGCACAAGAAATTCGGCCAGTCGCTTGGCCCGGTGCTCGGCGACGTGTTCGTGGTCGATTTCTGGGCGCAGCGTTAACGCGCCGGATCGCTGGGCACGCGATCGCCCAGCGCCGCCAGCAACCGTTCCACGAAGGGCCACTGGGTTTCCTTCATTTTGCGGCGGGCGTCTGAAAGCGGAAAAAACTCGGCGCGATCAATCTCAGGAAACTCGGCCAAGTGCCCCGAATGAGGCGGCCATTCGATCTGATACTGATTGCTCACGAGTGGTCGCGATGGCTCCCAATCACCGGCAAAGGCCCAGCCGAACACGATTTTTCCGCCCTTCTGCCGCACCGAGCCGAGCGGGATGAACTCGCCGCTGGCGTCCAGACCGGTTTCCTCCTTGAACTCGCGAATGGCCGTGGCCAGCAAATCTTCACCCGGCTGCACTTCGCCTTTCGGTAGCGTCCAGTGTCCGTCATCCTTCCGGCGGAAATGCGGCCCGCCCGGATGCGCCAGAAAAATTTCCAACCCGCCATCTCGAAAGCGATACATCAACAACCCGGCGCTGGTTCTCTGCGATGACACGGACAGAAATTTAATCGCCTGATCGCCCATCGTGGCAATTCATTTTCCCAGCCCGGAGAATTTGATTCAATCGGGCGACGCCGAGAATGCGCTTGGCTTTCGCCTAATCGTTGAGTGAGATCGCCGCGCATGATTCTTAGCCACGGCGAAAAAATTCACGTCATCCATCGGCGCCATTTTGAAAAGGAGCCGCAACGCCATTTCATCGGGATCGTCGATGTTTGTGAAGACGGGCTGGCGCGGGTCACAGGCCACGTTTATACCGTCGATCCCGTCAGCTACGCGTTCATTCGCCGTCCCGAACTGCGCACGCGCATCATCGCGCTGGCTTCGGGCGATGTCCTCGTCAATGTCCTGCCGCCGTCGGTCGATTTGGAAAAGATCGTTTATCTCCAGGAAGCGAAATCGGTTCGCGTCACCGATGGCAGCGGCTGGCATCTCGATCTCAGCGAGATGACGTGGCGTTGAACGTCTCGTAGATGCCGGCATGAGACACGCAAATTTCTTTTGCCCCACTCAGGATTTCGTCGTTGAGACAAGCAAGGCATCACAACATGGAGCGCGGATTTTCTATCCGCGCGTTGCGCCCAAAGTTCGCGCCACGGAGCTTGTTTGGTCGCAGCGCAGTCTCTTTGTTTCTCGCGGATAAAAAACCCGCGCCCCGATGCGACTACCACCGCACTCGACACTTTCTCGGAAAATTGAAAAACTCCCGCGGTGAAACAAAGCATTGTCACTCTGGATCTGGAAGGCGTTTTGGTGCCGGAAATTTGGATCGCCGTCGCGGAAAAGACCGGCATCGCGGAACTGCGGCTGACGACGCGGGACATCCCCGACTACGACGTGTTGATGCAGGGCCGGCTCAAGCTGCTTGCGCAGCATGGGCTGAAGTTGGCGGACATCCAAGCTGTCATCGGCACGCTGCGGCCGCTTGCCGGCGGGTTGGAATTTTTGCGGACGCTCCGCGAGTTGACGCAAGTGATCATCCTTTCGGACACGTTCGAGGAATTTGCCCAACCGTTGATGCGCCAGTTGGAATGGCCGACGCTCTTGTGCCACCGCTTAATCGTCGAGGGCGGCAGCGTGACCGGCTATCAACTCCGACAGAACAACCAGAAACAAAAGGCCGTGGCGGCTTTGAAGAATTTGAACTACCGCGTCATCGCCGCCGGCGATTCGTTCAACGACACGGCGATGCTGGCGGAGGCGGACGTGGGTTTCCTGTTTCACTCGCCGGTGGCAATCCAGAAACAATTTCCGCAGTTCAAGGCGGTCGAAAGTTACGCGGAGTTGTTGCAACTCATCCGGGCGGCGCTATGACCGCAAAGCCGCGTCGGCGCTCGTGATTTTCTTGTTGCCCGCGCAGTCGTGCTCGGCGCAATTTGCCGTCATGCACTCGCTCCGCTATTTTCTCGGCTGCCTTGTATTCGCGTCGTCATCGCTCACGCCATTGTTCGCGGCGGACGGCAAATTCGTTCCTCTCTTCAACGGCAAAGATTTATCCGGGTGGGTGAATGTCGATTGCGCACCCAGCACGTGGTCGGTGCGCGATGGAATGATTTTCTGCACGGGTGTGCCCACTGGCGTCCTGCGCACGACGCGCCACTACGAAAATTTCATTCTCGAACTCGACTGGAAACACCTGCACAAAGGCGGCAACTCCGGCTTGTTCATTCACAGCGCGCCGGTGACCGCACGCGGAGAACCGTTCACCAAGGCTATCGAAGTGCAGGTGCTGGACGGCGATGATCCGAAAGGTTTGTGGACGGGTCACGGCGACGTGTTTGCGATTCACGGCGCGACGATGGTGCCGGATCGTCCGCATCCCGGAGGCTGGATGCGATGCCTGCCGAGCGAGCGCCGCTCGCATCCCGCCGGCGAGTGGAATCATTACCGCGTCGAGAGCCGCGACGGTCGCCTCACGCTCGCGGTGAATGGGAAAATTGTTTCCGGCGCGACGAAGTGCAATCCGCGCAAAGGTTACATCTGTCTCGAATCCGAGGGCGGCGAAATTTATTTCCGCAACTTGCGCATCCAGGAATTGCCGTCGTCGCATCCGCCCGCGAATGAAGTTGCCGAGATGAATCAGGATTTCGTCTCGCTTTACACGGGCGTTGATCTCAGCGGCTGGCAGTCCGCGCCGGGACATCGCGGGCATTGGACACCGAAGGATTGGATTCTTGATTACGACGGCCAGAGCGAAGCCGCCGACAAGAATCTCTGGAGCACGAAGGAATTTGGCGATTTTGTTTTGATCGCCGACTGGCGCTTCACGGCGAAGCCGGTGACGAAAAGTGTGCCACTCATTCTCGCGAATGGCGACTACGCCACGAACGCCGACGGCTCGCGCAAAATGGTCGAAGTGCCGGACGCAGGCGACAGCGGGATTTATGTACGCGGCAGCACAAACGCCGAAGTGAACATCTGGAATTGGCCGGTCGGTTCCGGCGAAGTCTATCATTACCGGGTCAACCAATCGCTCTCGCCCGCGATTCGGGCAGGCGTCACGCCCCGCCTCAAAGCTGATGCGCCGCTGGGCGAATGGAATCGATTTGTCATCACGATGCGCGGCGACCGCTTGAGTGTGGAGTTGAATGGCAAACTGGTTATTGAAAACGCACAACTTCCCGGCATTCCGGCGCGCGGCCCGATTGGTTTGCAGCACCACGGTTTTCCGATCCAGTTCGCCAATCTTTACATCAAGGAACTTAACTGACTTTTGCGGTTCGCAGCTTGTGCTGCTTCGCAAAGTTGTTACAATACAGGCAGCACTATTTTGATCATGAAACGACGCTGGAATTCTACGCTGTGGACGGGCTTTTTGATCATCCTGTTCGGATTGCTAAGTTACATCCCGCTGTTTTCACTGTTTCCCATCACACGAGATTTTCCGTGGGCAAATCTTCTGCTCCTGGCCGCCGGCGCGTTGCTGCTGGGTGGCGGTGTGCGGCGTGCCTTCAAGCAACCTCAAGTCTATCGCGGTAAGATCTTCGGCAGTGTTCTGGCGGTGTTGAGCATGGTGGGCATCGGCCTGTTCGCTTACGGCCTGCTCTACCAGGCGCGGCAAATTCCGTCCGCAGCGTCCGCGCCGCGCGCCGGCGAAAAGGCACCGGATTTCTCGTTGCCCGACCAAAACGGCAAAACCATTACGCTCGCGGGCCTGCTGGCGTCCGCGCCGGGCAACAAAGTGAACGTCCGCGCCAACGGCGTCCTGCTCATTTTCTACCGCGGTCATTGGTGACCACTTTGCAACTCCGAGTTGCGGAGTTTCCAGCAGCGCCTGGCAGCGTTTGATGCTCGCGGCATTCGCGTGGTGGCCATCAGCACGGATGCCGTCGAGGAAACACGCCGGCATTGCGCCCGGCGGGGATTCACATACACGTTCCTTTCCGATCCGAAGCTCGAAGTCATCTCGCGCTACGAACTTCTTCATCGTGCCGGCGGGATTGAACATAATGACATCGCCCGTCCGGCAGAATTTCTCATCGACTCAACCGGCATCATTCGTTGGGTCAACCTGACGGAGAGCATCACCGTTCGCGCGCGGCCAGAGCAAGTACTCACGGCATTTGACGATTTGAAATTAGCTTCACCCGCGACAAAATAGACGAAGCGATGAAGCAACCAATCATCTTCGGTCACTCATGCGAATCGGAACAGCTCCTACGCCCGCGATTTAAGTTGATTGCAGAAAATCCAGCGAAGCGCTTTTTACCGTGGGTCGCGGGCTAAACTGCCGTGCAAATTTCAGAACCCATCCAATGTCCTTTCTGCGGACAGGAGTTTGACCTGTCCATCGACACCAGCGCTGGCTCCCAGCGTTTCACGACCGATTGCGAGATTTGTTGCCGGCCGATGGAAGTGATCGCCGAATGCGAGCCGGGCGAAATTCTCAATCTCGAAGTTGCGGGCGGCTGACTCGCGCGCGTCAAGACTGGTCAGGGCGACACCAACGATACTGGCTTCAATAGCCGCATCCTTAACCAGTCGTGTTGTCGGGGCGCTTAGGCTTATCAATTTCCAAAGGAATCCAACGATGTGCTTTTTCCCCAATTTCCTTGGCCTTCCATTTTCCATCGACGGATTCCACCCAGAATTTTCTTAAGCGCTTTAGATTTGGAACTGTCAACCAATAGTTACCGTCAGCTTGAGACGTGTTCGTGGAGATGATTTTCACTGTGCCCACCCAGAACAAAAACCCTTCCTCACCGGTAGTTTTGTCTTTGCATTTGATTCCTAAATTATTGGTCACGCACTGTGCCAATGAAACCGGCTTAACGAGGTGATTGAGATCCTTAAATCGTTCAAGGAAACTGTTTGCTGGATCGCTTCCAGAATCCCCAACTGACAAGAAGTATAATCTTACGCGCTTGTCGGAGTCGGTACCTATTTGTGCAAACTGATGACGGAATATGGCTTCTCGAATATCGTCAATTTTCGCATTTTCGTCGGTCGTCTCTGCATGGGCGGTCGGATGAATTCTGATTGTGTGCAGGACAATTGCACAAATGAGGCAAACCATTGCAGCCCGTCGATTATCGTGTAACCACCATGTCAGTTCCGTTTTCATAATTCACCTTCGCGTAAATCACAGGCGCACTTGAACATCACGATACGTGCCCGTCGCGACGGTCTTCGTTTCGGATGAAGCGTTGGAGAATTCGACTTTTCCTTCACAAACGACGCCTAGTGCGAAGATCATTTTTCCCGAAACCTTCAACGAGTCACAGTTGATCAAGGAGGGCGCTCCATTGGCGAAACAAGCGTCGAAGCCTGCCATCAGCTTGTAATGTTGCGCGTCCAAATCGATGAGCGGCGGCTGGCCGTGGCGCGATTCCGCGAGCACAAGCCGGAAATCGTCCGTCACGCGATAGGCGTCCGAACGAAGCGCGAGCAAGTCCGCCGTCGTCTTGACCGGCGCGAAACGCACCCGCGGCACGACAATCGCTCCGGTGTGCGCAAAGCATTCGATGGCCGCGCCCATCGCGGATTCAAGCTGGAGCACTTTGGGCGAAGTGCTGTCCTGCGGATCGACGGTCTTCTGGTTGGTGATCAGCGGCAGTGAAATCGTTCCGCCATTTCGCTCCAACTCGGCCTTCAGATGATCGAGCCGGATCCATAGGTTGTTCGTGTTGAAGTATCGATGCCGTTCGATGTTTTGAAACTGGGCTTCGTCCTCCTTGGGACACTGCGCCGATTCGCGCAAAAGCAGCCGCCCGTTGCCGAGCCGCCGCGCAAGGTGGCCTCCTTTTTTGTCGGCGCTTGTGCGTTCGGCCACTTCCATCAAAAAGGAAAATCCCGAGTCGGCGAAGTAGCGAACCAGTTTCACATCGACCGTGGCACCGAGGTTGTCCGAGTTCGACACGAACATGTATTTGAGTCCGCGGCTCAACAAACAGTCGAGCAGGCCGCAGCCCAGCAGCGCAGGATAAAGATCGCCGTGGCCGGGCGGGCACCATTCAAGTTCCGGATCGGTGGGCCAGGAAATCGGCTCGAAGGTTTGCGCCTCAAGCTTGGGCACCATGTTTTGGAGGAAATCAATCTGCCCATCGGCGCTGAGGCTGGGATATTTTTTCAGATAATCTACCGTGTCCTTTTGCGTGCTGAAGCTGTCCATCAAATAAAATGCCGGCTCCGTCGCGTTGCGTTCGCGGCGCAGGTGGAGAATCTGCCGGGCGATAAAATCCAAAAAGCATTCCGCGCCGCGTACGGGAATGAGCGATTTGGCGCGATCCAAACCCATCCCGGTGCCCAGGCCGCCGTTCAATTTCACGACCACCAATTGTTGCAAAAGCTCAACGGCATTCGCGTCCTCGTCGCGAATTTCCGACTGCCGCGGCAGCGCGTCGATAGGCTCAATCGTGGACTCCGGCAACATCCCGCGTTCGCCTGCGATGACTTTGTGCGCCGCGCCGAGAAAAGTGTTGATCGTGGGCGTGGCCACGCCAGCGGCTCGCATCTTATGGGAAATGGACTGGTCAAGGTCAGCGATATTCATGTGAGTAATTGAGTTCAGCGCATTACGCGTTTGGTTCAGTTGATTTGCGGGGAGTGTATCGACTGCGCGTTCGCGATTCAATCTTTTCGAGGCAGGCGCGACGCTATCGCCAAAGCCGTGGGGACTCGCCCAGTCGTTGCAGTAGTCGCGCGTCAGCCGGCGGAAATGTGTAATCGTGAAGTTCGTGCTGCCTGATCCACGCGAAGGACTGGCAGCCAAGCGCGCGCGGCTCGCGCTTCAGCCAGCGACAAAGATAGAATTGAAGTTGAACGGATTTCTCCGGGTAATCGTGCCGGATGGATTCGAAGAGTTCCTCGACGGCAACTTCGATGTCCAGTTCCTCGCGTAATTCGCGGTACAGGCAGGCTTCAAAACTCTCGCCCGTTTCACGTTTTCCGCCGGGAAATTCCCAGAGACCACCAAGATGATCCTGTGCCCGCCGTTGCGTGATCAGAAGCCGGCCGCGCCGGAAAACCAAACCAGCGGCGACCTCGACGAGCAAGGAGGGTTGCGGTTTCAAGTTGGCCGTTTGCCGGGACACACGCGGCGGAACTATGGCGGCGCGGGGCGGAAACGGAAACTCCGAAATTCGCCACTCAGCGGCCGATGCTCTTGTAGATGAAGCCGAGGCGCTCCATTTCGGCCGGGTCGAAGAGATTGCGGCCGTCGAAGATGATCGGATGCGTCAAATCCTTGCGAGCGCGGTCAAGGTCGAGCTTTTTAAAGACGGGCCATTCCGTGGCGATGACCAGCGCGTCGCAGCCTTGCGCAACTTCGTTCATGTCCGCGACGTAGGTCACGCCCTGCAAGAGCGCTCGCGCCTTTTCCATCGCCTTCGGGTCATGCACGCGCAAAATCGCGCCCTCTTTCTGAAGGCGCTGGCAAAGGTCGATGGCTGGCGACGTGCGAACGTCATCGGTGTTTTGTTTGAACGCCAGCCCAAGCACGCCGATTTTTTTGTCTTTGAGCACCCAGAGTGTATCGCTGATTTTCTTGACGAAGCGCTCCATTTGAAAGGAGTTGATGCGTTGCACTTCCTTGAGAAGCGCGAAGTTGTAGCCAAGTTGATCGGAGATTTTGATGAATGCGCTCAGATCCTTGGGGAAACAACTGCCGCCGAAGCCGAGCGAGGCATCGAGGAATTGTCGTCCGATGCGCGCGTCCATGCCCATGCCGTTGGCGACTTCCTGGACGTTGGCACCCGAGGCTTCGCAGATGATCGACACGGCGTTGATGTAAGAAATTTTCAGCGCGAGGAAAGAGTTGGCCGCGTGCTTGATCAACTCGGCCGAGTTGATGTCCGTCACGATGATCGGTGCTTTGAACGGCTCATACACCTGCTTCATCGCGGGGACCGGCCGCTGGGAACGCTCGCCCACGACAACGCGGTCGGGCTTCATCAAATCCTGCACCGCGAAGCCTTCGCGCAGAAATTCGGGATTGCTCACCACGTCGAACTCCACCTTCGCCTTGCAGTAGCGTTTGATCGTCTCGGCGACTTTCTCGCCCGTCTTCACCGGCACGGTGCTTTTGTCCACGATGATCTTGTAGCTCGTCATCGCGCCGGCGATCTCGCGGGCCACGCCTTCGATGAAACTCAAATCCACCGAGCCATCCGCCTGCGGCGGCGTCGGCACAGCGATGAAGATGATGTCGGATTTCTCCACGCCTTCCGCAGTGCTCGCCGTGAAGGAGAGCCGCCCTTCGGCCACGTTTTTCTGCACGAGCTCTTCGAGACCCGGCTCGTAAATCGGAATGCCCCCCGCTTTGAGCATCGCCACTTTTTCGGCGTTATTGTCCACGCAAATCACATGGTGGCCCACTTCGGCGAAACAAGTGCCGGTGACCAAACCCACGTAGCCAGTGCCAATAATTGTCAGTTTCATAGAAAGTCGTACGACCGCGCTGCGAATTCTTGTTCGTTGCGTTTTGCTGCAAAACTATCGGCGCAACTTGCCGGCACCTTAATTGCCCAACTGCAATGGCAGCGCGACAACGGCCTCAATCCAAAACTGGGTAAAAAGAGAAACCAGGCCATCACTTGCCAGGGCCGGGCGTACTGAAACCTACTTCCCGGCGGCGGGCGCGGCTTGATTCGTGATCGTGATCACCTGCGCCGTGGATGTGGTCTGGTTGGTGAATGCGCTCATGGGGATGGTGATGGCGCCCGGCGGTGCGGCACTGGCCGCCGCAGGCGCGTTCGTCGGTGCGAGCTGCGGATGTTTTTGCAGCAACGCTTCCCGCAACGTCCGCGCTTCGCTGTTCCACACGTTCACATCTTTCGCTTTGGCCAATTCGTCATACGCTTTGAGCGCCAATTCCGGTTGATTCTTCGCTTCGTAAATCCGCGCCATCGCCAGGCGCGCCTGGCTCACGCCCGCGCCCGAGGAGTAACGGTCAACTTCCCGATATTTGGCGAGCGCCTCGTCGGTCTTGTTCTGCGCGTCGAGGCAGGCTGCGGTGCCCAGCGCCGCTTGGAACGCCAGCGGGCTGCCGTTGTTGTTCTTCAGAAAATGTTCAAAATAACTCTGTGCCTGCACATAATTGCCGTGGACGTACAGATCTCCCGCCGCCAGCAGCAGCGCCCGTTCGGCGGCTGCCGTGCCGGCAAATTCCGCCGCCATTTTGAAATATTCGGGCGCCTTGGACGGCGGCGTGTTGGTGGATTGCGCCGCGCCCGGCGGGTTGATTTCGAGCAAAGCCTGACTGGCGAGCAACTCGCGCTGGTCGCCCCGCCACCGATAAACTCCCAGGCCGAAGCCGAGCACGACCACGGCGATGCCGCCGGTGATCAGGTTTTTTTTATTCAACTCAACCCAGGCCAAAAACTCGTAAAAGCCCTTCGATTGAGGCGTTTCAGAATCCATACAAGGCGTGAAATGTTTTGGGGGGAGATCAAAAAGGCAAGTCCGAAATCAGGAAATCCCCGGCGCGGCTCGCAATAATGCTCAAACTCCACTCCGCGCTTCACTTTTGAGCCGGCGCGTTTACGCTCGCGCCATGCTCCGATCCGATCTCGCCAGCCAGGTTATGAGCCGGCGACATTTTTTGCGAACAACGACCGCGCTTGGCGCCGCAAGTTTCTTCGCCGGCAATGCGTGGCGCGCGTCGGCCGACGAAACGGTCACTCTGCCATTTGAAAACGGCGAACGACCGCTTGTTCAGTATCCCCAGAAGCGGCCGCTGATTCGCCTGACCACGCGGCCGCCACAATTGGAAACACCATTTGCAGTTTTCAACGAGAACGTCATCACGCCCAACGATGCCTTCTTTGTCCGCTACCATTTGTCGGAAGTGCCGACCGAAATCGACGCGGAAACCTTCCGGCTGGAAGTCAAAGGCAGAGTCAACGTGCCATTGAGTTGGTCGCTGGCGGAACTCAGGACCAAATTCGAGCCTATCGAAATCGTGGCCGTCAACCAGTGCTCCGGAAACAGCCGCGGTTTTTTCCAGCCGCGCGTGGCTGGCGGACAATCCGGCCACGGCGCGATGGGCAATGCCCGCTGGCGCGGCGTGCGACTCAAGGATGTTCTGGAAAAATCTGGAATCGCAGCAGGCGCACGCCAAGTGATCTTCGATGGCCTGGACAAGCCGGTGAACGAAAAAACGCCGGACTTCATCAAGGCGCTGGACATCGATCACGCGCTCGATGGCGAAGTCCTGCTCGCCTATGAAATGAACGGCGAGGCGTTGCCCATGCTCAATGGTTTCCCGCTGCGGCTCGTCGTGCCCGGTTTCTACGGCACCTATTGGATTAAGCACCTCAGCACGATCTCGGTGGTGGATGAAGTTTTCACCGGCTACTGGATGAGCACGGCATACCGCGTGCCCGACAACGCCTGCGCGTGCGTGGAACCGGGCGCGACGCCGAAAAAGACCGTGCCCATCAGCCGCTTCAATGTTCGCTCCTTTATCACCAGCCTCTCCGATGGAGCGAAGCTCAAACTCGGACAGCCCGCTCCCGTGAAAGGCATCGCCTTCGACGGCGGTAGCGGCATTCGCGAAGTTCTGTTTTCCGCGGATGGAGGGCGGACCTGGCGCGCGGTGGAGTTGGGCAACGATTTGGGAAAATACTCGTTCCGTGAGTGGAAGATCGATTTCACGCCCGCTCAAACTGGCGTTCTCGAGTTAATGGAAACCGTCCGTGTAAATGTGAGTTGAATAGTGAAAATGAAGCGTCGCCAAAATGTTCTTCACCATGCTCGTGAGCTGGCCAAATTCACTCGGCTCAAGATCAAACACGTGGCGCTCTGCCTCACGCTCTCGTCGCTCGGCGCAGCGGCGGCGACGCTGAAGATCGAGTTGCCGCGCGAACTGGAAACCTTTCCCACTGGCGCTGGTGCCGAACTCGCCAACACACATTGCCTGATCTGCCACTCGGCGGATTACGTCAAAATCCAGCCGCCGCTTGCTCGCGCCGCCTGGAAAGCTTCGGTGCTGAAGATGCAACAAAAGTACGGCGCGGCGATTCCGGAGGATCAAGTCGATCCACTCGCTAACTATCTGGTGAGGACGTTCGGCACCGAGAAAAATTCTCCGGTCGCAAACAAATCAGGCGAAACGAACACAAAATCCGTACCGAATGCGACGGGCAGTTCTGCGCAGGTCAACGACGGCGTGAAGTTGGTCGCGAAACTCGGTTGTGTCGGTTGCCATACCGTCGAAAAGAAAATCGTCGGCCCCGCCTTCAAGGATGTCGCGGCCAAGTACGCCGGCCGCGACGATGCGCAGGAAAAAGTTTCGCACCAAATCACCCACGGCGGCGGCGGCGCGTGGGGAACGATCCCGATGCCGCCGTTCCCGCAGATTTCGGCGGCTGAAATCGCCACGCTGGCGAATTGGATTCTCGCCAGCAATCAACCAAAAACCGGCCGCTAGCCCTCTCAGAAGCGCCGGCCCACGATCATTTTGAGGAGCAGGTGATCCGTGCTGTGATTGAGTCCGATGCCCACTCCGAAGTTAAATTCCCAGTCAGGCGAAAAGTTCAGATCGATGACTGGAAAAATCTGCTGCTGTTGCTCGCCAAAATTGTCGCGCCGCGTCACGCGGCCCAGCCCGCCATAGTATTCGACGCCCGGGGATATTTTCGGCGTAAGCTCGTAGCTGAGTTTCGCGCTTGGCGAAAATTCAAATCCTTGGTTCGAGTTCCGGCCGTGAATGGATTTTCCGAACGTCGGATTCAGCGCGACGTACCAGCGGCCAATTTGTTTGTCGATGATCGGGCGCAGTTCCCAGGTCCAAGTATCGCCGGAAAACGAACGGCGTTGAAAGCCCAGCTCGGTGGACAAGCTCACGCCGACCGGCCAGTGCCAGTTTTCCGGGATGCGCGCGCGCGGACGAATGTGGCTGCCGACCCATTCCCAGCCTTTGCCCGGCTGCACGCTAGTGAAAATGTAGAAGCCCGTTTCAAACCAGTCACTGAAACCATGCGTGATTTCAAAAGTTTCGTGGAGCGAATGATGTGAAGGCAGCACGCCGTCCAGCACGCGCTGCTCGCCATCGACCGTGAAATTGCTGTGCAATTCCAGCATCGTCTTGCCCGGAGCGATCGTCTCGCTTCCATAAACCTGGATCTCGTAACTGTCTTGCGCTCGGGCGGTGATCTGGAAACAGGCCCACAGCAACGCAGCCAGCGCGATCCCCTGGGCTCCGAGACGTAGCCGAGACAAAGCCGGGATCATCATCAGACAGGCGCATGTTCCGGCTGGCGTGCGAAAAACTGGCTTTGTTTCAGAGCCACCAAACTGCGCCCATACTCCGAGGAACCTGCCAAGTTTGGCTAAAATCATGCGCGGCGATGTAACAGTTCCAGCCGGGTACAGCTAGAAAGATTTGGCGCTCGGGCGCACAGGTTTTCCGATTTCGATTGCATTTCATTTGAACTTCGCAGGCAGACAAACAAGCGACGCAGTGTCGTCGCCACGACACTTGTTTTACAAATTGTGCTCCGATCCTTATCACTCGCGGAATTTGATTTGTGAGTTTTGTCGCGGCGGCATAAAAATTCCGCACTGCCATGAATGCAAACGCTCGCTTGCCCCTTTTTCTTTCACTCGCCATTTTCCCGCTCATGCCGAATCCCGCCGCCGCCCAGGATCGCTCGCAAGGCCGTTCCATGGTCATCTCCCGCCACGGCATCGTTGCCACGGAAAATCCGCTCGCTTCGCAAGCGGGCGCGATGATCCTCGCGCAAGGCGGCACCGCCGTGGACGCCGCCATCGCCGCCAACGCGGCGATGAGCGTGGTGGCACCGATGATGTGCGGTGCAGGCGGCGACCTTTTCGCCATCGTTTACGAAGCGCGCACGGGCAAACTCCACGGCTTGAATGCCAGCGGCTGGGCGCCAGCGGATTTGACCATTGAACGATTGACGCAAAAGGGGCTAACGAACATGCCGCAGTCCGGCATTGATTCCGTGACCGTGCCCGGCGCGGTCGATGGCTGGGATAAATTGCTGCATCGCTTTGGACGAAAAAAATTCGCCGCCGTGCTCGCGCCCGCGATTCGCCTGGCCGAGGAAGGTTTTCCCGTCACCGAATTGGTCAGCGCTTATTGGAAGGACAGCGAAAAATTGCTGCGCAAGGAAGACAGCGCCACACGCACGTTTCTGCCGGCTGGCCACGCGCCGCACGTAGGCGAAATTTTTCGGAACCACGCGCTCGCCTGGGCGTACCGGCAAATCGCCGCACATGGTCGCAATGCCTATTATCAAGGCGCGATTGCGCAGAAAATTCTCGCGCATTCGCAGCGGCTGGGCGGCACGATGGCAGCGGATGATTTGAAAAAATTTCCCGCCCAATGGGTCGAGCCGATCTCCACGACCTATCGCGGCTGGACGGTTTACGAGTTGCCGCCAAACGGTCAGGGCATCGCCGCGTTGATGATGTTGAATTTAATGGAGAATTTTCCGCTCAACGAATATGGCCCTGCGTCGGCGGACGCGCTTCACACGATGATTGAAAGTAAAAAATTCGCGTATGCTGATCTGCTCCGCTACGTGGCCGATCCGAATTTCAGCCGCGTGCCGGTCAGTGGAATGCTCTCCAAAACTTACGCGCGGGAACGTGCGAAATTGATCGCCGCGCCGCGCGCTAATTGCGGCGTCAGCGCGGGCGTGCCTCCCAATGCGGGCACGGACACGACATATCTTTGCGTGGTTGATGAGGAGGGCAACATGGTGTCGCTCATTCAAAGCAACTACAACTCATTCGGCTCGGGTGTCGTGCCCGAGGGCGTGGGCTTCGCGCTGCAAAATCGCGGCGGCTTGTTCAGCCTCGATCCCGCGCATCCGAATGCGCTCGCTGGGCGCAAACGGCCATTGCACACGATCATTCCGGCGTTCATGACGAAGGGCGAAACCCGCATCGCCTTCGGCATCATGGGCGGCTGGAATCAATCGCAGGCGCACGCGCAATTCGTGTCCAACATTGCGGATCATCAAATGAACATCCAAGCCGCGCTCGAAGCGCCGCGTTTCACCAAAATGACCTTTGCCGGCTGCGACGTGGAAATCGAAGCGCGCGTGCCGCTGGCCGTCCGCGAGCAACTCGCGGCGCGCGGTCATGAACTGAAGTTGCGGGGAGACTTCACCCAATCCGTGGGCGGCGGCCAGGCGGTGCTGCGAGACTTTGCTGCCGGAATCAATTACGGCGCGTCCGATCCCCGCAAAGATGGTGCGGCTGTGCCGGAACCGATTCAATTGAAGTAGGAGTGGCTCCCTCGTGCCGTGAATGCCTGGGAGAATGACTTCCAGCAAAAAATTCCGCCCCGCATTTGGCGCGCCGGGGCGTTTGATTTATTTGCGAGGTTTGTCGCGCGGGAAAAACCCGACACCGGTTACGGCGTGAGCGCTTGAATTTCGGATTGCGAGAGCGCGCGGTTGTAGATGCGCGCCGCGTCCAAAGCGCCGTTCAACGTCAGCGGGTTGGCGGGGTACTGCCGTCCGCCCAGGCGCGCGTTGACGCCGTTGTTGCTCATCGTGCCACTGGCGGCCAGCGTCCCTTCCAGCGCGCCGTCGAGGTAGATCTTTAACTGCGTCCCGTCATACGTCCCGGCCAGTTGGTGCCACGCGCCGGTCGTGACCGTCGTCGTGCCCGTCAGCACCGCCGCCCCGATCGACAGCCGTACTTTGCCTCCCAGTTGCAGCCACAGCGCGTATTGATGGCTCGTGCCGTTGTCTTTGATGATCAAGCCGCTCGTGGCCGCCGTGCTGTTGGCTTTGACCCACGCGACCAGCGTAATCGCCGTCGCCGGGTTCAAATTCGCGCCGTTGCCCAAATCCACATAACTGTCCACGCCGTCAAAACTCAACGCGCCGCTTGTCGCGCCAGCGCTCCAGACCGGGCCGTTAACAAGCGCGCCGGTGTTGCCGTTGCCTGACGAATCCACCGCCGATAGGCCGCTGGCGTCGTCGAGTTTCCAGTAGCCGACGAGGGTCGGGTCTATGGCCGGGTTGACGGTGATGTTCACCGGCGAAGAGGTGGTGTTCGCATTAAGGTTGTCCGTGGCCACGGCGGTGAGCGCGTAGTTGTTGGCCACGACATTGTTCCACGTGATCGAATAGACGTTGCCGACGCCGGCGGTCGCGGTGCCGATCAAGGTGTTGTTCGCGAAGAAATCCACTTTACTAACACTGCCGTCGCTATCGGTGGCCGTCGCGTTGATCGGGATGTTCGTTCCCGCCGTGAAGGTCGCGCTGTTGGCCGGCGCGGTGAGCGAAACGCTCGGTGGAAGGTTAAGTGCTCCGGTACTGTATTTGAAACTCACCGGGCCGATGGTTGTGTTCGCGGTGGCACGGAATATCCAACTGGTGCCGGACTGATTCACCGAGCCATTGACCGCCGCGACACTGGTAGCCGTAACGATCGTATTGAAGCTGGCCAGCTGATCGCCGCCCGCAGTCTCTTGCGCCACGAGGTAATACGAGGTGTTGGCGGGCAGCATGACTGGCGTGGCCAGGCTGGCATAATTGAATTGGCCGGAGGCGCCGGTTCCTAGATTCACCAATGCCGAAACACCGGCCACATCCACACCGGTTGCAACGTTGACGAGCTTTACGAGGTGCGTGCCGGTGTTGCCGCTGAACTTGTAACGACCCAGATCAGTCACAGTGACAGGACTGATTCCGACTGTGATCTTCATCCCGGCAAAGCCGCTGAAATCGTTGCGCAACGTGCCCGGCGTCGTGCCGGTGACAAAGTCCGTCGTGCCGCTGGGTGCCGCATAGATGGCCGCCATCGTGTGGTTGGCGTCCATCGTCACGCTCGTTGCGGCTGTCGTTGCCCAATCGACGCCATCGCGCTGCCACTTCACGAAATTATTTCCGCCCGCGATCGCCGGCGCGGTGAGGTTTACCACCACGTTGTTGTTATAGGTGCGCGTGAACTGCGTCACGCCGTTGCCCTGCGCGTTGTTGTCGTTCGGACTCACCGTCACCGACACGCCGCTGTTGGGATTGGAGGAGGCCACGGTGAGTATCCAAGTTGGTAGCACGTAAATGGCCGTCATCGTGTGATTCAAATCCATTGTCACGCTCGTGGCGGGCACCGTGCTCCAATCCACGCCGTCGCGTTGCCATTTCGAGAAGATATTTCCGCCCGACGACGCGGGCGCGGTGAGATTCACCACCGCGTTGTTGTTGTATGTGCGCGTGAATTGCGTGTTGCCGTTGCCTTGCGCGTTGTTGTCGTTCGGATTCACCGTCACTGACACGCCACTGTTGGGGTTGGAGGAAGCCACGGTAAGCGTCCACGTCGGCGTCAGGTAGATCGCCGTCATGGTGTGATTCAAATCCATCGTCACGCTGGTGGCGGGCACCGTGCTCCAATCCACGCCGTCGCGCTGCCATTTCGAGAAGATATTTCCACCGGCCGTCGATGGAGCGACGAGGTTGACGACTTGGTTGTTATTGTAAGTGCGGGTGAATTGCGTCGTACCGGTGCCCTGGCCGTTGTTGTCGTTGGGACTTGCCGTGACAGACACGCCGTTGTTGGGGTTGCTCGACGCGACCGTGAGCGTACGAGTGGTTCCGCCACACGGCCCGCCGCCGTCCGTGCAAACTGATTGCGAAATGCTGACGCTCCAGCAGATCAATGTTCCAGTATCAATTGCAGCGGCGTCTTGAATGCTGAGTTTCCAAACGCCATTGGCGGCGGCACCGGATTTGCCATTGAACGCAGAGAGCGCTTGCTGCGGACGGAATGTTCCCGCAAAAGGGGCAGCGCCGGAGTTGATGGCCACGCCAGCGGCGTCGTCGAAAATCGTCGGAGAGTTGCAACCGGTGCCGTAGTTGTCGCCCGCGCCGCCATTCCGATTCGAGAGATCGATCGTGGTGCCGTCCGGGCCGATGAGCCTGATAATCAGATCACCATCAAAGGTATGGGTGAGGTAAACCGAGGCGGTGACTTTGCCGATCGGACCAGTAAGGCCCGAGACGTTGTTGATCGAATTGATGGTGTTCACGTCCAGGATCGCCTTGGGCACATCCGTGGAAGTGAACGTGCTCGGCGCGCTAAGTCCGCTCGACAGCTTGAACGCAATAGTGAAAGGCCCATCGGATACCGTCGTCACGTTGAGCACGCAATCAATTGCCGTTCCGCAGACGAAGCCCGGCGTGGTCTGCACTTTGAAGGCGACCAGATTGGCTCCGGAGCTACTGGCGGCAATGTTGGGATACGCCGAGTTCGCCTGAATGATGGTGACGCCGGGCGTTGATGAAGTGAGCGTGGCGGAAACTCCCGTCGCGGCACTGGTGCCGGTGTTGTTGATCGAAACGGACAGATCGTTGCATTCGTTGAAGTCCACAACGCCGTTGCCATTCCCGCCCGAAATCGTCGCCGCGCCAAACGCGAGTTGCGCGCCCGGGCCGGTCACCGGAATTTTGGCGAAGAACACATCGGGTTGATGCGCGTGCGCCGTGCTGGGGTTGCGATTGTCTCCCCAAGTCGTGTAGAAGAAGCTGTTGTCGGCCTGCGCCTGATCGTAGTCGCCCATGTAAGAGGGGTTGATGACCGGATCCTGGCCGATGACGACCGGAAAGGACTGCGTCGTGATGCGGAAGTTGCCGCTGAACGTGATGGCCGATCCCGATATGGATCCAATCACTCCAAACCGGTCGATGAGCGAATTGGCTGGATCCAGACGACGATCGTAGAAAGTGAGGAACAGGCTGTTGCCGTTCGGCGTCACCGCCAGCGTCGGAAAAAACTGATCGTTGATGGTAGCGTCATCGTTGATGCGCTGCTTGGCGCTCCACGTCACCCCGCCGTCAGTGGACTTGACGAGGAACACATCCGCCCGGTCGGCTCCGGACGTGGCATCAGGAAATGTCAGATAAATGTGACCACTCACCGGGTTCACGACGGCCTGCGGAAACGCCGCAGTGCGGAAGCCGCCATTCAAGCCGAGGTCGCCATTGACACCCGTTGCCACCAGCGTCGCCACGTTGACGGCGGCGGCAAAGCTGACTCCCTGGTTGGTGGACTTGCGAACTTTGATGATGTTCGGCGTGCCGGCGCCGGCGCTTTGGTCGAGCCAAAAAACATAGACGGAATGATCGGGGCCGACGAGGACATTGGCACCTTGCACGTTGAACGCGCCTTCGGCCGCGATCAGCAGCCCTTGATTCGGCCCCCAAGTTGCGCCGCCATCCGTCGAGCGCGTGAAGCGAACGCCATACGGAATCCCGGCCCCCGGAGAAGTGTTGGAAAAGTGGCGCCAGGCCAGATAAACATTGCCTTGTCCTGGCCCTGAAAAATTATCTGCCGTGATCCACTCCTTGTCCTGAAAATCTCCAAAGCCGACGAATCCCGGCGTCGCATTCACGGGCGCGGTAAACGTCTGGCCGTTGTCGAACGACCGATACATTTGCACGCGATT
>JACPZS010000244.1 GCA_016195385.1 Verrucomicrobiota bacterium
ACTCTGCTCGTGGACAAGGTCGTGTGGTTCGTTTCGTTCGCGCCGTTCGAGAATCCGCGCTACGCCGTCGTCGTGATGGTGCAAAGCGGCGCGTCCGGCGGCGGCACGTGCGCGCCGATGGCGCAGCAAATTTATCGCGCGATTCAGGAATGGGAAAAACCGCGCAACAAACCGAAAGCGGAAACGGTGGCCGCAAATTTTCCCGCGCGATGAAGACTCGCAGTCATCATGTTTGAACCGAAACTCAACGAACGCCCTGCGCGGGTTGATTGGCTGCTGCTCGCGGCGCTGCTCGGATTGATGCTGCTCGGCACGCTGTCGATTTACAGCGCGACGATGGGCAATGCCGCCACGACGATCAAGCAGATCATCTGGTACGTCGTCGGCATCGGCATCGCGACGCTGTTTTGCCTGATCCCGTATCACTCGCTCGCGCGTTGGGCGCTGGTGGCTTACTGGGTCACAATATTCTGGCTCGTGGCCGTTTTGATTCCCGGCATCGGCACGACGCACGGCTGGGGCGCACGGCGGTGGATCGATTTCGGCCCGGTGCAATTTCAGCCGTCCGAATTCGCAAAGCTCGCGTTCATTTTTGTGCAGGCACACTTTCTCAGCCGCCCGCTGGAAGAACTGCGGCTGCCCGGTATTTTTGCGCGAGCGTTGGGCATGACCGTGCTGCCTTTTTTGCTGATTCTGAAAGAACCGGATCTTGGTTCCGCCCTCGTACTGTTGCCGGTGGGTTTGGTGATGATGCTAGTCGCCGGAGTACCCGCACGATACTTGCTCCGGTTCGTCGGCGTCGTGGGAATTTTGGTCGCGTTGCTGCTGGTGGACATTTTGTTCGCCCCGCACAACTGGCAGATCAAGTTGGAAGATTACCAGCGGCATCGGCTGCTGGTTTATTTCGGTCGGGATTTTGCTCCCCGTGATGCGACTCCGGAACAGCGGAAGCGCGCGCGCGAATTGCAGGAGCAGAAAACCTATCACGTTCGACAAGCCCTGATCTCGGTCGGCTCGGGTGGCCTTACGGGCAAGGGGTGGCGTCAAGGAACGCAAAATGCGCTCGGCTATCTGCCGCGCGCCGTGGCCCATAACGATTTCATTTTCTCTGTCATTGCCGAGGAGGATGGATTCGCTGGCAGCGTGATCGTGATCACGCTTTACACCGTGGTGTTGTTCTGTGGTCTGAGGATCGCCGGACAAGCGCGGGATCGCCTGGGCAAATTACTGGCTGTGGGTGTGGTCATCCTGCTGTTCAGCCATGTCTTCATCAATATCGGCATGAACATACGCTTGATGCCGGTGACGGGCATTCCACTGCCGCTGCTCAGTTACGGCGGATCTTCGGTGCTGTGCTCGTTGATCGCCGCCGGCCTTTTGCAAAACGTATATCTGTATCGCAGAGCCTACTAATTATGAGTGAACGAAACTTTTCCTCGCGCCGCCGCCGTGGCGGCATGCGCTTCCGCCCGAGTGGCGGCCTGCAAAATAACAACAATCAAAAACCGGATCGCGCCGCGACCGAGGCGCGCGCCGCCGCCGTGACGGACAAGTCCAATGACGATACCGTCTTTGCCCGCTCGCGCCACGAGCATGAAATCCAGCGCTCGGAAAACATCGCCGCGGGCGTTTCCCCGGATGCCCGGCCGCCGCCAGCGCCCGAAACCAATGCGACTCCCGGCAAGCGGAGCCGCGATTTTCGCGAGCCGCATCGCGAAGTGCCGGCCGAGGTCAAAGAAGAAACCGAGACCAAACTCGAAGTCGCGCCTAAGCCGGAGCCGAAAGGAATCGTCGAGCACATCAAAGCCGCGGCGCACAAGGTTATCAAGAAAGTCAGGACCTTCATCAAACCGGAGAAAAAGACCAACAAGGAGGTCGTCATCAACTCCGAGTCGCTGGAAACCCGCGTGGCCATTCTCGAAGAAGGCCGCCTCGAAGAATTCAACATCGAGCGCACAACGCAAGAGCGGCTCGTCGGCAGTATTTTCAAAGGCAAGGTCAAGAACCTCGAAGACGGTTTGAAAGCGGCGTTTGTGGACATTGGCTTCGAGAAGAACGCCTTTCTCCATTATTGGGACATCGTGCCCAGCAATTTTGACAGCGGGGTCGAAATCGTCGAGCGGGAGACGAAAAAGAACCGCGACAAACCCCGCATCACGCAGCGCGACATACCGCGGCTTTATCCCGCCGGCAGCGAAATCATCATCCAGGTCACGAAGGGGCCGATTGGCACCAAAGGTCCGCGCGTCACGACGAACTTGTCCTTGCCTGGCCGCTATCTGGTATTGCTGCCGAACTCTGATCAGTCCGGCATTTCGCGCAAGATCGAGAGCCACGAGGAACGCCAGCGGCTGAAAAAAATTCTGCGCGATCTCACCATTCCAGAAGGCATGGGTGTCGTGATGCGCACGGCGGGCGAAGGCAAGATGGCGCGTTACTTTGTGCGCGACCTCGCGTTGCTGCTCGAAGAATGGAAGGGAATTCAAGAACGCATCACCAAGCAACCGATGGCCACCTGCGTCTTCGAAGAGCCGGATTTGATTGGCCGCACCGTGCGCGATTTTCTCACCGAGGATGTCGAACGCATCATCGTCGATTCCGCGCCGGCGTACGAACGCGTCCGCGAAATGATCGGCAAAGTTTCCAAGCGTTCCATGTCGAAGGTGAAACATTACAACGAATCGCAACCGGTTTTTGATCGCTTCAACGTCACTCGCCAGCTCGAAAGCGCTTTCTCGCGCCAGGTTCACCTCAAAAGCGGCGGTTACATCGTCGTGGACGAGACCGAGGCGCTCGTCGCCATCGACGTGAACACCGGTCGGCACAAGGGTGGCCGGGATCAAGAGTCCACCATCCTGAACGTCAACCTCGAAGCGGCCGAAGAAATCGCCCGTCAACTCCGCCTGCGCAACATGGGTGGCCTCATCGTGCTCGACTTCATCGACATGAAATCGCGGCGCGACCAGCAGGCGGTTTACCATCGCATGAAAAACGGCCTACGCCGCGACAAGGCCAAGACCCACGTGCTCCCGATTTCGCAACTCGGTTTGATGGAGATGACCCGCCAGCGGCATTCCGAAAGCGTCCATTCCTCCGTGTTCAACGACTGCCCTTATTGCAAAGGCCGCGGCGTCGTGAAGAGCGCACTGACGATGAGCGTCGAAATTCAGCGTAAGCTCGGTGAAATCCTGAAGAAGCGCACGCGCGATGAATCGGATTTTCAATTGCGCATCGTCGTCCATCCCGCCGTCTTGGATCGGCTGCGCACCGAAGATGAGAAATTGCTCATCGAGATGGAGAAACGTTATTTTGGAAAATTGTCTTTCCGTGCCGACCCCGCGCTGCACGCCGAGCAATTCAAAATCGTCAACGTCACGACCAACGAAGAGATGGCGAGCACTGGCGCTTAATCTAATCCTGCGTGCCGTCTGACACTCGTTGGGCGGCGCGCTTCATTTCATGGACGCGGTGCAAGCCATCGACGATCAGTTGTTCCTGTTCGTCAACCACTCCTTGAGCAATCCGCTCTTCGACTGGTTGATGCCGTTCGTAAGCGACACGCCGCTTTTCCGGCCTGCGATTGCGCTGCTGCTGCTCTTGCTTTGCTGGAAAGGCGGCGTGCGCGGCCGGCTCTGCGCGCTCATGCTCGGCGTGGTCGTCGTTTTCGGCGACGTGGTGATTTGCAGTTCGCTCAAACGTTTTTTTGCGCGCCCGCGGCCATTCCTTCATTTGGACGACGCCATCCTGCGCGTGGGCCGTGGTCCTTCGGCCAGCATGCCCTCCGGTCACGCCGCAAATTGGTTCGCGGCCACGGTCGTGATGTTCATCTACTACCGGCGCAGTATGTGGTTTATGGTGCCGATGGCGACGCTCGTCGCTTTCTCGCGGATGTATAACGGCGTGCATTACCTGACAGATGTGATCGTCGGCAGTGCGCTCGGCGCGAGTTACGCCTTTGCGATTATCTGGCTGCTGAATCGCTTCTGGATCAACGTCGGCCAGGATTTTTTTCCGCTCTGGTGGCGGCAACTTCCGTCGCTCTGGAAACCAGGGCTTCAACTTGAATCTGGCGGCGTGGTTCCGACAACGGCACTGGCGGATACAGAATCGCAACTGGCCTCGCACTGGCTGCGGCTCGGCTACGTCGTCATCTTCGTCGCGCTGGCCGTTCGCTGGACCTACATTTCAGGCGGCACGATTGAACTGAGCGAGGACGAAGCCTACCAGTGGCTCTGGTCAAAACATCTCGCGCTTTCGTACTACAGCAAACCGCCGCTCATCGCTGTTGCGCAATTTTTGGGAACGTCTCTCTGGGGCGACACTGCGTTTGGCGTGCGATTTTTGTCGCCGCTCGTGGCGGCAGTGCTTTCGTTTGTGCTGCTGCAATTTCTCGCCAGGGAAGTGAGCGCGCGCGCCGGCTTCTGGCTGGTGATGATTTTGGGAGCGACCCCGTTGCTCGCCATCGGCGCGACGCTGATGACGATTGATCCCTGGTCGGTGTTATTCTGGATGCTGGCGATGATCGCCGGCTGGCGCGCGGTGAAATTCGATTCGACGCGGCATTGGCTGGCTGTGGGCCTTTGGACGGGGCTGGGCTTCCTGAGCAAATACACCGCGCTCTTTCAACTGCTCTGCTGGGCAATTTTCTTTGCAGCCTCGCCGGAAGCCCGTCGTCAACTCCGCCGGCCCGGTCCATATCTCGCGCTGGCAATTCTCGCGCTGGCAACCGTCCCGGTTCTGATTTGGAACCAACAGCACAACTGGATCACCGTCACGCACGTTGCGAGCAACGGCGGGCTGAACCAGCCGTGGCGGCCCACGCTGCGCTTCGTGTGGGATTTTCTCGGCGCGGAATTCGCGCTGCTGAATCCGGTTTTCTTCCTTGCGATGATCTGGGCGAGCGTCGCCTTTTGGCGCCGTTCTCCGCGCCGCGAACTGGCGGTTTACGCCTTCTGCATGGGCGCGCCGTTGTTCCTTTTTTACGCCGCCTACACGCTCCGCTGGCGCGTACTGCCGAACTGGATCGCGCCATCAATTCTCCCGCTCTTGCTGGTGATGGCGGTTTATTGGGACGAATGCTGGCGGGCGGGCGATGATTTCTTGCGCACGGTGCTGCGGCGTTTGCTCGTGACGGGCCTGGTGCTCGGCTGCTTCGCTGTCGCCATGCTGCACAACACCGATTTGTTGCCCAAGCTCACGAGCTACTCGCTGCCCAATGAATCCGATCCGTTGCGGCGCGTGCGCGGCTGGAAGGACACCGCGCAAATCGTCGGGACGGCGCGCACAAACCTGCTTGCCGAAGGCAAACCAGTCTTCATCATCGGCGACCATTACGGCATCACCGGCGAACTCTCGTTTTATTTACCCGAAGCCAAAGCCGCCGTGTCCGCGCAGCCGCTCGTTTACTACCAGACTTCTGAAAAACCGGAGAACCAGTTCTACTTTTGGCCCGGCTACCTTGCGCGCAAAGGCGAGAACGCCATCTATGTTCATCAGGGCAAGAGTTCCGCGCCGCCGACCGAACGGCTGCTCCAGGAATTTTCGTCCGTCACGGATCTCGGCGAGTTTGAAGCGAAATATCACGACCGGGTGATGCGCCGCTTCCAACTCTACGCCTGTCGCAACCTCCGCTGAAATGCCTGTCGCGTCGTGTCAGTGCTGGCTTCCCGCTTGCGACTACGATCTCGCGGCTACGCTCACGTCGGGGCAAGCCTTTCGCTGGCAGCCGCAGGATGACGGATGGACGGGCGTCGTCGCTGGACGCTGGGTTCAACTCACCTCGCGGCCCGATGGAATTCTCGCGCGCACGGCGACGCTTCAAACGGATTGGCGCTGGCTCGCCGATTACTTGCGCGTGGAGGAAAATCTCGCCGCCGTGTTGGAAAGTTTTCCCGACGACGAACCGATGCGCGCGGCGGTCGCGGCGTGTCGCGGCTTGCGTTTGCTCCGCCAGGAGCCGTGGGAATGCCTGGCGTCGTTCATCCTTTCCTCGACGAAACAGATCGTTCAAATCCAGCAAATCGTCGCACTGGTTTGCGAATGCTTCGGCGAACCGCTGCCCGTTCCAGAAGGCGTCGCGCTCGCGTTCGCTTTTCCATCGCCGCAGCGACTGGCCGCCGTCACCGAAGCAGATCTGCGCGCGTGCAAGATGGGCTTTCGCGCGCCGTACCTGCTCGCAACGGCGCGGCGAGTTGCGTCGACCGCGCTCGATTTGGCCGGGCTGAGTTCGCTTTCCCTGGAGTCCGCGCGCGCGGAACTGATGAGTTGCCCCGGCGTCGGCCGCAAGATCGCCGATTGCGTCTTGCTCTTCGCGGGCGGTTTTCCACAGGCTTTCCCCGTCGATGTCTGGATCATGAAAGCGCTCCAACAACTTTATTTTTCCAGGCGGCGCGCGAGCCGTCGGCGATTGGAAAAATTTACCGCCACGCACTTCGGCCCGCACGCCGGCTACGCGCAGCAATACTTGTTTCACTACATGCGGACGAAACAATCCGCCTCATCTCCAAAATCTTGATTGTGAATTCCTCCCTCGAAGTGCTCTTTGCCCCGGCCGAATTCGCCGCGTTGAAACAGCGCGACCTCAGCCAGACCACGTGCGTCGTGTTCGACATTCTCCGCGCCACGACCTCGATGATCACCGCGCTGGCCAATGGCGCGCGTGAAATCATTCCCGTCGGCGAAATCGCCGAAGCGCTGGCGCTGCGGGCGCAGCAGCCGGAAATTTTGCTCGCCGGCGAACGTGACGGTTTGCGCATTCGCGCCGCGCAGACGGGCAGTGTCGATTTCGATCTCGGAAACTCGCCGCGCGAATTCACGGCGGAGCGTGTTCGCGGAAAGACCATCGCGATCACCACGACCAACGGCACACGCGCCCTGCGCGCCTGCGCGCACGCCGAAATGATATGGATCGCCTCGTTCCTCAATCTTGGCGTGGTCGCCGCCCGGCTCGAACACGATCGCCCCGTGAATTTGCTGCTCGTCTGCAGCGGCACCATCGAACAGGCGTCTTTTGAGGACACGCTCGCGACGGGAGCGCTCGTGGATTTGCTTTGGGCAGTGTACGCGAGTGGCCAGGTTGCTGATTCGGCGACGATGGCCCGCCAGATCTTTCAGCCGTGGCGGAACGATTTGCTCGGAGCGATGCAACAGGCGAGCAACGGTCGAAAGCTTTTGGCAAATCCCGACCTGCGCGACGATGTCGAATTCTGCGTGCGACGTGACACGGTTAGCTTGCTGGCCACTCTGCAAAAAGACGGCCGTGTGATTTCGGCTTCGCGTTGATTGCACGGAACCGGAAACCCAAGCCGCGACGATGCAATTGGGTGCAGGTGGAACGGGCCTCTGGCCCGCTGCTCGGAGTGCGCCTGCAGCCCAGAATTCGATTCGGAAGTTTGCCGCGCCAAAACTCGGTGGCAAGTTGCCGCCGAGAACGGCCAAGTTGGCCGTTCCACCCGGACTAATAGCATCATTCCGGCTAAAACGGCGCGCTCATTTGTCCAGGCCGTATTTCTTGAGCAGCGCCGCGTAGCGCGGGTCTTTGACCACTCCGCCCAAAAGCGGATCGCTTTTCCACCACCGCGGATCCACATCGCGGCTCTCGGCCGTACGCTCCAACCAGACGAACACTTGATCCAAATCACCCAAGCCCAGGTAAACAAACGCAATCTCACCGGAGGCGGAACCGCCGTTGGCCGAGATGCTCTTCAATTTTTCCAGTATTTGCCGCGCCTCATTCGTCCGGCCCGCACCGGCATACGCGTAGCCGAGGTAGCCAAGTGAGTATGGCGTGTCTCCCGTCTTCTTCCGAATCTTTTCAAACTCGGCGATGGCTTCCGGAATTTTCTTTTGGACGAGGAAGATCCAGCCGCGCAACCTCAGGGCCGCCGGAAAATCGGGTGCGAGCTTGAGGCCTTTGTCCGCCTCCACCAACGCCTCGTCGTACCGACCGGCAGAGTAAAGCACGTCGCCAATGCTTTTTTGAATCATAGCGGATAACGGTTCCACCGCCTGAGCCCTGCGCATCTCAGCGAGAGCTTGATCCGTTTTTCCCTGATCTCGCAGCAGATACGAATACCACTGGTGACTGGTGCCGTGGTTGGGGTTTAAGCGCAGCGCTTCCTGATACTCCTGTTCCGCCCCCACCCGATCCCAATCAAACGCTGCACATTGGCCAAGCACCGCGTGGGCTTCGGCCAGCCGGCCATCCAGTTCGAGCGCCCGCCGCGCCGCTGCTCGCGCCTTGGGATGCGCCTCGCGCACCGGCACGGCAGCATAGTTCGGCAGCAGCATGTAGCTGGACGCCAGCCCGGCGTAAGCCGCCGCGAACTTCGGATCTTTCTCCGTGGCCTGCTGGAACAAACCCACGGCGCGCTGAGCGTCGGCGCCGGTGCGAAGGTTCCAGAAATACCGTCCGCGCAGATACAGATCGTACGCTTCCAGATTGTCCGTCCCGGCGAGCGTGGTGTTGGGGCTGCCGCCCGCCAGCAGTTTCACCTGCAACACTTCCTGCACTCGCTGCGCCACCTCGGTCTGGATCGCGAACACATCCTCCGCCTTCCGATCAAACGTGTCCGACCACAGAACGAACTCGTCAGCCACATTGACGAGCTTGGCGGTGATGCGCAATTGGTTGCCCGCGCGCCGCACGCTGCCTTCCAGCACCACGCCCACTTTGAGCATCTCGCCGATGCGCTGCACGGATTCGTTCTTGCCCTTGAACGTAAAAGCCGAGGTCCGCGCCGCCACGCGCAAACCCGGCGTGCGGGCCAGCGCATTGAGAATCTCCTCCGCGATGCCGTCACTGAAATACTCGTTGTCCTTGTCCGCGCTCATGTTCACGAACGCCAGCACCGCGATGGATTTTTGGTCGGTGGCGGGTGCGGCGCTCGACGCGCTGGGCAAGGTCGAATTGGTCGGCGAACTCGCAACCTGCTTTGTCGCCTGGCCGGATTGATGAACGAGCCACCAACCGACGCCGACCGCGAACAGCACGACAACGGCAACCAGGCCAAACTTCGTAGCCGCCGAGGTAACGAGGCGCGGATCGGGTTTAGGGTTTGGGATTTGGGATTTGGTTTTTTCGCCAGCCGTCTCCCACGGCAGCACGATGCGGAACAAATCCATCGCCACCGAAATGTTCTTCAACTCCGTCGGCGCGAGTTTCTCGAAGCGCGCTTCGAGCGCGTTGCGAATCTGCCGCTCCACGTCCATCGACACGCAAATCCCGCCCGGACCCGCCAGCGGTTCGATGCGCGAGGCGATATTCACCCCGTCGCCGTACACGTCCCCGCCGCGATGGACCACGTCGCCGATATGAATGCCGATTTTGAGTTCGACCCGTCGCTCTGGCGATACGTCGTGGTTGCGATGCGCCAGCGCGCGTTGGATCTCGATGCCGCATTGCGCCGCTTCTAATGCGCTGTGGAACTCGACGAGAAAAGCGTCGCCGATGGTTTTGATTTCGGTGCCGTTGAACTTCGGAAACAGCGGCCGCAAAAGTGCGCGATGTTCTTCGAGCAACTCGAGCGCGAGCTTTTCGTTGCGCTGCGACAGCGCGCTGTAGCCCACCATGTCCGTGAACATGATCGCGGCGAGCTTGCGTTGTTCGGCGTTGGCGCTCATTTCTCAAGCCCGGAGGGCGACAGATAATAGCCCAGCGTTTCAACGTTGGGGAAACGCCATGATGTAGCCAAGCCCCGGAGAGGCGAAAGATTGGCACCGACACGTCTTCCCGCGCACCTAACTTTCTTTCGTCCCTCCGGGACTTTGCCCCTTCGCCCATCCAACCCAGCGATAACTCGCTGGGCTATTCTCCGGCGTCCCGGCGGAACTGATTCCAACGCGAACTTTTCGTCGCGTTGCGCGAGCGAACTGTAGTCCACCCTGTCGGTGAACATGATCGCGGCGAGCTTGCGTTGTTCCGAGTTTCTCGCTGGCACGGTGGAGCATTACCGGGAGCGTGGCTGCCTCGCAATCATCTTCGGCAGGCCTGCCGCACGGCTCACTCGGAGTTGGCTGCGCTCCCAACGTGGAGGCTCAGGTTTGACCGCTGGATGCAGGGCGCGGCGGAATCGAAGCGCGTCACGGCTTCACCAGCCGGACGCGAAAGAAGGTCGAGCCGTCGCAGCAGTTGGAGATCGTGGCCGTGTGCTGCGAGAGCGGCGGTGTGACGGCCGTCCACGCGGGCGAATAGAGTGCGGCGGACTGCTCGACCACGTACGCGTGCAACGAGGTCGCGGTGGCATTGACCAAGTCGAGCACGGAGGAATCCGGCCCATCCCAAGTCAGAGTGAGCGAATGATCGGCAAATGTGGTGTTTTTGATTTGCGGCAACGGATGATAGCCGATGATACCGCGCACAGGCAGGTCCGCCTGCCAGTTTCTTGCGGTCCACTCGCTAATCACGTTGTCGCCGCTGGCCCAACTCGTGCGGTAGCGGACGTAATTTGCGCCGCTGTCCGAAATGTAATAGCCGTAGGCGAGCATGCCGTGAATGTGTGGATTGGCTCTCGCTATTGCGCCAACCGGGCGGGATTTCTCGGTCGGCTTTTGCATGAACAGCAAAACGGGATAACCCGCGTCGATTTCCGCTTTCAAGTCGTCGAAAGTGAATCCTTTTCCCGCCGGCACTTCGGGATTGAAGTCCGTCAGTTGTGTAAAGACCTCGCAATCGTTGCCGCGATACTGCGTCCACGCACGCAAGCCGGATTGAATGTCGGTCGTTGGTTGGCCGTTGCGCGGTTGCGGGATGTAGTTCACTCGCCGGTCGCCAGCTTTGTCCCAAAAAACAAACGAGAAACCGTCAATGTTGCCGTCGCATTCGTCGCCGAGGTTCGTCCATTTGTCCTGGCTGAGGCCGATAAAATCGCCGATGCAATCCGGCGCGTGCTCGGGGCGACCAGCGGTGACATACGGATCCGGGGCGGTGCTTTCATAACTGACCCAATAGTCGTCTTCGTGACCCGGTTGATCGGCGGGGCGGCCGTCGAAGCCAGCTTTCGAGGCCCACATCGATTGAATGCCGATATTGGAGCCAAAACTATTAAGTGGCGCGATTCCGCTGGCCGTCGGGCCGGTGTAGAAATTCGGAAAACCGTGGCGATCCCAGTAGCCCATCAGATTCCCCGACGCCGTGCCGAAACAACCGCGCCACCACTGGTAGTCAGGAACCTCGGCCAGAATCACATTGGTCGCGGAACGCGCGGTGTGCGCCACGGCAAAGCATGCAAGCACGGCCAGCAAACCGCGCCGGATTGAAAAACAGATAAGTCGAGGATTCATTCGTCAATCAAGGTCACAACACAACGCTAGCCGCTCTCACCATGGTGCCGTGAGATTAAACTACATTTTCCATTTTGCCTATGGTTGAATCGACGCACACATGAAACATCATTTCTTGAACGGATTTCGCCGCCAGTCGGCCAGGCTGCTCGCGCTGGCAACTGTGCTGCATTTTGGACTCACACTCACCGCGTGCGCGGCGGAGTTGCGCATTGGCATGATCGGCCTCGACACGTCGCACGTGACCGCGTTCACCAAGTTGATCAACGACGCCGCGGACAAACAGCACGTGCCTGGCGGCAAAGTCGTTGTCGCCTTCAAGGGCGGCAGCCCGGACATCGAGTCGAGCATTTCGCGCGTGGACAAATACACGGAGGAACTCAAAACCAAGTTCGACGTGAAGATCGTGGACTCAATCGAAGAACTCTGCCGCCAGGTGGATGTCGTGATGATCGAAAGCGTCGATGGCCGGCCGCATCTGGAACAGGCACGTCCCGTCATCGCGGCGCGCAAACCGATCTTCATCGACAAACCGGTCGCCGGTTCACTGCGCGACGCCATCACCATTTTCCGGCTGGCGAAAGAGAGCAACGTTCCTGTGTTCACGGCGTCCGCGTATCGCTTTTACGACAGCATGACGGAGTTGAAGAAAGTTGACGTGGGCGAACTGCACGGTGCGATTTCGTACGGCCCGTGCGAACTGGAGCCGCATCATCCTGACCTGTTTTGGTATGGCATCCACGCGACAGAAGGGCTGTTCACCGTGATGGGCACGGGCTGCGAAAGCGTCACGCGCACAGCGACGCGCGACACTGATGTCGTCACCGGCGTGTGGAGCGGCGGACGCGTCGGCACGTTGCGCGGTCTGCGTAACGCGAGCACGCCGCACAAGGTCATCGTGTTCGGCAGCAAGTCAGTCGCGGAGCAAAAAGGCAGCGGCGATTACGCGCCACTCGTTCGCGAGATCATGCGCTTCTTTCAGACCGGCGTGTCGCCCGTGTCGCCAGCGGAGACTCTCGAAATATTCGCGTTCATGGAGGCGGCGGACGAAAGCAAGCGACTCGGCGGCCAGCCCGTCAAACTCGCCGACGTGATGAAGAAAAACGGCGGCGATGATTTGAAGTAAGTGATTCTTCATCCTGCCAATTTGCGCGAGCTGACCGAAACGCTGGCGGCGCTGAACACGCGCGACGAAAAGGTTGCGTCGTTCGATCTCGCCGCGTTGAATTCCGTCGTCGAGCACACGCCCGAAGACATGACTGCTACGGTGCAGGCGGGCATGACGTTCGCCGACTTTCAAAAACAGCTCGCCCGGCACGGTCAATGGCTGGCGCTGGATCCACCTCATGCCGCAGGCGCGAGCATCGGCGATGTGCTCGCCACCAACGCTAGCGGGCCGCGACGATTTGGCTACGGCACGATCCGCGATTATCTGCTCGGTATCCAGGTCGCGCTTGCGGATGGACGCTTGATTCGCTCGGGCGGCAAAGTCGTGAAGAATGTCGCTGGCTACGATCTTGGCAAATTGTTCGTCGGCAGTCGCGGCAGCCTCGGCGTCATCGTCGAGGCGACGTTCAAACTGCGGCCATTGCCCGAAGCGGAACAATTCGTGCGTGCGGATTGTTCGTCGCTGAAGCAGGCAGGCGAACTTCTCGAAGCCATCAACGAATCGCCCATCACACCGGTCGTGCTGGATCTTCACAATGTTTTCGCCGCGCCAGACGCCACGCGTTGCCAGCTTGTGGCCGGCTTCGCCGGCACGCGCGCCGAGGTCGAGTGGCAAATGGCCGAGGCACACAAGCTTGGCCTCATTGCGCCGGGCGATCTCCAGCACGAAGAAAACTTTTGGCGCCTCGCAACAGAAGCTCCGATGCACCACCTCTCGATTTTGCCGTCGCGGCTCGAGGAGGTTTTGAGTTCGCTCGGTGAGATTTTGTTCGTAGCGCGCGCGGGCAATGGCGTGATCCATTATCGCGGTGGCCAGCCGTCGCCAAGCTCGCCATCGTCGCTCGCCGTGGCCCGCCGGCTCAAAGAGGCTTTTGATCCCAAG
The DNA here is from genome assembly GCA_016195385.1 of Verrucomicrobiota bacterium. Lineage (GTDB taxonomy): Bacteria > Verrucomicrobiota > Verrucomicrobiia > Limisphaerales > JACPZS01 > JACPZS01. The sequence goes on from JACPZS010000244.1 coordinate 13,331, forward strand.
GGCATTTTGCCAGAGTTGCCTGCGTGAAAACCACGCCAACCCGCCCGGAGCGGTTCCTCGACTACGACAAATCGCTCGCCTGCATCCACTGCGGGCTGTGCCTCTCCTCGTGTCCGACGTATCTCGAAACGGGCAACGAAAACGACTCGCCGCGAGGGCGCATCTATCTCATGCGCGCGGTGCAAGATGGCCGACTGCCGCTGGCGGGCGTGGCGGTGAAGCACTTCGACCTCTGCCTGGGCTGCCGTGCCTGCGAAGCCGTGTGTCCGAGCGGCGTCCAGTACGGCGAACTGTTGGAACATACGCGCGACCACGTCGAAAAAAACTTTGCGCGCTCGTGGTTTCAAACATTTCTCCGCCGCGTCGCCATCGAACAAATTTTTCCATTTCCCTGGCGGATGAAACTGGCGCTGCTGCCCGCGCGGCTTTTGAAAAAACTTCGCGCTGACAAATTGCTGCCCGCCTTGGCGCGCGACGCGCTCAACTTGATTCCCGCCGATGCCAGTGCCGCGAAGTTGCCGGAGATATCGCCAGCGACTGCGCAGGCGAAGCGCGGCCGCGTCGGATTCATCGAAGGCTGTGTGATGCAAGTGATGTTTGGCAAAACGAACAAGGCTAGCGTCGCGTTGTTGAATCGCGCGGGTTTCGATGTGCTGACACCGACGGAGCAAGGCTGTTGCGGCGCGCTTTACGCGCACAGCGGGCGGCTGGAGCAGGCCCGTGAGTGCGCGCGACAAAACATCGCCGCTTTCGAGCGGCTGGAATTGGACGGCATCGTGATCAATGCCGCCGGCTGCGGCTCGACGCTCAAGGAATATGGCGCGTTGCTCCGCGACGATCCCGAATGGGCCGGACGCGGGAAAAACTTCAGTCGCAGAGTAAAGGATTTGACCGAATGGCTAGCGGCTGCTGGTTCAGTTTATGGAAACGACGCCGAGGCAGAAACCAAGTTCGCAACGAAAGTCACGTACCATGACGCGTGTCATCTCGCGCATCCGCAGCGAATCACGCGACAGCCGCGGGAATTGTTGCGCGTGATCGTTGGAGAGAATCTGGTGGAGTTGCCGGAATCGGATGTGTGTTGCGGCAGCGCGGGCAGCTACAATTTGACGGAGCCAGAGATGGCCGCACGATTGCAGCGCCGCAAAACGGAAAACATTTTGCGCATCGGCGCGAAGGTGGTGGTCACGACCAATCCTGGTTGCATCCTGCAAATCCGCGCCGGCTTACAACGCGCCGGTCACGCTGATGTCGAAGTGCTCCATCTGGCGGACTTTTTGGAACGGCAGGGCAGGGGGGCAAGCAAGGTCGCTGAAGCGGAATGAGCCGCTGCCAGCGGAAATCGGGCCTACTCTTGTGCGGCGGAATTCAGTTTTTGAATTTCCTTCTTCACCAGCGTGCCCACGCGATGCTTGTTCACATACACATGCGTGACACTCACGCCGAGTGCATGGGCGACATCCCGCACCGGCCACTCCTTGAGCGCGTAGAGGTCGAACATCTGATATTGCTTCGGCTTCAATTGGGCCTTCACCCGTGATATCGCTGCGTCCCAAAGGTTTTTCTCCCACTCGGAGTCCCATGCGGCTTCGAGATCGAACCCGTTTGGATCGGGCACGCGCTCGACCGTGGCGGTGCGCTTGGTATCATTCGCGGGAAAATTGGCAGTCAGCCCGGCGTTGATCGGCATCCGTTTCTTGAACTGCTTTTCAATGCGCCGCCGCGTAATGAGCAGCAACCAGCTTTTGAACGAGCCGATGGCCGGATCATACTTAAATTCGGGCAGCTTCCGGGCGACGATGAGCACGGTTTCCTGCACGACATCCTGCGCTTCGGTATTCGTCAATCCAGCTTTGGTGGCGACGCGATGAATTAGCCGCCGGTAGGTGTCGAAAAAATCCTGCCAACTCTCCTGATCGTCCGAGTTCTTCAACCGGCTCAATAAGCTGCGGCGCGTCGGAATGAATTCTTCGTCGTTCATGAACTTGAGCCAAGTAGTTATTCCCACGAACGAACGGATTCTTACTACGGTTTTCGCTGCGGACGCTCAAAAGTCTGTCTGGCGCGTCTAAACTTTGAGCCATAGCCGGACGGGATCGGCAGGCGCGTGCCTAACTATCTTTTGGAGCCGTGACCAGTTGAGCGTTTTTTTTGGGGCGCTTCTTCGATCGCCACAACATGAAGCGGATCGATCCGCGTGATGCCTTCGTCTTCCGCGATCACAACCACTTGGCCGGGCGAAACGGCCACGAAGTCCGGGTGGACAACGGGCACGCGTGTCCCGTCACTCAGTCGAAACACAAACGGTGTCGGCGTGGTGTTGACTCGTTCGCTGATAAGTTTGCTGTTCATATTTTCGCCTAATTATTTGGTCTAGTTTCGGCTCGCGAATCGCCGCGCATCGACCGTGCAATCCGATGTTTCCACAATTGAGCCAAGGTTGCCACCGCTTTTTGAAAGGACTGCTTTCGACGGTCAGTCGATCGCTGAAATATTTTGTAAGAATCCACCACGCGTCGGGAATCCATGAACAACGGCCGTTCGTGTGAACGAGCGACAAGTTTTGGCGATAGAGCCGTACGTGCGCCAAAGCCCGTGCCTGAGTGGATCGGTTAGACGATGACTTAAGAACCGGGAAAGAAAAATTAACGTGAAAGCAAAGCCGATTCTTTTCATCGTCGGGGTTCTGCTGGCCGCCGCGCAAGTTGCTTCAGCTACGACGAAGACTTCTTCCGCAAAGGCTGAAGCAGCCGCCTCAATCCTTGAGCGAGCCTCCTCAACCATTGCGGCAACCTTCGCAGTCAGTGCGGCAAACTCCTCAACCACTGAGGCGCTTCCCACAGTCAATGCGGCAGACTCCGCAACCGTTGCGACAAACTCCTCAGTCATTAAGGAATGCTCCGCAACCGTTCAGGCAAGCTCCGCGACCATCGCGGAGCGCTCCTCAACCATTCCGGCAAGCTCCGCAGTTATGGAGACAACTCAAAAAACCACAAAAAACACTCAAAAAGCCACTTAAAACCTATGGCAAAAGCCCCCTTCATGCCCAAAGACGACCCAGGCAAGTGCCAGTTGTTAAGTAACATAGCTCAAAAACTGCCCGGCTACTCCGCCACGGTGGGCGTCACCGCCGCCGAAGTCGCCGCCACCACTGCGGACAACGCCTTTTTCGCCTACATCTGCGACGCCAAGAACCAATACGCCCAAAAAGCCCTGGACTGGACCGCTTACAAAAACAATGCCCGCGACGGCACTGTGCTGGGCGCCCTGCCCGCCGCGCCCACGCTCGGCCCCGCTCCGGCGCTCGTGCCGCCGAATATCTTTGGTCGCCTGGCCGCCCTGGTCGCCCGCGTCAAAAAGCATCCCGGCTACACCGACGCCATCGGACAGGACCTGGGTTTGATCGGCGCGGAGCAGACCGTGGACTTGAACAGCATGAAACCGATCCTCGACCTCACCTTGCAAGCGGGCCATCCGAACATCGGCTGGACCAAGCAAGGCATGGACGGCTTGGAAATCTGGGTGGATCGCGGCACTGGCACGTTCACCTTCCTGGCCATTGATACGATTCCCGATTATCTGGACACCGCCGCATTGCCCGCCGCCGGGACGAGCGCAGTCTGGAAATACAAAGCCATCTACCGCCTGCACGACGAACAAGTCGGCCAATGGAGCGATGTAATCAGTGTCAGTGTGATGGGGTAAACAACCAAAGTGGGAGGACCGCTTTCCCCAGCGGCCTAAATCTCCGCAATGAACAAATCGCAAATAGAGCGGCGTTGCGGACGTGAATTTGACTGGGGGAAACGCTCCCCGCTAAACGATGCCATGAACATCCTGCCGCCCCAGTTCCACGAGCGAGTGGGTCGCGAGCGCTTGGACGATGTCCGGCAGGCGGGCGGCGAACAGGCGCTTCAAATCCCGCAGGCGCAAATTTCCCGTGCGCACCAACACCAACTTGGCCGGTCGGGCTTGCAGCAAGTGGGAGTAGTAGAAGTCCGTGTCTTTGGAAATCAGAACGCGGTTTTGTGCCAGCGCCAGATTATTCAACTCGAAATCGGGCGTCTGGTTGCCGCCGGGCAGTTCGCTCGTGTGCAACGCGTCATGGCCGGCGGCTTGGAGAATGGCGCACAAGCTCGGTGGCAAATGCGCGTCCAGAATGAATTTCACGTCAAAACCAAGTGCTGGCTTTTGAGCTTGAGCGATTGCGCGGCAAATTCAAGGCAGGCCAGCAGATCTTCCCGTTCCAAATCGGGGAATTCGGCCAGCACTTCCTCCATGGAATCCCCGGCCGCCAGATACTCCAAGATCGCCTCGACCGGATACCGTCGGCCACGAATGACCGGCTTACCGTGGCAAATGGCTGTGTCAATCATGATACGTTCGAGCAGCGAATTCATGTCGCAAGATGCGGTCGGCCGGAACGGGATGTCAAGTTTGCGTTGGGTTGCCCGGCGCCATCGCCGTGTGGAAATACAAAGCCATTTACCGCCTCCACGACGAACAAGTCGGCCAATGGAGCGATGTGGCGAGCACGAGCGAGCTGGGCTGAGGCACAGGCAGAAGAACGAGACGCCTGATATGAATCCGAAAACTGCGACCAAGAAAAATATTCCTATGAATGTAAAAATCCAATCCTCGAAACTCGTTCGATTCCTTTCCCTCCTGTGCTTGGTTGTTTGGGCGGTAGGGCCACGCGCCGTTGCCCAGACGGCTGCAGGACTCGACCTTCAACTGTATGCGGGGTTGACCATCACGGGGACGGTCGGCATCGTGTACTCGGTCGAGTATGTCACCGACCTTGCCCAAACAAACAACGCGAGCGCCTGGCGCTGTCTGGAGTTCCTGCAACTGTCGGCCAGTCCTTATTTGTGGGCCGACAAATCCGCCTCGGCAACCGGTCGGCGGTTTTACCGCGCGGTTCAGACTGAAGCTCCAACTAATATGGTGTTCATCCGGCCTGGAACTTTCAGAATGGGCAGTCCGACCAACGAAGTGGGTCGGAGTACCGTCGAGGGGCCGCAAACGGACGTGACCATCAGCCGAGGGTTTTGGATGGGCAGGTATGAAGTGACCCAAGGAGAATACTTGGCCTTGACGGGCAACAATCCGAGCTATTTCAACGGCGTGCAGGTTCCAGACGGAGTCCACAAAGTGGATTACGGGACCGACCTGAGCCGTCCGGTGGAAAATGTGCTTTGGTCAGCCGCCACGAACTACTGTGGGTTACTCACGCAGCGGGAACGGGCGGCGGGGCGGATTGCCGGCAACTGTGTTTATCGCCTGCCGACGGAAGCAGAGTGGGAATATGCCTGTCGAGCATGGACCTCGCCCCGTTTTAGCTATGGCGATGATCCAGACTACAGCGATCTTACCAATTACGCGTGGGTTATGAGTGGCGATGAAAGGACGCACCCAGTGGGCCAGAAGCTGCCCAACCCGTGGGGACTTTATGACATGCATGGGAACGTCGAGGAGTGGTGCCTGGACTACTGGCAAGCTTTTCTGCCAGGCGGGGTTGCCCTTGACCCGAAGGGGCCTGTTACCGGTGGGTATCATGTGCTCCGCAGCGGCATTGGCGGCACCGGCATAGGCATCGGATGGTCCTGCCGGTCGGCGTCCCGCAGGTACCACTTCAGTGGTGGCGAGGACCTCTTCATCGGTTTCCGGGTTCTGCTCGCCCCTGGTCAGCCCTGAACGGGAACGCTCAGGCGGAGTCGCGGCAACACTTCCGCCTCGCAGTGCTCCGTTAGCAGGCCGCTGCAAAACCGGGTGATTTTGCCGGAATTGTTTTTTGGTCATGGCTAAATCCATTTCTGGTCGCTGCGCCGTGCGGGTTTTTGATCGGCAGTCACTCCGCTGGGCTGCTCCGACTGGAGCTTTCGTCCGA
>JACPZS010000243.1 GCA_016195385.1 Verrucomicrobiota bacterium
AATTGCCGAAAGGCGAATACACGATCGAATACACGCGCGGCCCGGAGTATTTGGCGAAGACGCAGAAAGTTGCGCTTGATGGCAAACCGCGCACGCTCACGTTCAAACTGGAGCGCTGGATTGATCCATCGCAACTCGGTTGGTGGTCGGGCGATCATCACATTCACGCCGCCGGCTGCGCGCATTATGTGAAGCCGACGGAGGGCGTGCTCGCCGAGGACATGATTCGTCATTGCATGGGCGAAGACTTGAAGATCGGCGCGAACCTCACGTGGGGGCCGTGCTTCGATTATCAAAAGCAATTTTTCTGTGGCGCGGTGGACAAGGTGTCGAAATATCCCTACTTGCTGCGCTATGACATCGAGGTGTCGGGCTTCGGCTCGCATGAGTCCGGGCATCTCGTGTTGCTGCGGCTCAAGGAGGAAATTTATCCGGGCGGCGAATCGAAGGATCACTGGCCCAAGCTGGGACTCAACACGCTGCGCTGGGCGAAGAAGCAGGGCGCCGTTTGCGGCCCGGCTCATTCGGGCAACGGACTCGATGTCAATTCCACCGAACTGCCCAACTACATCGTACCGCCGTACAGCGGCATCGGCGCGAACGAATACGTCGTCGATGTGACGCATGAAGTGCCCGGCCCGGATGGCAAGCCGGTGCCAGCAATTGATTTCACTTCGACGGTCGATACGAATTTTCGCTCGGAACTCAACATGTGGTATCACACGCTCAACTGCGGCTTTCGCCAGCGCATCAGCGGCGAGACGGATTTCCCCTGCATCTATGGTGAACGCGTCGGCGTCGGTCGCTCCTATGTGAAGCTCGATGGCAAACTCGATTACGACACGTGGTGCGAAGGCATTCTCCAGGGCCGCTGTTATGTGAGCGAAGGCCGGAGTCATTTGCTGGAATACAAACTCAACGATGTCGCCGTGGGCGAGCGGGGCAGCGAATTGCGCCTCGCGAAACCCGGCATGGTCCACGCTACGGTGAAGGTCGCCGCGTTGCTGGACGAAAAACCGGGCGACAAAAATAACCGCTTTAGCTGGCATCTTGAACACGCCCGCATCGGCGAATCGCGCGAAGTGCCGGTCGAACTTGTCGTCAACGGTTATCCCGTCGCGAAGCAAAGCATCGTCGCGGACGGTCGCGCCCGGGACATTTCGTTTGACGCGAAGATCGACCGCAGCAGTTGGGTGGCGTTGCGCATTCTCCGTTCGTCCCACACGAATCCGATTTTTGTGTTGGTGGACAACAAACCGATTCGCGCGTCACGCCGTAGCGCCGACTGGTGTTTGAAAGGAGTCGATCAATGCTGGTCGCAGAAGGAGCGGTTCCTTGCGAAAAGTCCCATCGCCGGCGAACTCGAAGAAGCCAAACGTGCCTACGCCCACGCGCGCGAGGTTTACCAAAAAATCCTCGCCGAATCCGACGTGGAGTAAGTTTGTGCTGATGAGCACTCGCTCTTTTTGCTTCGCAGACCGCGACAATTTGTCAGTCAGCCCACGCCTCTGAAATGCCGCGCTGGCTTTTTCTCTCCATCCTCACGGTGCTTTTCTGGGGCGTGTGGGGTTTCATCCCGCGCAAACTGGGCGCGATGCCAGCCGAGCAAAGCCAGGTCATCTCCACGCTCGGCTTGTTGCCGGTCGTGGCGGCGCTGGCGTTCGGACGAGGCCGCTTGTCCGGCACGCGCTTTGCACGCGGATGCTGGCTCGCGTTTGCAGCGGGCATCGTCGGTGGCGTTGGAACTCTCTTTTTCTATCGCATGATGAGCGCCGGAGAATCGGCGGCGACGGTCGTGCCTTTGACGTCACTCTACCCGCTCGTTACGATTGTGCTGGCGGTGGTCTTCCTGAAGGAAAAACTCCACGGTGCCCAATTCGGCGGCATCGTGCTCGCGCTCGTGTCGATTTACTTTTTCAACGTCGGACGCGAGGAACCATTCTCCGCGCGCTGGCTGGCGTTCGCGCTCCTGCCCATCGGACTCTGGGGCGTCGCGGCGCTGCTGCAAAAACTTTCGACGAATGAAATTTCCGCCGAACTTTCCACGCTCTGTTTTCTTGCGGCGCTGGTTCCGCTCGCGCTCGTTCTCCTCGCGCTCAAGCCGATGACGTGGCAACTCATGCCAGCGGCGTGGGGCTGGGCGGTGGCATTGGGACTTTTCTTCGGCCTCGGCAATTTGACTTTGCTGGCGGCGTTTGCCTCCGGCGGCAAAGCAGCCATCGTGTCTCCGCTCACGAGTCTCTACTCGGTGGTCACCATTCCGCTCGCGGTCGGTGTGCTCGGCGAAAAAGTTCATCCGCGCGAATGGCTGGCCATCGCGCTCGCGCTGGTGGCCGTCCTCGCGTTTGCGTGGGAGCCGAAGCGAGCCGCAGACGTCTCGGCGCAACCAGGTAAGTGATTTGCGAGGGGCAATTATTGAGGCTCGTGAATTAGAGTGACGCGAAGGGAGCGCGGCGTTGACGCCGCTTCAGTGTGCAAAGAGCAAGCGGGCTGGGCATTTTACACGCTCCTTGAGGATGGATATTGAAGCGGGCTAAAGCCCGCGCGCCGTCGCTCCATTGCACGGGCCTCAATAAGCCTCATGCGTGTAGTTGCATCGCAACGCTGCTTCCAGCTTGCGCCTCCTGCTCCGGCGGGCGTAGCGTTTGCACAATTGGAATAAGCCGCTTTCAAACATCAAGACGCCAATCAAGGAGACCCAACTCATGGAAAAACTCATCTACCTGCTGGCTTGGACAATGATCGGGTTGGCGCTGACGGCCAGCATGAGGGCGGCGGACTGCGACGTGCCCGCACCAGGTCGATCGATTTATACGCCATATACCTTCAGCACCCTCGCTGGAAATGCCGAGTATGGCAGCGCGGACGGGACCGGGAGCAACGCGCAGTTTAATTATCCTTCCAGCGTAGCGGTGGACAGTGTGGGCAACGTCTATGTGGCGGACGCACAGAATAACACGATCCGCAAAGTGACACCGGCGGGAGTGGTCACGACTTTGGCAGGACTGGCGGGCAGTGAAGGCAGCGCGGACGGGACGGGCAGTACCGCGCGGTTTAGTGGTCCTGTTGGCGTGGCGGTGGACAGCGCCGACAACGTCTATGTGGCGGACATCGGCAACTCCACGATCCGGAAAGTGACGCCGGCAGGATTGGTAACAACGTTGGCCGGACGGGCCGGCAGTTATGGCAGCGAGGACGGGCCGGGCAGCACCGCGCGGTTTGGGAATCCTCACGGCGTGGCGGTGGACAGCGAGGGCAACATCTATGTGGCGGACTCAGAGAATCACACGATTCGGAAAGTGACATCGGCGGGTCTGGTGACGACGCTGGCCGGACTGGCGGGCAGTAATGGCAGCGCGGACGGGACGGGGAGCGCCGCGCAGTTTAATTATCCTTCCAGCGTAGCGGTGGACAGCGCCGGCAACGTCTATGTGGCGGACTCAGGGAATAACACGATCCGGAAAGTGACGCTGGCGGGAGTGGTAACAACGTTGGCTGGATTGGCGGGAAATGTTGGCAGCGAGGATGGGACGGGAAGCGACGCGCGGTTTCATCATCCTGGCGGCGTGGCGATGGACAACGCGGGCAACGTCTATGTTGTGGGGGAGGTTTGCTACAGCACGATTCGCAAGGTGACACCGGCGGGAGAGGTGACGACGCTAGCTGGACGGGCCTTCAGTTATGGCAGCGCGGACGGGACGGGGAGCGACGCGCGGTTTTACTATCCTGAAGGCGTGGCAGTGGACAGCGCGGGCAACGTCTATGTCGCGGACTCACGCAACAACACGATCCGAAAAGGATACCCAGCACCCATGATTCTCAACTCCGGCCCGAGCTTTGGCTTCAACGGCGGTCAGTTCGGCTTCAATCTCACCGGGCCAGTGGGAAAGTCAGTGATCGTGGAAGCTTCGACCGATCTGGCAAACTGGCTGCCGTTATGGACCAACACTTTCACGTTTCCGGCCGCTCTCTATTTCAGCGATCCGCAAAGCGGGACGCAATCCAAACGCTTTTACCGCATCCGCCTGCCTTAGCCAACGACCAACGATGCAGTTGACTGGAAAGCGCCTTGAGTTTTCCGCTCACGCCATGCTAAAGTTTCGGTCATGAGCACGCTGGCTGAGATTGAAACGGCGGTGAACGCGCTGCCGTCGCCGCAACAGGAAGAATTGTTTCGCCGCCTGCCGCTCGTGCCCGCCACAGGACACTCGATTACCCAAGAGGAAATTGACGATGCCCTCGACTCCGACTGAGGCGCTACTCGACGTGAATGTCATCAGCCGACGGCCACCAACTTGCCTAAAACCAGCGTCGTCCTGGGCGACGGCGGCTATCAATTTTTGGTGGACAATTTTCCGACGCCGGAACATTAAAACTATGTTCGCTGTGATCGTGCCGCGGCTTGCTCATTCCTCTCAACGATGCATCCGGCTCTGGTGCCGGTTGCGCCAACATGTAAAAATCTATGAACGAACCTGACAGTTCGCAGACTCAGTTTTGGGTCAAACGCTGGGAGGTCGGCAAGATTCCATGGGATCTTGGCGGGATTCCTCCAACGCTGGTGTCGTTCTTGACGAGGACGCGGACCCCGACCCGTGTGCTCATCCCGGGATGCGGCTCCGGTTACGAAGTGCGGGCGTTTCACGAGGCGGGCCATGATGTCACGGCAATTGAATTCTCCGCGCCGGCCGTGGCCCACGCGCGGGAAGTGCTCGGACCGCTGGGAGACAAGGTCGTCCACGGAAATTTCTTCAAGCATGATTTCGCGGCAACGCGTTACGGCTTGATCTATGAGCGCGGCTTTCTCTGCTCGCTACCGCCGGCGCGCTGGCCGGATTACGCGTCGCGGATGGCCAGCCTGCTGTCGCCCAGCGGGCGACTGGTCGGCCTGTTCCTCTACGGGCAGGAGCCTGAGCCGCCGCCGTTTCCGTTGACCGAAGAAACGGCTGCGGGATTGCTGGGACGATCCTTCCGGCTGTTGCGCAACGAATCGGTGGCGGTGTCGGTGCCGGTTTACCAAGGATTGGAACATTGGCAGGAGTGGGAAAAAATTGAGAGTTGAGTCGTTTGATCCGTGGAGTGGATGGCGGCTTTCCCTGCCAGAAGTTGACCGATGTTCATGGGAGATTGTTCAGCAGTTTTCCATTGGATCGACTCCGGATATTTGTTCTGTTCGTTTCGCTGAGTTCAGACTGAAGCAACACGGCCAGAGTTGAACTCGAATTTTTTAGCGCCGAATGAAATCCAAACTTACCGACCTGCTCAAAACCAGCGTCGTCCTTGGGGACGGCGGTTATCTCATCGAACTCGAGCGCCGCGGCTACGTCGATAGCGGTTCGCGCCGCGAAAAGGTCGGCACCGGCCGTGGCAGCGGGCAGTTCACGCCGGAGGTTGCCATCGAGAATCCTGACGCACTGCGCGAGCTGCATCGGGAATTTCTTCGCGCCGGTTCGCAGGCGTTACAGGCGCTCACGTTTTTCGGCACACGCGAGAAGCTCAACCGCGCCGGTTACGGTGCGCAAACCGAGAGCATCAACGCCACGGCCGTGAAGCTCGCGAAAGAAATCGCCGGCGACCGCGCGCTCGTCGCGGGCAGTGTTTCACGCACCCAACTCGTCGAGCGCGAAGGTATGGGCGCGCTCGGCACGACACGCGATCACATCGCTGAACAGATTCGCCTGCTCAAGGACGCCGGCGTGGATTTCCTCATCCTCGAAACTTTTTTTCATCTTGCCGAGATGAAGGTCGCGCTCGAATGCGCGGCGGCGAGCGGCCTGCCGGCCGTCGCGACGATGAGCTTTCGTCCGCTCATCACGCAATGCACCGACGGCCACACGCCCGCCGAGTGCGCGCGGGTGATGGCCGATCTCGGCGCGGTCGCAGTGGGCGCGAATTGCGAACAGGATCCGGCGCGGATGCTGCCTTTGCTCCGCGAAATGCGCGCCGCCACGAGCGTGCCTCTTGCCGCGCAGCCCGCCGCGTTTCACACGACCGAGCAATGCCATAGCTTCACGTGTCTGCCGCAGTTTCCGGACGAACTGGAGACGATCCAAATCTCGCGCCGTGAATTTGAAAAATTCGGCCAGGCCGCTCGCGCTGAAGGCATCGGCTACGTCGGCGGTTGCTGTGGCTGCAACGCCGCCTACATCCGCGCGCTGGCGGATGGACTCGCCGCAAGCAAGTGACGCGGCATTCATCGTGACTGCTTCAACCTGTGCGATTGGCATCGACGTCGGCGGCACCAAGCTTGCCGCTGGCGTCGTTGAATTTCCCGAAGGAAAAATCCTGGCACGACGGCTTCAAGCCACTGCGCCCGAACGCGGCGGCGAAGCCGTGCTTTTGGACGTGCTGGCACTGGCCGGATCGCTGCGCGCGGAGGCCATCCAGTTGGCAAAGTCGCCAATCGCCATTGGTCTGGCGGTGGCGGAACTCGTCAGCCGCGCCGGAGAAATCGTCAGTGACGCGACGATTCGTTGGAAAGGGTTGCCGGTGCGCGAACGGCTCCAAAAAATCCTGCCGACGCGCATTGAAGCGGACGTTCGTGCGGCGGCGCTGGCGGAAGCGCGGTTCGGAATTGGCCGTTCTTTTCAAGATTTTATTTTCGTTACCGTCGGCACAGGCATCAGTTCGTGCCTCGTGCTGGGCGGTCAACCCTTCCCTGGCGCGCGCGGCCTGACGGGAACAATGGCGAGCAGTCCGAGCGTTGTCGCTGATTTGCAAGGCTCGCTCGTCATCGGCCCGCCGCTCGAAAATGTGGCTTCCGGGCCGGCGCTGGTCGCGCGTCTCAAAAGAATGCAACCGGATTTCACCGGCGGCGCACCCGAAGTTCTCGCGCTTGCCGAGGATGGCGACAAAACGGCTCGCATAATCGTCGAGTCCGCCGGGCGCGCGCTTGGCGCGGCGATCGGTCAACTCGTTAACACGCTGGACCCCGAGGCGGTCGTGATCGGTGGCGGGCTTGGCCTGGCGGGCGGACTATTTTGGCAGACGCTCGAAGTGGCCACACGTGAACACATCTGGTCGCCCTTGCATCGTAATTTGAGGGTTCTTCCGGCCCAGAGTGGCGTTGATGCCGGGTGGCTCGGCGCCGCGTTGGCCGCGGCTGAGATAGCCGCCGCTGATTGAATGATGAAGCCAGAAATTTTTCCTGACCACGAAGTGATGAGCCGCGCCGCCGCAAACTGGCTCGCGCGTGAATTGAAAAGAACTCCCGACGCATTGCTTTGTCTCGCTACGGGCGGCACGCCGACGCGCGCATACGATCTGCTTGCGGAGAAACGCCACGCGCAGCCCGGCTTGTTCCGAAAACTGCGCGTTCTAAAACTCGACGAATGGGGCGGACTCGCGATGGACGATCCGGCGACTTGCGAAGCTCATTTGCAACACCACATCGTCCAGCCTCTGAAACTGGGCCGGCGCTATTTTGGTTTCGAAAGTCAGCCGCGCGATGCGCAAGCCGAGTGCGCGCGTGTTAACGAATGGTTGACGGCTAACGGGCCAATCGGCGTATGTGTGCTCGGACTCGGCGTGAACGGGCATCTTGCTTTCAATGAACCCGCGGCGTTTCTGCGGCCGCACGCACACGTCGCCACGCTCTCCTGCGCATCGCTGCGCCATGCGATGCTGAACGAGACGAACGAGCGCCCGAAATTCGGCCTCACACTTGGCATGGCTTCTTTGCTGCAAGCTCGAAAAATTCTTTTGGTCGTCAGCGGCGCGTCAAAACGCGCGCCGATCCAGAAATTATTGAGCGGAGAAATCACGCCTCGTTTTCCTGCTTCTTTTCTGTGGCTGCATCCAAATGTGGTGTTGCTGTGTGACGAAGCGGCTCGTGACAAGGAATAGCGATGCCGCAGAACGAGTGGTGAGTTCAGTGCTGTAAAATTGCTTTTTCACTTTCGCTTCCACTGCTTCCTTTGCGCGCGAACAAAATCCAGGAAACGTACGACACTTCAACTTCGATGGTCGTCGAATTTAATCTTATCAACCGTGATTTCTACCCGTTTGCTACGGCTGATTCGTTGGCCTATCGTCCCGATATGAAAACGCTGACAATCGGCGAAGCTGCGCGCAACCTCGCCAATTGGTTGAAACAAGCCATTGCGGGCGAGAAAATCGACATCCGCAGCGACGACACTGTGGTCGCTGCTGAAGCCTCTCCCTTCAAACGGATTCCAAAGCCTTTCTCGCCCCGCGAAGCATTGCGACGGTTGCAATCCGAGACGCACCTTTCTCCCGCTCAAGCCGAAAGCTATCTCCGTGAAGTTCACGCCGAACGTCTTGCCGCTAAAAAGCGCTCGGCATGATTCATCTCGACATGAATTATCTCATCGGTCTGCTGGTTCGCGACTTGAATTTGAATGCTACGAGGATGGCCACTTTTGAAGCTCGACGTACGACTCCAGAGCAACACGAAGTTCTTCCGTTACATCCTTCGCCTGTTGACGATCAGAGGAACTGAATAAGCCAGCGGTTGACTTCCTCCGACGCAGTTGGTTTGCGAGATGAATTGCGTTCCGAGCATCGCGCAGATCATCTAGTTTCTTGCGAAGTTTCGTATCGTAAATGTTGAGTCGCTCTCCAGCTTTAATCAATTGCGCGAGCCGCACTTCGCTATCCGCCAACGGGACTACCTGCTCCCAATGTAGGGCAAGAAATCCCTTTCTGCGGCCAATGGCGGATGCGGTTTCAATTTCGTCTTTGTACAGTTTGTGAAACTTTGCCTGCCTCACTTCGAAGCAAGCCTTAAGCTCTTCTATTGCGGAAGTCCCCGTAATCTCGAAACATTTGCGGAGCACAGAATAGAGGGCGGCCTCGCAAATGGACGCGTACAGCAAAACATCCGTTTTGAAGAACCCCTCGGCGACATTAAAAACAAGCTCTGACCAATCGGGTACCGAAGGTTGTTTCTTGTCGCTATGTCGCAGGTTGTCCATTAGCCATTCGTGGAAGGCTAAATACGTCAGTTGCTGACCAATTATACGGCTACGGTCTGGGTGGGGGAGAAATGCCCACGGTTCACGAAATTCCCAATCTTGCCGAAATCGGTAGCGATTGCTAGGGTGCAAGGCGATTGTTCGCTCTGCCATACATCAGGCTCAGGTTTCCGTCAGCGGGCCATGGCATTTGCGCGCTCTTCGTGCGGCTCCACCCATTTCCCGTGTTCACGGATCAAATCCACGAGTCGTTCCACGGCGTCGGCCTCGGGGATATTGAATTTGATCGGCGTCTTGCCGACGTAGAGGTTGATCTTGCCGGGCGCGCCGCCCACGTAGCCAAAGTCCGCGTCGGCCATTTCGCCGGGGCCGTTCACGATGCAACCCATGATGGCGATCTTCACGCCCTTGAGATGTTCGGTGCGCGCTTTGATGCGCGCGGTCACGGTCTGCAAGTTGAACAGCGTCCGCCCGCACGACGGGCACGCGACGTAATCGGTCTTGAAGGAACGGCAGCCCGCCGCCTGGAGAATGTTGTAGGCCAGCCGCAGCGATTGTCCGCCACCCGTTTCGCCACGAATCAAAATCGCGTCGCCGATGCCGTCGGCAAGCAACGCGCCAATCACGACTGCCGCGCGCAGCAACGCAATTTTTGGTTCGAGCGGCATGGACTCGAAGTGGACGCAGTCTTTCAGCAAAATCGGATTGTTGCGTCCCAGTCGCTTCAATTGGGCGGCGAGCAAGCGAAACGCCGTGATCGCGGGAAGGCGCCCGCCATCCTTCACGGTGACGAGTTGGGTGTCGCAATTGATGTCCTCGCAGCGCAATTCGCAAGCCGGGTCCAGTTCAAGAACATTCAGCTCCTCGTAAACGGCCTCCGGCTTCACGTCATCTTTCGGGCGAATCTTTGGCGCGACTTTGTCCCACGTCGCGCGCGTGACGACGACGCGGACGGTTTGCTCGCCGCCGCATTTCGCGTTTTCGTTCAATTCAATCTCCGGCGTGAGTCGCCGCTCGAAGGAGAATGGATCGAAAGTGAATGATGAATTTTGGATTTTGAATTTTGAATTCGCGAGCAGAGGAATCTGCGCCAGCAAATCGCGGCAGACTTCAATCTCGCGCGGCGAATCCTCGGTGAGCGAGACGCGGATGGTGTCGCCGAGGCCGTCGCACAGGAGCGAGCCGATGCCGATGGCGCTTTTGATGCGCGCGTCCTCGCCTTCGCCGGCTTCGGTGACGCCGAGGTGAATCGGATAATTCCAATCCGGACCAAGCGCGTTGAGCCGCGCCACGAGCAGGCGATAACACTCGATCATCACCTTCGGATTGCTCGACTTCATCGAGAACAAAAAATTGTGATAATTGCGCTGCCGCGCAATGCGGGCGAACTCGAGCGCGCTCTCCACCATGCCGAGCGGCGTGTCACCGAAGCGGTTCATGATGCGGTCGGAAAGCGAGCCGTGGTTCGTGCCGATCCGCAAGGCGCGCCCGAGTTTTTTGCAAAGCTCCACGAGCGGCGTGAAACGTTCCGCGATGCGGCCCAGCTCGGCTTCGTATTGCGCGTCGGTGTATTCCTTGATCGCGAATTTTTTGGAGTCCGCGTAGTTGCCCGGATTGATGCGGACTTTCTCGACCCATTTCGCCGCTTCGAGCGCGGCGTCGGGTTTGAAATGAATGTCCGCGACAATGGGCACATGCGCGTCGCGGGCGCGCAATTCGGCGACGATGTTTTGCAGGTTCGCCGCATCCTTCACCGTCGGCGCCGTGATGCGCACGAGCTGGCAGCCGGCGGCCACGAGGTCGAGCGTTTGCTGCACGCACGCCGCGGTGTCCATCGTGTCGCACGTCAGCATCGACTGCATGACGATGGGCCGTCCACCGCCAACAATCACGCCGCCGTGCGCCGGATCGCCGATGGTGACTTCGCGCGTGCGGCGCTGTTCGTAAAAGTAAGGAGACTCGCAGTATTTCATCTCAGGGCGAAAGCATGAGCGACTTGGCCGCGGGCGACAAAGCGAAAATTGGAGCGGCGCGGAAGTGGGCCGGGCGGTTAAGGCGCTTTGAGTTTCGGCGCGAAGACGATGGGTTCCTCTTTATCCCGCCGCGCGCTGCGCACCCAATCACCAGTGTCAAAAAAAGCGATGAACAACATGAAAGTGATCAGCACCACGGCAAACGCAGTTTGAATGTAGTTGAGAATCTTCACATTCACTGGGCGGCGGCGAATCGCTTCGAGTGTTGCGAGCGTGATGTGACCGCCGTCGAGCACCGGCAGCGGGAACAAGTTGAGCAGCGCGAGGTTGACGTTCATAATCACGCTGAACCAAATCACGCGCCGCCAGCCGTCGTCGCTGTCAAAGAGGTTCGTGTAAACGCGGATGATCATGACGGCACCGCCGAGTTGCTGTACGCCGATGTCGGATTTGCTGGCGAAAAGAGC
This sequence comes from Verrucomicrobiota bacterium, assembly GCA_016195385.1. Taxonomy (GTDB): domain Bacteria; phylum Verrucomicrobiota; class Verrucomicrobiia; order Limisphaerales; family JACPZS01; genus JACPZS01. The sequence continues at coordinate 11,377 of JACPZS010000243.1, forward strand.
GCCCAATGTGGCGACGATTTGACCAACGCTCATTTTTATTTGCTCGCCCGGACTGGGATGGGTCAGGACGGTGTTCGTGTTTCCCTGCCACGCGAGGATGCCGAAGGACGGATTGCTCGCGAGAGGCTTGACGGGTTTCTCCGGCAGCAAGGCACGCTCGAATTGTTCCGTCCCTCGATGGATGGTGAGGTTTACTGGTTTGATCGGGCCATTGGTCATCGCTTCTTCAGCGTGCAGCACGGCCGCGAAGGAATAAATTTTTTCACCGTTGAGCGCGACGACTTCGTCGCCGCGTCGCAGTCCAGCCACTACAGCGGGGCTATTCGTCGCAACTTCGTAAATGATCGCCTCGTGCGCCGGGCCGATCAGGATCTGGCGCAATGCCTTGCGTTCATACCATTTGGTCGGCCGCTTGTACGGGACAGGGTAGGCGACTTGCTCCTTGCCATCGCGGATGTATTTGATGGCGATGTTGGTGCCCGTGCTCGTGACGATGCGCCAGGTGATGCTGTCCTGTGCTGGCGGGGCGAATTGCGTCACAGGTTTGTCGTCGATCTCGATGATCTTGTCGCCGGGACGCAGTCCGGCTTTTGCCGCCGGGCCGGTCGGCTCCACCCAGCCGATGGTGGTGGTCTTGTCGCCTTCGTTATCGGGACGGCCGATGAACCACACCACGATGGCAAACGCCACCGCGAGCATGAAGCTGAACAACGGCCCCGCGAACGCGACGATGATTTTGTCGAGCGGCGAAATGTTCGGCAGTGGTTCCTGGTGATCCTCCGTTTTACCTTCGATGGCTTCCATCGAAGCCATCTGCGGCAGTGAGACGTAGCCGCCAGCCGGAATCCAGCCCAGCGCGTACTCGACGTCGTTAAGTTTGGTTTTCCAAATCGGCTTGCCGAACCAAATCGCGAAGCGGTCGATTCGCAAGCCGCGCCAGCGCGCCGCCAGAAAGTGCCCCAGCTCGTGGACGAAGATGAGCAGGTTGAAGAGCACGAGCACTTCAAGGACGATGAAGACGGTTTTCAAAAATTGCATTTAGCGTGTTTTTCCCGCCGGATTCGCACGGCGATGGCTGGCAATATAGCCTGCTCTTCCGGGCTGGCAACTTCCGAAAGCTCGGGTGGCAGAAGCGAAGCAGTCACCAAAACGGTCAGAGTCGCTGCCGTCAATTCGATGAATGGACTTGTGGATCGAACGAGATTAACCGCCGACCTCGGCTTTGGCTTCCGCCGCGAGCGCCGTGCTGAGGTAACGTTCGCCCGTTGAGCAAGCGACCGTCACAATCAGTTTTCCTTTGTTCTCTGGACGCTTCGCGACTTCGATCGCGGCACAGACGTTGGCACCGGTCGAGATGCCGACCAGAAGTCCTTCTTCTTTGGCGAGACGGCGCGCCATCGCAAACGACTCGTCGTTGGAAACCTGGACGCATTCGACGATCTGCGGATTTCCCTTGGCGTCCTTCAAATGAAGATTCTTCGGAACGAAGCCCGCGCCCGTGCCCTGGATTTTGTGCGGACCGGGTTTCACCGGCTGGCCGGCGAGCGTTTGTGAAATCACCGGGGAATCTTTCGGCTCCACCGCGATGGCTTGAAACGACGGCTTGCGCGGCTTGATAACTTCGTAAACACCCGTGATCGTGCCGCCGGTGCCGACGGCCGCCACTAAAATGTCCACCTTGCCATCCGTGTCGTTCCAAATTTCTTCGGCCGTCGTCTGGCGATGAATGGCCGGGTTCGCCGGATTCTCGAACTGCTGGGGAATCCACGAATTCGGCGTCTCCTTCGCGAGTTGTTCGGCGCGCGCGATGGCGCCTTTCATTCCTTCCGCGCCGGGCGTGAGGACGAGCTTCGCGCCGAGCATCGCGAGCAACGTGCGCCGTTCGAGCGACATCGTTTCCGGCATCGTCAAAATCAACTTGTAACCCTTGGCGGCCGCGACGAACGCCAGCGCGATGCCGGTGTTGCCGCTTGTTGGTTCGATGATGATGGTCTCGGGCTTGAGGATGCCCCGCTGTTCAGCGTCGGCGATCATGGACATGCCGATGCGGTCCTTCACGCTGCCGAGCGGATTAAAGAATTCGCACTTGAGTAAAATCGTGGCGTCCAATCCGGCGGTGACTTTGTTCAACCGCACGAGCGGCGTGTGGCCGATGGTTTCGACGATGTTGTTGTAGATGCGTCCCATAAAATAATTTTGGCCTAAATGTGAAATCCAGTCGTGCTAAATGTGGGGCGATTTTGGTCAACCACGTTGGTTCGGCAAGACTTTTTCTCCAGCATCCAACGCCACGCGGTGTCGGTTCAGAAGCCTCAACAGTCACGAAATGCGGTTGATTCCCACGCTCCGAAAGCCGGAGCGAACCGCGCCGGAAAACTGATCGTCCGTCTGCCTCAAGCCGCGACTATTTCTTGGCGTCGGCTTTCTTTGCTCTGGCGGCCACCAGTTCGATCCCGGCATCGGTCTTTAGCTTTTCCAGAAAATCGGGCAACTGTTTTTGCACTTCCGTGAGTTGGAGCCGCTCTTTGATCTCCGGCTCCACTTTGGCGAATTCCACTTTCTGCGCGGGCAGGTTTTCGTAGGTCTTGATGATGTGATAGCCGAACTGGGTGGTGACGATGTCGCTGACTTGATTCGTCTTGAGCGAAAACGCCGCCGCTTCAAACTCTGGCACCATTTGTCCGCGGGGGAACGTGTACTCGCCGCCCTTGTCCTTGGAGCCGGGATCCTCGGAAAATTCCTTCGCCAGTTTGGCGAAATCCTCGCCTGCTTTCGCGCGCGCCAAAACTTTTTCCGCCAGCTTTTTCTTTTCCTTTTTCTGTTCATCCGAAAGGTCCTGGCTGCCGGTCGGATCCTTGGTCGAAATGAGCACATGCGCGGCGCGCACCTGTTCCGGCTGTTCAAATCGGGCCGCGTTTTCCTCGTAGAATTTCTTCGTGTCCTCGGCCGTGACTTTGACTTTTGATTTCAACTCCCGATCCACAACCTGCTCGCAGACGCCTTGCTCGATCATTTGCGCGCGGAATTTTTCCGGCGTCAAACCGAGCGCGGTGAGCCGGCGGTTGAACGCTTCTTCCGACGGTGCCTGCGATTTGTATTCGGCGATGATCTTCTCGGCCGTTTCCTTGCCTTTCACTTTCTCGGCCTCGGTTGATTTGGCGATCAGCAACTGCGTGTAGATCAACCGGTCAAGCAATCTGCTTTCGACCATCTCGCGATCCGCCTCGGCGATGGTTTCGCCTTGGGCGGCGGCGTTGGCCTTGTGGAGAATAAACGCTTCGTCCACCTGGCTGCGTTTCACTTCGCAGCCTTTGCCCTTGGCGACAATCTCATCCGTGAATCCAGCCTTGGCCGTGAAATCTTTCTTGGATTCTTCGGCCGCATTCATGTTCAGTGCGGCGAGCGTCGTCGCGCCCGCCAAAGCCATCCATCGGAGTGATCGTTTCATAAAATCAAAATAAAGTCCGGGGACTATACAGTGGGATCAAAGTTTGGCTACCCGAATGTTGCTGATGTCCGGATCCTTCTGAATCTCGGCGAGCAACGCGGCCGGCGGCACGCTGTCGAGATTCAACACCGTCAACGCCTGTCCGCCCGCCTGGTCGCGGCTCAAACTCATGCTCGCAATGTTGACCTGGTACTTGGCCATCAACGTGCCGAGGTGACCAACGATGCCGGGCCGATCCTTATTGCTCAACAAAAGCAAAATGCCCTCCGGCACGATTTCCACAGACTGGCGATTCAGTCGCACGATGCGTGGCTGGTGATTGCGGCCGAAGAACGTGCCGCCCGCCGAGACGCGCTGCTCGCCCCCGTAAACCGCCACGTGCAGCCATTCGTTGAAATCCGTTTCCTCGTTCGATTTGATTTCCTCGATCAGCACGCCGAGCGATTGCGCGAGCGCGCGCACGTTCACCTGGTTCACGTCCTTGCCGCCGGCTGATTCAAGAAATCCTTTCAGAACAAAACGCGTCACGGGATCCGATGGCACTTCGTTTGCCCGCCCGCCATAAGTGATGACGATGCGGTCGTTTCGTTTGGGCGCGAGTTGCGCAAGCAGGCGGCCGAGTTTTTCGCCAAGGTTCAAATACGGCTTCACGAGCGCGTACGTCTTGGCGTCGAGGTTCGGCATGTTCACCGCGTTGCGCACCGCGCCGTTCAACAAATAATCCGTGATCGCTTCGGCGACCTCAATGCCGACGTTCTCCTGCGCTTCCTCAGTGCTCGCGCCGAGATGCGGCGTCATGATGACCTGGGGCAATTCGCGCAAGGGCGAGTCTTTGGGCAACGGCTCGGTTTCGTAAACGTCGAGCGCCGCGCCACCGACCTGCCCGCTCTTCACCGCCTCATAAAGATCCTTTTCGTGGATGATGCCGCCGCGCGCGCAGTTGAGCACGCGCACGCCTTTTTTCATTTTGGCGAATGCCGCCGCGTTGACCATTCCCTTCGTCTCGTCGCTCATCGGCATGTGAACGGTGATGAAATCCGCCTGCGCGTAAATCTCGTCGAGGTTTTCAAACAACTCGACTTGCATCGCCTTGGCGCGCGAGAGCGCGAGATACGGATCGAATGCCAGCACGCGCATCCCGAACGCAATCGCGCGCCGCGCCACTTCGCCGCCGATGCGGCCCATGCCTAGGATGCCCAGCGTCTTGTTGTAAAGCTCCACGCCCGAAAACGCCTTGCGGTTCCATTCGCCGGCCTTCATCGACGCGTTGGCTTGCGGGATGTTTCGCGCGAGCGCCATCAACATCGAGAACGTCAGCTCGGCCGTGGAGATCGTGTTGCCGCTCGGCGTGTTCATCACCACGATGCCGCGTTGCGTCGCCGCTTCCACATCGACGTTATCCACGCCCACGCCCGCGCGGCCGACGACGCGCAGCTTCAACGCGGCGGCAATGACGTTGCGGCTTACCTTTGTCTCGGAGCGCACGACCATCGCTTCGGTTTCGGCGACAAGCGGGATCAATTCAGCTTCCGTGAGGCGCTTGCTCAACACGGTCACGTTGAACTCCGGCCGCTGCTGAAAGAGCGCGATGCCTTTGGGCGAAATGGGATCACAGATCAACACGTTCATAAATCAAGGCGCGCAATGTAGGGATTGGCGAACATCGGGTCAAACGAACAAAGTGCGCGGCGCTGGAAGCTCGCCATTCGCGCCAGCATTTGCGCTTTGTGAGTTTATGAGTTCTGGCTTTCTGTCAATGGAACTTCCGCCGAGAAAAGTTCTTCCGCTCGAAAGCGGGTTGTGCTTTGTTGTGGCCGCTCACAGATGAAGCTCTGGATCAGAATCGCCCTGTATGTCGTGTTCATCGCGCTCGCGTGCGGGTTCGGATTTCTGTTCCGGCGCGACTACACGCGCTTCATGTCGGAGCAGGAAACCTCCTCGAAGAGTGATCCCGTCGAAAATTTGACCGCGACGCCGCGTCTCACCGGTGGCCAGCCTGACTTCGGCACGTTGCTCAAATACGGAGGCGTGTTTGTGCTTTCGGCGGTCGGCGTCGGGCTTTTGTGTGCCCACGATGTTTCAGTTTACATTGGTTCCAAAGCGCAGAAGGCGCTCTTCAACGAGGAGGGCGAAGGCATCAAGGATCCGGAATGGGAAGTCGCCGAGCGGGTATGGGCCGACGGTAATTACATGGAGGCGATCCGGCTAATCCGCGAGTATTTGAACAAGAATCCGCGCGAGCAGTGGGCCGCACTCCGCATTGCCGAAATTTACGAAAAAGATCTCAACAACCCGCTTGCCGCCGCGCTCGAATACGAGGAAGTGCTCAAGCACAAACTCTCGCCCGAGCGCTGGGGCTGGGCCGCGATTCATCTGGCGAACATTTACTCCGGCAAGCTGGGCAAGCCGGATCAGGCGGTGGCTTTGTTACGGCGCATCGATGCTGAATGCGGCGACACTCCGCCGGCTGAAAAGGCCCGGCAACGGCTTGCACTTTACGACGGCAGTGCTTCGGAGGCGGTCAGCGAAGAGCCGACCGGCGAAGCGTAGCAGGTTGCTTGCTTCGGTTCGGACCGCTCGCAATTGCTTCACGCTTCAGATCACAAGCAGGAAAGAATTTCCCATGCGCGTCGCCCAGATGTGTTTCCAACGCGCGCCTGGTCGTCGGTGAAGCAATTCCGGTCGAGCCAGAACTGGTACCATTTCGATTCGACCGACTGCGGTTCGTAGGCTTTGGGAATTTCGCTCATGGGAATACCACTAATAAACACCAATGGACACTAATGAACGGGGACAGCTCTTTCTCTATTCGTACTACAATCACCACAAATGTTGTTTTTCTGAGAAGAATGTTAACCGCGGATTTCACGGATCGGCCCGGATCATACGAAGGATTTTCTACCGGGCTTGTTCCAATCCGTGTCATCCGTGAAATCCGTGGTTCCCCTGGTTTGGTTGCGGCGTCAGCCACGCTGTGTTCATTGGTGTCTATTCGTGGTTAAGAAATCATTTCTTCAACAGCGCGTACTCCATCGAGTCCACCAGCGCCTGGAGGCTGGCTTCGATGATGTTCTCGCTCACGCCCACGGTGCCCCACTCGCGCTTGCCGTCGGTGGAGGTGATGAGCACGCGAGTCTTGGCGGAGGTGCCGGTCGCGCCGTTGATGATGCGGACCTTGTAGTCGGTCAACTCAATGACCTTGAGCTTGGGGAAGAATTTGATCAGCGCACGGCGGAGCGCGCCGTCAAGCGCGTTCACGGGACCGTCGCCTTCGGCCACGGTGTGCGCGGTCTCGTTGCCCACGCGCACCTTCACGGTCGCTTCGCAGACGGACTCCTTGGTGTCGCGGCGCATGGAGACGTGATAGGCATCGACGGTGAAGAGCAGTTCGGGATTGTGATCCATGATACCGCGGATGAGCAACGCGAGCGAGGCTTCGGCGGCCTCGTACTCGTGGCCCTGTGATTCGAGTTCCTTGACCCTGGCGGTAATCTCGCGCGTCTCCGGCGCGTCGGGCGTGAGCTTGAAGCCCAGTTCCGCCGCCTTGAGCAGAATGTTAGTGCGCCCGGACATGTCGCTCACCAGCACGCGACGGTGATTGCCGACGGACTCGGGAGTCACATGCTCGTAGCTGCGAGAGACACGCTCAATGGCATGGACGTGCATGCCACCCTTGTGCGCGAACGCACTTGAACCCACCCACGGCGCGCGCGGGTCGTGGCGGATGTTCGCCACTTCGTTCACGTATTCGGAAAGCTCCTTGAGCTTGGGCATTGACTTGGGTGGCAGGCATTGCAGGCCCATCTTCAATTGCAATGTGGGTATCACGCTCACGAGGTTGCAATTGCCCGTGCGCTCGCCGATGCCGTTGATCGTGCCCTGCACCTGCGTCGCGCCAGCCTCGATGCCGGCGATGGCGTTGGCCACGCCGAACCCGCAGTCGTCGTGCGTGTGGATGCCCACGCGGCAATTCAACTTCGAGATGGCGAGTTTGGTCGTCGCGGCGATCTCGCGCGGTAAGCGCCCTCCGTTCGTGTCGCAGAGCACGATGCAATCCGCGCCGGCCTTCTCCGCCGCCTGCCACGTCGCGAGCGCGTATTCCGGCTCATCGGCAAAGCCATCGAAGCTGTGCTCGGCGTCGTAGAGGACAATCTTTCCGTGATCCTTCAAGTAACGGATCGTGTCACCGATCATCGCCAGATTCTCGTCGGGCTTGGCGCGCAACACCTCGGTGACGTGCAGCAGCCACGTCTTGCCCACGATGCAGACCACGGGCGTTTTCGCGGCGAGGATGTTGTGCATCAGCTCGTCGTTCTCGACGGCCATGCCCTTGCGGCGCGTCATGCTGAAGGCGGAGATTTTCGCGTTCTTCCACTTCCGCTTCGCCGCCTGCTTGAAGAACTCCATGTCCTTCGGGTTCGAGCCGGGCCAGCCGCCCTCGATGTAGTGAATGCCGAAGGCGTCAATTTTCTCCGCGATGCGCAGCTTGTCCTGCGCGGAGAAGTTGATGCCTTCACCCTGCGCGCCGTCGCGCAGGGTCGTGTCATAGAGTTCGACTGCTGGTTTCATTCACTCCCGCCGGGGCGGGGCACATTTTCTAACGCGAAGCGCCCGTGGATGCAAAGCGCAAAGCAACGAAGGCAATGATTCTTCTCTCGGCGACCAACTTCTTTACACTCGACCAGACGCTGACTAAGGTTCGCTCATGCCGTCGGATTTTGACGAAACAGATTTTGTGGACAGCGATTTCCAAGCGTCGAAGCCGGCGTCTTACTCTGCCGGCACTCCTACGTCGGCGTCATCGGGTTTGAATCGCCCGCCTTCCCGCGAAGAACTTCACCAGCAAGTCAGCGAAACGCAGCAGCGGCTCACGGAATTGAAGCGCGTCCAGGAGGAATTGGAACGCAAGCGTGCTGCGCTCGAAGATGAACGGCGGCGGCAAACTGAATTTCAAACCGGCCGCCAGGAGATGCTCCAGCATTTGACTCGCGGCGCGGGTTTGCTGGAAGAAGCGGAGTTTGCCGCGCGCCGCGACGCGGAGCAAATGGCCAAGTCGCTGGCAGGTTTGCGCGAGGCGCTGGGCAAAGTGCAGGCCATCCACGAGGAACACTGGACGCAGGAAAGTTATCAGAACGATCTTTCGCGCGCGTTGACGACGCTGGAAAACGCGCGCCTGGAATGGAACTCGGCGCGGCTGAAATGGCCCATCCTGAGCGGCGGGACGGCGGCGGGAAATCAAAACGACGACGCGACGAAGCGCAGCGGCGCGGGTTCCTGGTTCGCCGGGAAAAGCTTCGGCGAACTTTGCAAATTGGGGCTGGCCCTCACGTGGCCGCTGGCGCTCGTCGCGGTGCTGGCGCTGACGGTTTTTCTCGTGGCGTTGCTTCGCAAATAGCCGGCCACAGCAATGGGCTTGTTCAAAAAAAAGCCGGACCAAGTTTCGAAACGCGCGCGGCAGTTAAACGCCGAAATCGCCGCGCTGGAGGCGCGGATCAAGAAACTCAGTTCGGCAAGTAACGAAGGCGCGGGCGCTTCGACTGCGTCTGCCGCTCCCAAACCTCCTCCTCCTAACATTTCTCCGGCCGAGCCGATTTTTGAAAACGTCGATCAGCATCGGCTGAAAAATGAAACGGAAGCAGCCAACTCACAGTCCCGTTTGAGCGGCACGGATCTTGGCTCTTTCGATCCAGTGATGATCTGGCGGCGGATCCAGGATTTTTTCCGCGGGCCGCCGCCAGCGAACCCGAAGCTCGTCAATTATCTGGCGGCGGGTGGCATCCACGGCCTGCGTCCGCTGCGCTACGAAAAACGCGTGGCGCGCTATCGGTTGCTCTTCCTCGTCGGCTGTCTGTTGTTTGCGCTCTGGATCATTATCGCGCTCTGGCGGCGGCTTTGATTGAGTCGGGAATTGTCCGTCGTCGAGATGGAACCGCGAGTTCCGTCAGCTTGAAACGGCGTCCCACTTCACGCAACAACCGGTTTTCTTCACGCTTCATCTTCTTGCGATCACTGGAATTCAAATCATCGTAACCACGCAAATGCAGCACGCCGTGAATGACATACCGCGTCAGTTCGCCCGGCCAAGTTGTCCGGAATTCGCGCGCTTGCTTCACCGCGTCGTCGAGGCAAATGACTATCTCGCCGTGCAATGCTGCCGAACCAGATTCGCGGTAGTCGAAAGTGATGACGTCCGTGGAGCCTTGATGTTGGAGAAATTGTTCGTTGAGTTTTGCCATCACGCTTGCGTTTACGAGTTGGATGCTCAGATCGAATTCGTTCAAACCAGAGTACTCTTCGAGCAGCCAGTGGACGATGCGGCGGAGCAGGGGAGTGCGAACAGCGTGGACGCGCTGGCGGTTGCAGACGGACACTTCGCGGTTCATCTCGTCGTGGAGCGATGCTCCTCGTAGGCAGCGATGATGCGCTGAACAAGGTGATGCCGTACGATGTCGCGCTTTTGAAATTCCACGATGGCGATGCCGTCGATGCGCTGGAGCGCGCGGTTCGCTTCGAGCAGGCCGGAGCTTTTGTGTGCCGGCAGATCCACCTGCGTCAGGTCGCCGGTGATGACGGCTTTGGAGCTGTGGCCGAGCCGCGTGAGGAACATGAACATCTGCTCCATCGTCGCGTTCTGCGCTTCATCGAGGATGATGAACGCATGGTTCAGCGTGCGCCCGCGCATGTAAGCGAGCGGCGCGATTTCGATCGTGCCGCGCTCGGTGTGGCGCTGGATTTCATCGACCGGCAGCATGTCGTGCAAGGCGTCGTGCAACGGGCGCAGGTAGGGCGCGATTTTTTCGTAGAGGTCGCCAGGCAGAAACCCGAGCGCTTCGCCGGCTTCGACGGCCGGGCGCGTCAGAATGATCCGCGAAACTTTTTCTTCGCGCAGCGCGGCCACAGCCATCGCCATTGCCAGATAGGTTTTGCCCGTGCCAGCCGGGCCGATGCCGAAGGTCACGTCGTGCTTGCGAATGGCTTCGACGTATTTTTTCTGGCCAAGCGTTTTGGGCGTGACCTGGGCTTTTTTGGTCGAGGTATGGATTCGCTCGGAGAATAAATCTTTCAACGTTTCGGCGCCTTCGTTCTTCACCACGCCGAGCGCGTAGGCGAATTCGCGATTACGGACGAGCGTGCCGGCTTTGATCGAACTTTCGAGATTTTGGAAGAGGTGCCTCGCGCGCTCGATGGCTTCAGTCTCGCCGTCAAGTTTGATCCAGCCTTCGCGCGCGGTGGCCTTGACGCCGAGTTCGGCTTCGAGCAACTGCAAATTGTGCGGGTCGTGGTTGAACAGCTGTTGCGCCAGCCGGGCGTTTTCAAAATGGAGCGTTTCGGAAGACATTTAGAAATGAATCAAGGATTTTGAATGATGAATGTCCGGTTTGGATTTGATCATCGCTCGACGTGAGCACTATCACTGAACCAACGCCGCTCGCAATTTGGCGGCAGTGTCAGCAAGCGCCTCGGGCAGCACCGAAGTGTTTGCCAGCACCGGCATGAAATTTGTGTCACCGCTCCAGCGCGGCACGACGTGAATGTGCAAATGCTCGGCGATGCCCGCGCCCGCGACTTTGCCGAGGTTGATGCCGATGTTGAATCCGTCCGGCTTCATCACTTGCGCGAGCGCCTGCTGACAGCGGCGCGTCAGTTTCATCAAGTCCGTAAGTTCTTCCTCAGTGAGTCCGCCGAGATCGGGAACCTGTTTGTAGGGCACGACCATGAGATGCCCGCCATTGTAAGGATAAATGTTCAACACGGCGAAACATGTGCGGTCGCGCGCGATGATGAAATTCTGCTCGTCGTCGCTGCTCTGCGCGAGGCGGGTGAACAAGGAGTCCTCCGCGGGCGGCGGTTTGGGCGCGAGAATGTATTGCATACGCCACGGCGCGTGGAGCGATTCCATGAGCGAACGCTAGTCAGCAGCGCGCGTGATGTCAAAGCCCGATCCCGCATGTGACAAGCTGACAGTTACAATGTTGTCGCGCGTCAGTGCTTGCAAATGGAGCAGGGGATTGGCACGGTCGAAACCATGCGAGTTCAGTTCCAAGATTGGCTTCGTAGGGTTTTCGTTCCAAAAATTTTCCTTTTCAACCTGGCAGTGACGAGTGGCGTCGCGTTCCTCCCCGATCGCGCGAACGGGGCAACGCCTGAACTCACGTTGCAGCCGTTGGCCAACCATCGCCTCCAACTCATCTGGCCCGCGACCTCGACCGGCTTCGTGCTCGAACAGGCCGACGCGCTGGGCGCGGTCGTCAGTTGGAGCAAGGTGGCTCAAACGCCCGTGCTCGCGGGCGGCCAGCTTGCCGTAACGCTCGATACTTCGACCGGGAATAAATTTTTCCGACTGCACGCGCCGCTCGTGACAATTGCGCAAAGTTCGCCGCTCAACGGCGAGATGGGCGTGGCCGTGACTCGTGAAACCATCGTGCATCTCTCGGCGCCGCTTTCCACCAATGCCGTCGTCGGGACGAACAATTTTTACGCGGGTTTCGCCGGACGACGCATCTTGTCGCGGGTCGAGCTCTCCAGCGACCGCACGAAGGCGTCGTTGTTTTATCTCGAACCCATGCCGGGAAGCACGCGCGTGAACGTGGTTTTCGACGGCGCGGGTTTGACCGACGAAATGGGCCGGCTCATTGACGCTGATGGGGATGGCGTGGCGGGCGGCGCGACGGTGATTGCGTTCGACACATTGAATCTGACGGCGCTGGCGGGCACGGCGGTGACCGGGACGGTGTACGCGAGCGATCTGGTGCCCGGCAGCGACACGGGAACCAACGCGGTCAACCAGCCGCTGGCGGGCGTGACGATCACGGTCGATGGCCGCGAACAGGATTTGCGCGCGGTGACGGATGCGAACGGAAACTTCACGCTGAGTCCCGCGCCGCCGGGGAGATTCTTCGTGCATATCGACGGGCGGACGGCGGTGAACCCAGCGGCGGGAATTCATTACCCAGACCAATCCTACTATCCGTACGTGGGGAAAGCGTGGGAGGCGTTGGCCGGACGGACAGACAATCTGGCGGGCGGCACGGGCAAAATCTATTTGCCACTGATCGTGCAAGGAACCTTGCAGCCGGTGAGCATGACGAGCGACACAACGATTTCGTTTCCGCCGAGTGTCGTAGCAAGCAACCCAGCGCTGGCAGGCGTGAGCATCACCGTTCCAGCGAACTCATTGTTCAGCGACGATGGCACGCGCGGCGGGAAAGTGGGCATTGCGCCGGTGCCGCCGGATCGCCTGCCGGGACCGCTGCCGCCGGGACTGGAATTGCCGCTGGTGATCACGGTGCAGACGGACGGAGCGCTGAACTTTGACAAGCCCGCGCCAATTTGTTTTCCGAATTTGCATGGTCTGAAACCCGGGGAACAGACGACGCTCGTCAGCTTTAATCACAAGAAAGGAATCTGGGAGGCCGTTGGCTCCATGACCGCAAGCGCTGATGCCAAATACGTTTGCACCGATCCCGGTGTCGGGATACTTCAGCCGGGCTGGCACGGGGATTGTGGCTGCAAGCCAGATGGACCGCAGCCGCCTTGCGGTGCTTGTCGTTGCCCTGCACCGCCGACTGGTCCATCTCCAACCGCACGTGTCAGCTTCCCGGATCAACGTAGTACGTCCTACACAGAGGACATGCAATCGAGGTTCAACATCAGCGTGATGGGGCCAGGCAAAAAGAAGCGTCCGCCTAAACCTCCGAAGCCACCAAAAGATTGGGGTCCTGCTCCCTGTCCCAATCCATTGCCTCCACCTCCGCCAACTTGTAGTGACGGAGACAACCAAGCCTGTATTGACGCTTGTGGGGACGCGGCGCAGGCATGTGAAGATAAAGCTCACAGTGATTTTGCGACGAACTTTGTAAGTTGCGTAAAAGGCACAAAAATTAATCAAAAATGTGTGAACATTGCTTCCTTCAAATATGGGCAAGCAGTGATCAAATGCCAAAAGGATTTTGCCACCTGTGCGGCTGGTTGCATACCCCGGTGTAATCCGCTTCCTAGAGTGGCAGCGCAGACGAGTGCGATGTCGCTCGCTCCTCTGTCGATCCCCAATCGCCGGCGAACGAGCGTGGCGCTGACAAGCGTCCAAAGTGCATCGTCTTCCGATGCGTTGGTGGCCGAGATCAATCAACTCTTGGAGCAGATCGTCACAGTTGTAACTCCATTCGTAGACGCGGCCACATGGCCAGCGAACGTAGAAGCAACGGTTGAACAACTCTCAGCACAACTCGATGCCATCTCGAACGGTCAATACCCCGAATTGCTGGCTCAGCACGCACGTCGCGTCGAAGATGCCCGGTTCTTTAATTTGTTTGACACTTATTACTCGTACGACAACTCGCCGCCGTATCCCGTGGCCTATGTCGCCGAAATCAAACGTGCCAATGGTCAACAGCTCTTGCTTCGAGGCGAGACGCAGGCGTTCGGTCAATACTCACTTTTCATCCCGCGCGACGGCCAACTTCTCTCCGTCCGATTCTACGATAGGTTGACCAAGTCGTACGCCATCATCGAACCCGACCCGGATGCGGACCCCGGTTCGCCGCTTCCTTATTTCACCCTGTTTTATTTAAGCGGCGATGAGATTGACTCCGACAACGACGGCCTGCCGGATGTAGTGGAGTCGGTGTTCGGGACCAATCCAAATAATCCTGACAGTGACGGTGATGGTATTCCCGACGGGGCGGAAGTCGATCAAGGTACCAATCCGCTGGATGGGGCACCGGTTCAGACTGGCATCATCGCCACGGCCAAGACACCCGGCTCGGCGGTGGACATCTGCGCCGCGAACGATCTCGTCATCACCGCGGAAGGAGCCGCCGGCATTTCCATCTTCAACGCGTACACCGGAGATAATCCGACCATCATCGCGCATGTGCCGACTCCCGGAAACGCGCAGCGTGTCGCGTGTGCTGGCAACTTCGTCGCGGTGGCGCAACCGGATGCAGGTCTTTCGATTGTCGATGTGAGCACGCCCGCCTCGGCCCGGATTATTCAACAAGTCCGATTCAGCGGAGCGCAAGCCGTGGCCGTCGGCGCGGGCAAAGCCTACGCGGGGTTGGATTCCGGGCTGATTGTGGTGGTGGATCTGGCCACCGGCGTGTTGGTGAATCGCGTTTCGGTGACCAACGCGGTGTGGGATCTTGGCCTGACCGGCAACTATCTTTACGCGCTTACGGACAATCAACTGTTCGCCCTTTCACTTGAAGGCGGCAAGCTCCTGCTCACCGGTTCCACCGTTACACCATTTGAATTCTTCCCGAATCGGAGATTATTTGTGAGTGGCGGCATCGGTTACTCTGTTCACCGCACCGGCTTCAACTCGCTCGATTTGACAGATCCGGCAAAACCCGTACTCATCAAATTCGGAAAGACATCCCAATTCGGCTGGAAGCAAATTATCGCCAACGGTTCCGGTCTTGGGCTGGCAGCAGTGGGGCCCAATTCGACGGACGACGGGCGACACGACATTTCGCTCTATGACTTGAGCAGTCCGACGAACACCGACGTTTTCATCACGACTTTTCCGATGCCGGGAATCGCGCGCGCACTGACACTCTACAACGGTCTTGCGTACGTCGCCGCTGACGCCGCCGGACTCCAAGTGGTCAATTACCTGGCCTACGACAGCAAAGGCGTGCCGCCGCAGATCTCGCTGGTTCCCGGCTTTGACCCAAACGGAGTCGAGGCAGGCAAGCGAGAGTACGTCAACGCCAACGCAACTGACGACGTGCAGGTGCGCAACGTGGAATTCTACCTTGATGGCGCGAAAGTTTTCAGCGACGGAAATTTCCCCTTTGAATACCGTTTCGTCACACCCGCGTTCAGCGCGACGAAAACAAATTTCACCTTGCGCGCCCGCGCGTTTGACACCGGCGGCAACGCCACCTGGTCGGACGAGATCGCGGTCAAGCTGGTACCGGACACAACACCGCCGAGCGTGATCTCCACCACTCCAATTGGAGGCGGCGCCAGGTCGTTGACTTCGGTGCAGGCCTATTTCAGCGAGCCGCTGAATCCCAACACGGTGACGGCTGCTTCATTCCACCTTTTCGCCGCGGGAGCGGATGGAGAGATCGGCACGGCGGACGACGTGCTGGTCTCCGCTGGTGTCGTGAGCTATGACAAATCGGCAAACGCGGCTGTCTTTACCTTCGGCACGCCGTTGCCCGTGTCGCGGTATCGGGCGGTGATCACAACAGGGGTAACGGATCTCGCCGGGAATCGCCTGGCGGCGGATTACGTCTGGGATTTCCAGGTGGCTGATGCGAAGTTTTGGGTCAACTTGGGAGATAGTGCGTGGGACGATCCTTCAAACTGGGACAATGGCGTGGTTCCGACTCCGTCGGACAATGTCATCATCAACTTTCCGGTCACCGTGTTTCTGAAGACTGGCATGACTTTGAGCCAAACCGTGGGCGGGATCACCGGTGCCAGACTCTATCTCTATGCCGGCGCGGGAATCGCCGCCACGTTCGATGCCCTCACGCTGAACGTGAATCTGCTGGTGGATGGCAACGCCAAGGTGCGGGTGATCAACGGGCTGACTTTGAATGGCGTCGCAACGATGAACGGTGGCCTAAATCGCACTCAACTGAACTTCGATGGCACGCAAACGTTCGACGGTACCGGTGAGGTTATTTTCACCGACCCGAATAACTCCACCACGATGGTGCAGCCCGTGAATGGCACGCTCATGATCGGACCCAAGCTCACAATTCGCGGATCGGGAGCAGTCGGCAGACCCGAATGGCCGCTGATCAATCACGGAACCATCCTCGGCGAAAATGCGTTGACGATGCGGGTTCTGGGCAGC
>JACPZS010000229.1 GCA_016195385.1 Verrucomicrobiota bacterium
GAGTGTCGGGCGTCCGGCTCAATCTCCGCAGGAGTTCGATGACTCAAGCGCGGCTAGGATATGCCGGACGCCCGCTCCTCAAGCGTCCTCAAGGCGTCACCGTTTATCGATGACGAGGCCAACATACAAGCGCGGCTCTGTCTGCTTGTTCTCAGTGTTTCCATGGTCGAGCGATTACTCGATTCAGTTCATGGATTAGCAGCAATGGTGCCGCGTTGGTCCTCCGCACGAATTGGCTCAAGACATCCCGGTGGCCGGTGATTCTTCACGCATTCTGCGTCAAGATCACGCAGACCTGCCTGCACAACTCAATCAAGCTCGCCAGAATCGCGATGATGGCGATGACGACGAGCAATTCGATCAAGGTAAAACCGCGCCGCCCGAATTTTTCCCTGCCTTGCATACGGTGGGAATTGTTAGCAGAAAGCTGTCCCGCTGTGAACTGGTTATTTTAGCGCACACGCATTGTCTGCGTGAGCCAGAACAACATCGCGAGCAGGAGGACAACGGCCACGAGCCACCAGAAGCCGGCAGCCTTCCGCCGCGCCGGCGGGCCGCCGCCGAATTCGTTTTGCACGAACTCGTCGTAGTTGAATTCGTCGGTCGGGATACCGAGGTCGTCGTAGCGTGCTTTGTCCGACCAGCCGGTTTTTTCGCACGCGCCGCAGGCAGCGCAAGCTTTGGCGCGCGGCGGCACATCCGCGCCGCAGTTGGGGCAAGTCTCCATTTGTTAAGGCGGAATGCAGAATGTGGAATGCAGAAAGAATTTACTGCCGCTAATTCCGCATTCTCCATTCTGCATTTGGGTCAACCCATCCCGGCGTATTCCTCGTCGGTCTTGAGGTCGAGGCCCATGAGCACGTAGTCGTGCGAGATGGCCTGCATGTCTTTCACGTAGTCGGGCAGGCGCAACAAGGTCGTGAAGCCGAGCAAACCAAAGGTGTGGATGGCGCGTTCCTGTTGGGCGATGAATTCAGCTTCGACTTTTTCAAGCCCGCTGTGCCGGGCGATGTCGAGAATTTCTTCGACGAGCGCCCGCGCGAGGCCGCGTCCGCGGAATTTCGGATGCACCATCACGCTGACGCGGCCGATGTGCCGCTTCCAGCCGCCGTGTTGCAGGTGCAACGAGGCGTCGCCGATGATCTCGTCGCCGACGAACGCGAGAAGCGGCAGAATGCGCCCGAGGTCGATGTTCTCGCACCACTGCCGGATGGTCTCCGGCTCGGTGACGCGGTGCTTGATGAACATGCGCTCGTGACCTGGCACGGCGCTGAAGAATTGGTGCAGCGGCTTTTCATCCGTCGCTTCGATCGGACGCAGGAGACATTCAAGTCCATCCTTGAGCCGGATTTGTTTCGGGAACCCGTCGAGTGCGGCGTCGAGTGACATAGGCTGGCTTCAGTTTGATTTATCCGATGATGGCCACGCGGGCCCCGCACGGCAAGCCATCAGTGCGGTTTGTTGAAATAGAATTCGCCCGCGATCCCGGGGTGCGGCGGAATGGCCCGCGCGTCCAGCGCGGTGGGATCGAGACTCCAGCGTCCGGCGAGCCGGGAAACTTTTTCGGCGTTGAGGCGGTGCGTTTGAGTTGGTGGGAAACTCGGCGGCGGGGCTTCGCCGTAAGCGAAGCAGCGCAACTCGAGTTCCCGTTCCTCGTCGGTGACATCGCCTTGATTCCAAATCGTGGAACCGGCCCACGCGTACGCGCGGATGATGCGGGCGCTCTCCGCCCGAACCCAGGCGTGCGAGTTGGTGGCGCGGTTGGCGCAGAAGTATTGCACTTCTCCGAATGTTCGACTCAAGTGCAGCACGAAGCGGAAAACAAAATCCACGTCATCCGCCGGGTCGGGCAGGCCGCTGCCGATGACGAGGATCCAGCCCTTCACGGGAGGAGAGATGAACATTTTGTCCTCGCGCACGCCCGCCAGGCCCTGCTCCCACGAGCACGGCATCGGTCGATGGAGATCGAGCGCGGCTTGAACCGCCTGCGGGTACTCAAACTTGATGGCCAGCCAGCGGTGCGGCGCTTCGTAGAGCACCGGACGCAATTGGCGGACGGACGGCAGCGCGGATTTTTTCTCCACGAGCTTGGCATTCGATTTCTGCCAACGGATCGAGCGGCGCAATTGCAACACGAGGAAGACGCAGACCGCGCCGAGCACAAACACCAGACTCAATAATGCGATGAGCAGCCAGGCGATCAGGTCTTCGTTCCGAAAGGCAGGCGTCTGGACAAGCGAGTCGTCCATCCACGCGAGCATGGCCGGCGAGAGGTTCACGGTGGCGAAAGTGTAATCAGACAAAAATTGGTTTCAACTGGAAACATTCATCCGGATTGATTTTTGCGACTTGACGAACCGAGCTTTCGATTCAGCCGGCACGTGGCCGGCCTGATTTTAACGGCTTGCCTGACCGGGCGTTCTCAGTTTTATTCACCCCACAATACTTTGAAGCAATTTCCATGAATGCATTTTTGTCCTTGTTCTCACGGCAGGTTTCCGAGCTTGCACTGATATCCGATCTCTGGCGCGACTCCATCCGCCCCGGTTTATTTTGGATTGTCGCGCTGGCGGCGTTACTGCCGGTTTTACCCAGTTCCGCCGCCGATCTTCCGCCCCTGCCGCCCCCGCCAGCGCCACGGTCGGCGACGAATTCAAATCGGCTCCCGCCCTCGTTGCGCCGCGCGGCTGCGAGCACGAACGCGCCAGCAAATGCGACGAACGCCGCGGCTGCCCCGGCGGAAGAAAAGCCCGCCACGACCCGGGCGGAGAACAAACCCACTTTGCCCAAGTTTGAATTGCTAAACGGCGACCGCGTGGTTTTTCTCGGCGACACGCTGATCGAACGGGAGCAGAGTTACGGTTACGTCGAAGCGCGGCTAACCGTGCGCTGGCCAACGAACAACATCACGTTCCGCAATCTCGGTTGGAGCGCGGACACGTTGACGGGCCGGTCGCGCGTCAGTTTCGATTGGAGCAAACCCGAGTCGGAGTGGTTCGCGAATCTCAAGTCACAAATCGCCGCGGTCAAGCCGACGGTCGCGTTCCTCGGCTACGGCATGGCAAGTTCGTTCGATGGCGAAGCGGGGCTGCCGAAGTTCAAGAGTGATTTGCGCAAACTCATGGACGCCATCCAGGAAATTGCCGGCGAGAAAAAAGTCCGCTTCGTTTTGCTCGGCCCGGTTCGTCACGAGGATCTCGGCGCGCCGTGGCCCAACCCCGCCGCGCACAACCAGCAACTTGAAAGTTACAGCAAGGCCACCGCCGAGGTCGCGAAGGAGCGCGGCACCTACTTCGTCAACTTGTTCGATCCCTTTGGTGACGCAATGAAGCGGCGGTTTGTGCAGCCGTACACTGACAACGGCATTCACTTGAATGCGTTCGGCTATTCGCGGTTGGCGGACGAGCTTGAGCGGCAACTCCGGCTCTACCCGCTCTCGTATCGCGTCGGCGTCGAACAGGGCGGAACGCTACGTCCGGGCAGCGACGCCAGCCTGGTCTCCGGAATGTCCCGCACCACCAACTACATCAAATTTACACTTCAGGAAACCACACTGCCCTTCCCGCGCACGACGGATGATCCCAACGCCCGCTTGCTCGACACGACGGCGCCGCCGAACATGATGCAGTTTCAAAAACTCGCGCCGGGTCGTTACACGCTCAAAATCGACGGCGTCGAATATCTTTACTTCACCGAGCGCGAAGCCGCCCGGCGGCGAGACATCGACATCGGGCCGTCGCTGCTCCAGGTCGAGCGCCTGCGCCGCACGATTCTCAAGAAGAACGAACTTTTCTTCCATCGCTGGCGTCCGCAAAACCAGACCTACCTCTTCGGCTTCCGCAAATACGAACAGGGCCAGAACGCGCGCGAAATTCCTCAGTTCGATCCCCTCGTCGCCGCCGAGGAAGCGAAGATCGCCGAATTGCGCAAACCGGTAAAACACGTCTTCGAGGTCGTGCGCCTCGGGGACACGCCGCCGGATTTTGTGGACGACAAGGCGAGTAATGAAAGCCGCGTCAGTGGCGAATTCAAAAAGCAACTGGTCGCGCTGGACAAACGTGACAATAAGGATGAAAAAACTTTTCCTTTCACACCGCAGCCGTTGCCAGTTTTCCAAACTGACACGAACATCGAGATCACGCTCTTCGCCGAAAATCCGCAGCTGGCCAAACCGATCCAAATGAACTTCGATGCGCGCGGACGCTTGTGGGTCGCCAGTTCCTCCGTCTATCCGCAAATCGAGCCGGGCCAAAAAGCGGACGACAAGATTCTGATCCTCGAAGACACCGATGGCGACGGCAAAGCGGACAAATCAACTGTCTTTGCCGACGGCCTGCTCATTCCCACGGGCGTTGAGCCGGGCGACGGCGGCTGCTACGTCGGCCAAAGCACGGAGTTGCTGCATCTGCGCGACACGAACAACGACGGCAAGGCCGACCGAAAACGTATCGTGTTGTCCGGCTTCGGCACCGAGGATACGCACCACATTTTGCACACGCTGCGTTGGGGCTTCGACGGCCAGCTTTACATGAACCAGTCGATCTACATTCACACCCACACCGAGACACCGCATGGCGTCGTGCATTTGAACAGCGGTGGCATTTTGAACCTGCGCCCGAACACGATGGAACTCGACGTCTTCATGAAAGGTCTGGTTAACACTTGGGGCCACCAGTTCGATGAATACGGCCAGTCGTTCGCGACGGACGGCGCGGGCGGCGGGCAATCGACGGGCATTCATTACGTCGTGCCCGGCGCGGAATATCTCACCTACGCCGGCTCGCGGCGAATTCTTGGCAGCATCACGCCGGGAAATTATCCCAAGTTCGCCAGCCTCGAAATTATTTACAGCGATCATTTCCCGAAAGACTGGCAGGGCAACATCGTCACGTGTGACTTCCGCGCCAATCGCGTCGTGCGTTTCGCCGTCAGCGAAGACGGCTCCAGCTACACGGCCAAGGACATGCCGGATTTGCTGCGCACGACGAACACCACCTTCCGTCCCATCGACGTGAAACTCGGCCCGGACGGCGCGCTTTACATCGCCGACTGGTCGAACCCGATCATCAACCACGGCGAAGTTGATTTCCGCGACCCGCGCCGCGATCACGTTCACGGCCGCATCTGGCGCGTCACCTACAAAGGCGGCGCTTTGCATCCGAAGCCGAAATATCATCTCACGCAAACGCCGGAGCTTTTCGCGGAACTACTTTCACCAAACAGCTTCAATCGCCAGCAGACGCGCCGCGTGTTGACTGAGCGTGGCACCAACATCCTAGAAGACCTCAAGCAATGGACGGCGGCACAGACCGCCGAGAAGCCGCTGCTTGAAGCGCTGTGGATGTTCCAATCGATCAACGTCGTCGAGCCTGACTTGTTGAAAAAACTTCTCGCCGCGAAAGACGGCCGCGTCCGCGCCGCCGCGACGCGCGTGTTGAGTGCCTGGCAAAAACGCCTTGATGGCTCGCTTGACTTAATCGCCGAGCGCATCGCGGATGATCATCCGCGCGTGCGGCTCGAAGCGTTGCGCGCCATCGCCCGCAACTCCTCCGCGCGCTCGGCGGAACTCGCCCTGAGCGTGCTCGACAAACCGATGGACAGTTTTCTGGATTACGCCCTGTGGCTGACGATCAACGATCTCGCCAAGCCGTGGCTCGAAGCCGTGCAGTCCGGCGCGTGGAAAACCGAAGGCCGCGAGCGCCAATTCGAATTCGGCCTCAAAGCCGTCGAGTCTTCGCTCGCCGCGCCCGTGCTTGCGAAATTTTTGAAAACGCAACCGCTCACGCGCGACGGCAAGGGCGGCTGGATCGAACTCATCGGCCAGGCGGGCGGTCCCGATGAATTGCGGCTCCTGCTCGACCAGCTCATCGCTGGCGGCTTCGATGACGCGGCCAGCCTGCGCGCATTGAGCGCGTTGAGCGAAGCCCGGCGACTGCGTTCGGCGACGCCGGCGGGCGACCTTTCCGGCATTGAAAAATTGCTGGCGAACGGTCAGGAAAATATTCAGACGGGCGCGATCCGGCTCGCAGGTCAATGGAAACTGGCCAACCTCACGCCCGCACTGCTCAAACGCGCGGGCGAAGCGAACAATTCAGTCGAGTCGCGCCAGGCTGCGTTTGCCAGTTTGCGCGACATTGGCGGTGGCGAAGTTCTCTCCGGCCTCCGCTCGCTTGCCGGCAAAAGCAGCGCAGCGCCGATTCGCCGGCAAGCCATCGTTACGCTCACGAGCCTGGACGCCGAGGGCGCGGCGCGCGACGCGATTGAACTGCTCAACACGACCGCCGACGAAAACGAATCGTTGAATCTCTGGCGCTCGTTGCTCGATGTGAAAGGCGCGGGCGCGGCGATCACGAAGGCACTTCCAAGCAAAGGAGTGCCCCCGGTGATGGCCAAAGCCGGAATGCGGGCGGCCCGCGAAGGCGGGCGCAAAGAGCAGGCGCTCGTCGTGGCGCTTGCGCAAAGCGCGGGACTCGAAGCGCCGGCACCGGAATTTTCGCAATGGGAATTCCTCGGCCTCGCCTCACGCGCGTTGAGCGAAGGCGACGCCTCGCGCGGCGAGATGATTTACCGGCGCGCTGGGCTGGCCTGCCAGACGTGTCACGCGATTGGCGGCGCGGGCGGGAAAGTCGGGCCGGACATGAGTTCACTCGGGGCGAGCGCGCCGCTCGACTACATCATCGAATCGATTCTCGTGCCGAACGCGAAGGTGAAAGAGGGCTATCATTCCGTCGTAGTGCAAACCAAGAGCGACCAGGACATCAGCGGCGTGCTCGTGCGCGAGACGACCGAGGAATTGATCGTGCGTAACGCTGCGAACCAGGAAATCTCCATCGCGAAGAACGACATCAAGTCGCGCACGACCGGCGGCTCGTTGATGCCGGCGGGCCTGGTGGACACGTTGACGAATCCCGAGCGGATGGATCTTTTCCGCTTCCTCAGCGAACTGGGCAAGCCCGGTCCGTTCGACGCGTCGAAGGGAAATGTCGCGCGCGCGTGGAAACTTTACCGGCCCGGCAAGAGCCAGAAGAAGCTGGCCGAGGAAAAAATTGTCAGCGGCGATTTGAAATCCGCCGACTGGACGCCAGCGTATACGACGGTGGACGGCCGTTTGCTGAAGGAAGATCTGGCCGGCGCGGAAACGATTTACGCCGCCACGCGCTTGCAACTCGCGAAGGCGAGCGCGGTGCCGCTCAAATTTGAAGGGCTGGCTGGAGGAACGATTTGGATTGATGGCAAGCCCATCAAGTCCGGGAGCGAAGTCAGCGCCGAATTGTCCGCTGGGCCGCACACGATCGTCCTCAAAGCGGAGCCGAAAAAACTCGGCGAACATCTGCGGGTCGAGGCACAGGAAGGCACGTTCCTGGCGAACTGATCTGTTCAGCTTCTTCGCCGGGCGGCAAAGCCAAATCGAAAACTTCGCCCATGCGCGCAACGTGTTCGCGTGGCACTGTTTCGCTTTCCACATAAAACCCGAACCTCGAAGTAGCGATGATGGAAAAGCAGGTAGGGACAGCGCGCTGCGGCGTCCCTGCCAATTTCGGAATTCGGGTTAAACCAACACGCCAACCGCCGATAAACAGCCGATGGCCAGGCTGGATTATTCGCGGCAGACGGGCAGATCAAAGAACTTCGCGCACTATCGGGCACGACTGAAGCGTGCCAGGTTTGGCGGTGTTTCGCACGCCTGCGAGGCTCGAAGCGCATCCACGCTCGATCCACGAGCCGCCACGACCGCAGACGGGGTTCAAAGTGTCCAGGAGTTGGACACTCATGTCTCAAACTCATCCACATTCGCAAGGAACGAAAACGATTCGAGCATGGCGCGATTCCTGCGTCTCAATCACTCAATGTAATGAACTATGAAAACTAAATTCAGCCGCATACAAACCGGCTTTCTTCCTTTCGCTCAAACGCGTGCCGCAAAAACGAATGCAGTGCGCGGCGTCGCCGCGTGGCTTTGTCTTGCGGCTTGCTCGCTGCTCGCGCAATCCGGCGGCACGATTAATTTCAACAACCACGTCACCGCTTCCAACATCGACGCCCCGATCTTCGATGTGGACGGCGCGACCCGATTACAGGGCGCGGCGTTTCTCGCCCAGGTTTACGCCGGGCCGGACGCGAATTTGCTGCTGCCCGTTGGCAGCCCGACATCGTTCCGCACGGGCACGGCCGCCGGCTACGTCGTCGCGCAAACGTTGACCATCGGCAACGTCGCTGCGGGCGCGAACGCGCAAGTTCAAGTCCGCGCATGGGCCGCCGCGAATGGCTCGACGTTCAACCAAGCCCTGGCCGCCGGTGGCAAGACCGGCGTATCGGGTTTGATTCAAGTCGCGACTGGCGGCATCGGCAGTCCGCCGCGCCTGCCGGCTGATTTGATCGGTCTGCAAGGTTTTCAGTTGTCGCTCGGCGGGCCGCCGACCGTGACGATTGCGGTCACAGATTCGAGCGCGTCCGAAACTGGCAGTGACACCGGCTCCTTCACCGTGACGCGCACGGGGAGCACCGCCAATGCGCTGACGGTGAATTTTTCCGTGAGCGGCTCGGCTACGAGTGGGAGTGATTATCAAGCACTCGGAAGTTCGGTGACGATTCCAGCCAACGCCACCGGAGCCACGATCAAAGTCACGCCGATCGATGACAGTGTTTTTGAAGGAACGGAGACGGTCGTAGTCACCTTGAGCGCGGGTGACGCTTACAAAATTGGCTCGCCCAATTCTGCGACCGTGACGATTGCGGACGACGATCAAGCTCTGCCGCCGCTCCCCCCGACGACCGGCGGCACCGTGAATTTCAACAATCATGTGATCGAATCGAACATCGACGCGCCAATTTTCGACGTCGATGGCGTGACGCGATTGCAGGGCACGGCCTGTCTGGCGCAACTTTACGGCGGGCCGAGCGCGGAAAAACTTCAGGCTGTTGGAGCACCGGTTGCTTTCCGAACAGGCACCGCCGCTGGCTACATTCAAGGCACCGTGGAAACGCTGTCGAACGTGTTGCCGGGCGCGGATGCCGTCGTCCAAGTGCGCGCGTGGGAAGCCGTGAGTGGAAGTTCGTTTGAGAAAGCTTCGGCCGCCGGCGGAAAATCGGGAGCGTCGGCGCTCTTCAAAGTCAGCACCGGCGGCTCGGGCAGCCCGCCGAAGCTGCCGGCGGATCTTGTTGGCTTGCTCAGTTTTCGTCTCACGAGCGGCGCGTTGCCAGTCGTCACGATCACGGCCGCTGATGCCAATGCGTCGGAGACAGGTTTGGATCCCGGCAAGTTTGTCGTGTCGCGCACGGGCAGCAGCGCAGCCGCGCTCATCGTGAATTACTCGACGAGCGGCTCGGCGACGGCGGGCAAGGATTATCAGGCGCTCGCCGGCGTAGTGACCATCCCGGTGGGACAAAATTCCGCTGCGCTCATCGTCGCTCCGCTGGTCGATACGACAACGGAGAGCACGGAAACGATCGTGGTGACGCTGAGTCCGAACTCGGCTTATCAAATCGGAACGGCAGCCAGCGCGACCGTCAACCTGACGGATAACAATCTTCCGCCTTTGCCTCCGAGTGGCGGAACAATCAATTTCAACAATCACGTCATCGCGGCGAACATCGATGCGCCGGTGTTCGATGTCGATGGCGTCACTCGGTTGGCGGGCGAAGCCTTCCTGTCACAATTGTATGCGGGCACCTCGGGCGACAACTTGAAGCCGGTCGGCACCTCGGTGCCGTTCCGCACGGGCATCGCCAGCGGCTACGTCGTGCCCGCCAGTTCGCTCGTCATCCCGACGATTTTGCCGGGCACGCCGGCGAATGTGCAATTGCGCGCGTGGGCCGCCGCGGACGGCGCGACTTACGATCTAGCAAAAAGCGCAAACGGCCGCATCGGTGCATCCACGGTCATCCGCGTCATTACTGGTGGCGCGGGCACGCCGCCAAAACTTCCGGCGGATTTGATTGGCCTGAAAAGTTTCAAACTCACGAAAGGTGGCGCGTCGAGTCTCGTCATCGCGAGGCAGCCGCAAAGCCTGACGGTGAACCTCGGGGCCGATGCGGGCTTCAAGGTGCTGGCGATTGGCAGCGGCAGTTTGAAGTTCCAGTGGCAACACAACGGAGCGGATTTGCCCGGCGAGAATGGTTCGCTGCTTCGATTGAACGGCGTCACCGGAAAACAGGCCGGCGCTTATGCGGTGAAAGTGAGCGACGCGCAGACCAGTATCATGAGCGATACCGCGACGTTAACCGTTGTTGTGCCTTCCTTCGTCACGCGGGATCTGCCCGGTTCCTATACACCTGGCGGAAAATTCCGCGTCCTGCTGAAAGTGAATCCTCCTCCCGGGACCGAAAGTTTCGGTGTGACGGAAACGTTGCCGGCCGGCTGGACGATTGGAAAGATTGGCGGTGGCGGCACCTACGACGCCGCAAACAATCGCGTCGTGTGGCTCTTCGTCGGCACGGCCGGTCATGACGGCGGGCAACACAACGACGGTGAAAGTCGCCGGCTCGGCTACGAAGTCATTCCCGCCGCCAGCGACTCCGGGCCGAAACACTTCACCGGCCTCGCGTCCGCCGATGGCGTGGACAGCCCCATCGTCGGCGATGACACCATCGATTCCTCGCTGTTGCATCCGGCGGACAACAATCCGGCGGACAACAACATCAGTCTGAGCGAATTCACCGCCTATGCGGCGGCGTTCCGGCGCGGTCAAGCGTGGCCGAGTGGACCGAGTCCAATTCCGGCCAGTTACGTGACCCGCGCAGCGTTGTTGTATCGAGCGGGCGGCACTTACGTTTTTGATCCAAAACATCCGCAGCCACCATCCTGCTGGGTCAGCACTTCGCAGCCGGCCAGCGGCGAAGTGCGCCGGCTCAAGCTGACGTCCGTCATGGGCGCAAATGTCGTCAGCGATCTGCCGGCCTCTTACGTGCCGACGGAATCGATCACGGTGAGGATTCCGGTGACGCCTCCGGCTGGGACGGTCAGTTACGCCATCGAAGACGTTTTACCCGCAGGCTGGACGGCGGCGAACATCAGCGACAGTGGAGAATTTGATCCGGCTGAAAACACCGTGCGCTGGTTCTTCCTCGACAGCACACCGCGGACATTGACCTACATAGCCACACCGGGCGCGGATACCAGTGGTGTCGCGGCGTTCGCGGGAACAGTTTCCTTTGACGGAGTTGACCAAGTCATCGCGGGTTCGCGTCAGCTCGCACCGGGCAGCCGCTTCGGTCAGCCGGCGAAAGCGGCGGGCGGCGCCGTGGTGTTGAGCATCCGGGGAGAAATTGGCGCGCATTACGTCGTCGAAGGCTCGACGGACTTGCTGCATTGGACCGTGGTGCAAACTGCGGTGAACACCACTGGCATATTGCAAATCACCGAATCAGCCGGCGGCTCGTCGCGATATCAATTCTATCGCGCCAAGAAAGTTCAATAACGATTTGGCCGCGCGTTCGACAACGCGGCTTGCGGTGCGCACCGGCGTAGAGCGGAACCCGCGTTCTTCTCTGCGCCGGATTTTTTGTCCGTTGCCCAAGCTTGCCAAGCCCATCGCCCGAAACTAGCGTTGCGCGCTTTATGGAAAACGTCGTCATCATCGGCACCGGTTGCGCGGGTTTGACCGCCGCCATCTATACCGCGCGCGCCAACCTCAACCCGCTCGTCATCACCGGCATGATGCCGGGCGGATTGCTCACCACCACGAGCATCGTCGAAAATTATCCCGGCTTTCCCGATGGTATTGACGGCTACGAGTTGATGACCCGGATGCAAAAGCAGGCCGAGAAATTTGGCGCGCGCGTCAAGTTCGGCGAAGTCGAATCGGTGGAGGTTGCGCAACGTCCTTTCACGCTCACGGTCGATGGCGAAAAAGTTTCTACTCAAACGATCATCATCGCCAGCGGCGCGGGCCATCGCCACCTCGGCCTCAAAAGCGAAGACCTGCTGGAGAAAAAAGGCGTGACGTATTGCGCGACGTGCGATGGCGCGCTGCCGGTGTTCCGCAATCAACCGCTCGTCGTGGTCGGCGGCGGAGACTCGGCGTGTGAGGAAGCGACATATCTCACGCGCTTCGCGTCGGTAGTTTATCTTGTGCATCGGCGCGACACCTTGCGCGCCTCGAAAATCATGGCCGAGCGCACGCTGGCGCATCCGAAAATCAAACCCGTGTGGGACAGCGTCGTGACCGAAGTGCTCGACGCGAAACTGGACAAAGTAACCGGCGTGAGATTGAAGAATTTGAAGACGAACGCGGAAAGCGAACTCGCGTGCGCTGGCGTGTTCGTCGCGATAGGCCACGTGCCCAACACGCAGCTTTTCAAAGGCGTCATCGACATGGACGACGCCGGCTACATCGCGCCGAAGCGCGGAACCGAAACGAACGTGCCCGGCGTCTTTGTGGCGGGTGATTGTTCCGATCATGTGTATCGCCAGGCGATCACGGCGGCGGGTCTTGGCTGCGCGGCGGCCATCGACGCGGAGCGGTATCTAGCGAAAATAAATCAGTGACTTCCGCGCAATGGGGTTGTCGCCTGTTCGACCGCCATCACTTTCTCAAACGGTAAAAGCCGCTGCCAGAAGTGAAATTGGTCTTCAAGATGTTGAACCCGTTAATCACAGTGAGTGGCACATCCGAGAGCGGTGACCAAATCGGGGAGCCGTCGGTTGGAAGTTTTTCGGTGAATTCAAGGTGAAAGCCAATCGCCGAAACCGGCCAAGTGATTTGATACTCGTGTCAAAACTCTTTAGAAATGTCCCCTAGTTAACTCACGAGAGAATGTCCCCTTTGTTGTTGGTTGTTCCTGGTCTGCTTTCCTCGGCTGGGGGTGCGGGACGCAGGGAGGCCGGAGCGTAGC